>NZ_CAWORF010000073.1:0-1166 GCF_963883545.1 Escherichia sp. E4702 | reverse complement strand
CCCTCGCCGGGGTTCTTTTCGCCTTTCCCTCACGGTACTGGTTCACTATCGGTCAGTCAGGAGTATTTAGCCTTGGAGGATGGTCCCCCCATATTCAGACAGGATACCACGTGTCCCGCCCTACTCATCGAGCTCACAGCATGTGCATTTTTGTGTACGGGGCTGTCACCCTGTATCGCGCGCCTTTCCAGACGCTTCCACTAACACACACACTGATTCAGGCTCTGGGCTGCTCCCCGTTCGCTCGCCGCTACTGGGGGAATCTCGGTTGATTTCTTTTCCTCGGGGTACTTAGATGTTTCAGTTCCCCCGGTTCGCCTCATTAACCTATGGATTCAGTTAATGATAGTGTGACGAATCACACTGGGTTTCCCCATTCGGAAATCGCCGGTTATAACGGTTCATATCACCTTACCGACGCTTATCGCAGATTAGCACGTCCTTCATCGCCTCTGACTGCCAGGGCATCCACCGTGTACGCTTAGTCGCTTAACCTCACAACCCGAAGATGTTTCTTTCGATTCATCATCGTGTTGCAAAAATTTGAGAGACTCACGAACAACTTTCGTTGTTCAGTGTTTCAATTTTCAGCTTGATCCAGATTTTTAAAGAGCAAATATCTCAAACATCACTCGTAAGTGAGTTTTGAGATACAGAGGTCAGCGACTTTCACTCACAAACCAGCAAGTGGCGTCCCCTAGGGGATTCGAACCCCTGTTACCGCCGTGAAAGGGCGGTGTCCTGGGCCTCTAGACGAAGGGGACGTATCAGTCTGCTTCGCAAGACGCCTTGCTTTTCACTTTCTATCAGACAATCTGTGTGAGCACTGCAAAGTACGCTTCTTTAAGGTAAGGAGGTGATCCAACCGCAGGTTCCCCTACGGTTACCTTGTTACGACTTCACCCCAGTCATGAATCACAAAGTGGTAAGCGCCCTCCCGAAGGTTAAGCTACCTACTTCTTTTGCAACCCACTCCCATGGTGTGACGGGCGGTGTGTACAAGGCCCGGGAACGTATTCACCGTGGCATTCTGATCCACGATTACTAGCGATTCCGACTTCATGGAGTCGAGTTGCAGACTCCAATCCGGACTACGACGCACTTATGAGGTCCGCTGCTCTCGCGAGGTCGCTCTCTTGTATGCGCCATTGTAGCACGTGTGTAGC
>NZ_CAWORF010000072.1:0-1296 GCF_963883545.1 Escherichia sp. E4702 | reverse complement strand
CCTCGTGAATTCATCTCCGGGGGTAGAGCACTGTTTCGGCAAGGGGGTCATCCCGACTTACCAACCCGATGCAAACTGCGAATACCGGAGAATGTTATCACGGGAGACACACGGCGGGTGCTAACGTCCGTCGTGAAGAGGGAAACAACCCAGACCGCCAGCTAAGGTCCCAAAGTCATGGTTAAGTGGGAAACGATGTGGGAAGGCCCAGACAGCCAGGATGTTGGCTTAGAAGCAGCCATCATTTAAAGAAAGCGTAATAGCTCACTGGTCGAGTCGGCCTGCGCGGAAGATGTAACGGGGCTAAACCATGCACCGAAGCTGCGGCAGCGACACTATGTGTTGTTGGGTAGGGGAGCGTTCTGTAAGCCTGTGAAGGTGTACTGTGAGGTATGCTGGAGGTATCAGAAGTGCGAATGCTGACATAAGTAACGATAAAGCGGGTGAAAAGCCCGCTCGCCGGAAGACCAAGGGTTCCTGTCCAACGTTAATCGGGGCAGGGTGAGTCGACCCCTAAGGCGAGGCCGAAAGGCGTAGTCGATGGGAAACAGGTTAATATTCCTGTACTTGGTGTTACTGCGAAGGGGGGACGGAGAAGGCTATGTTGGCCGGGCGACGGTTGTCCCGGTTTAAGCGTGTAGGCTGGTTTTCCAGGCAAATCCGGAAAATCAAGGCTGAGGCGTGATGACGAGGCACTACAGTGCTGAAGCAACAAATGCCCTGCTTCCAGGAAAAGCCTCTAAGCATCAGGTAACATCAAATCGTACCCCAAACCGACACAGGTGGTCAGGTAGAGAATACCAAGGCGCTTGAGAGAACTCGGGTGAAGGAACTAGGCAAAATGGTGCCGTAACTTCGGGAGAAGGCACGCTGATACGTAGGTGAAGTCCCTTGCGGATGGAGCTGAAATCAGTCGAAGATACCAGCTGGCTGCAACTGTTTATTAAAAACACAGCACTGTGCAAACACGAAAGTGGACGTATACGGTGTGACGCCTGCCCGGTGCCGGAAGGTTAATTGATGGGGTTAGCGCAAGCGAAGCTCTTGATCGAAGCCCCGGTAAACGGCGGCCGTAACTATAACGGTCCTAAGGTAGCGAAATTCCTTGTCGGGTAAGTTCCGACCTGCACGAATGGCGTAATGATGGCCAGGCTGTCTCCACCCGAGACTCAGTGAAATTGAACTCGCTGTGAAGATGCAGTGTACCCGCGGCAAGACGGAAAGACCCCGTGAACCTTTACTATAGCTTGACACTGAACATGAGCCTTGATGTGTAGGATAGGTGGGAGGCTTTGA
>NZ_CAWORF010000071.1:0-591 GCF_963883545.1 Escherichia sp. E4702 | reverse complement strand
TTTCTTTTCCTCGGGGTACTTCAGATGTTTCAGTTCCCCCGGTTCGCCTCATTAACCTATGGATTCAGTTAATGATAGTGTGTACAACACGACTCGGTTTCCCCATTCGGAATCGCCGGTTATAACGGTTCATATCACCTTACCGACGCTTATCGCAGATTAGCACGTCCTTCATCGCCTCTGACTGCCAGGGCATCCACCGTGTACGCTTAGTCGCTTAACCTCACAACCCGAAGATGTTTCACTTCAGAGTTGCGAAAATTTGAGAGACTCACGAACAACTTGCGTTGTTCAGTGTTTCAATTTTCAGCTTGATCCAGATTTTTAAAGAGCAAAACTTCGCAGTGAACCTTTGCAGGTACACTCTGAAGTATTTTTTATTTAATCACTACAGAGATGGTGGAGCTATGCGGGATCGAACCGCAGACCTCCTGCGTGCAAAGCAGGCGCTCTCCCAGCTGAGCTATAGCCCCATAACATGTAGTTAAAACCTCTTCAAATTTGCCGTGCAAATTTGGTAGGCCTGAGTGGACTTGAACCACCGACCTCACCCTTATCAGGGGTGCGCTCTAACCACCTGAGCTACAAGCC
>NZ_CAWORF010000068.1:0-768 GCF_963883545.1 Escherichia sp. E4702 | reverse complement strand
AGCTCACAGCATGTGCATTTTTGTGTACGGGGCTGTCACCCTGTATCGCACGCCTTTCCAGACGCTTCCACTAACACACACACTGATTCAGGCTCTGGGCTGCTCCCCGTTCGCTCGCCGCTACTGGGGGAATCTCGGTTGATTTCTTTTCCTCGGGGTACTTAGATGTTTCAGTTCCCCCGGTTCGCCTCATTAACCTATGGATTCAGTTAATGATAGTGTGTCGAAACACACTGGGTTTCCCCATTCGGAAATCGCCGGTTATAACGGTTCATATCACCTTACCGACGCTTATCGCAGATTAGCACGTCCTTCATCGCCTCTGACTGCCAGGGCATCCACCGTGTACGCTTAGTCGCTTAACCTCACAACCCGAAGATGTTTCTTGCGATTCATCATCGTGTTGCGAAAATTTGAGAGACTCACGAACAACTTTCGTTGTTCAGTGTTTCAATTTTCAGCTTGATCCAGATTTTTAAAGAGCAAATATCTCAAACATCACTCGTAAGTGAGTTTTGAGATACAGAGGTCGGCGACTTTCACTCACAAACCAGCAAGTGGCGTCCCCTAGGGGATTCGAACCCCTGTTACCGCCGTGAAAGGGCGGTGTCCTGGGCCTCTAGACGAAGGGGACGTATCAGTCTGCTTCGCAAGACGCCTTGCTTTTCACTTTCTATCAGACAATCTGTGTGAGCACTTCAAAGAACGCTTCTTTAAGGTAAGGAGGTGATCCAACCGCAGGTTCCCCTACGGTTACCTTGTTACGAC
>NZ_CAWORF010000067.1:0-787 GCF_963883545.1 Escherichia sp. E4702 | reverse complement strand
ACCACCTGTGTCGGTTTGGGGTACGATTTGATGTTACCTGATGCTTAGAGGCTTTTCCTGGAAGCAGGGCATTTGTTGCTTCAGCACCGTAGTGCCTCGTCATCACGCCTCAGCCTTGATTTTCCGGATTTGCCTGGAAAACCAGCCTACACGCTTAAACCGGGACAACCGTCGCCCGGCCAACATAGCCTTCTCCGTCCCCCCTTCGCAGTAACACCAAGTACAGGAATATTAACCTGTTTCCCATCGACTACGCCTTTCGGCCTCGCCTTAGGGGTCGACTCACCCTGCCCCGATTAACGTTGGACAGGAACCCTTGGTCTTCCGGCGAGCGGGCTTTTCACCCGCTTTATCGTTACTTATGTCAGCATTCGCACTTCTGATACCTCCAGCATACCTCACAGTACACCTTCACAGGCTTACAGAACGCTCCCCTACCCAACAACACACAGTGTCGCTGCCGCAGCTTCGGTGCATGGTTTAGCCCCGTTACATCTTCCGCGCAGGCCGACTCGACCAGTGAGCTATTACGCTTTCTTTAAATGATGGCTGCTTCTAAGCCAACATCCTGGCTGTCTGGGCCTTCCCACATCGTTTCCCACTTAACCATGACTTTGGGACCTTAGCTGGCGGTCTGGGTTGTTTCCCTCTTCACGACGGACGTTAGCACCCGCCGTGTGTCTCCCGTGATAACATTCTCCGGTATTCGCAGTTTGCATCGGGTTGGTAAGTCGGGATGACCCCCTTGCCGAAACAGTGCTCTACCCCCGGAGCATGAATTCACGAG
>NZ_CAWORF010000066.1:0-1138 GCF_963883545.1 Escherichia sp. E4702 | reverse complement strand
TGACGCTGTAGGCGGCATTCCCTCCACCGCGTTAAAAGGCGCTGGCCTGCTGCCGCACATCCGCGCGACGGTGAAGTTGCCAATGACGTCAAGTCATCATGGCCCTTACGACCAGGGCTACACACGTGCTACAATGGCGCATACAAAGAGAAGCGACCTCGCGAGAGCAAGCGGACCTCATAAAGTGCGTCGTAGTCCGGATTGGAGTCTGCAACTCGACTCCATGAAGTCGGAATCGCTAGTAATCGTGGATCAGAATGCCACGGTGAATACGTTCCCGGGCCTTGTACACACCGCCCGTCACACCATGGGAGTGGGTTGCAAAAGAAGTAGGTAGCTTAACCTTCGGGAGGGCGCTTACCACTTTGTGATTCATGACTGGGGTGAAGTCGTAACAAGGTAACCGTAGGGGAACCTGCGGTTGGATCACCTCCTTACCTTAAAGAAGCGTTCTTTGAAGTGCTCACACAGATTGTCTGATAGAAAGTGAAAAGCAAGGCGTCTTGCGAAGCAGACTGATACGTCCCCTTCGTCTAGAGGCCCAGGACACCGCCCTTTCACGGCGGTAACAGGGGTTCGAATCCCCTAGGGGACGCCACTTGCTGGTTTGTGAGTGAAAGTCGCCGACCTCTGTATCTCAAAACTCACTTACGAGTGATGTTTGAGATATTTGCTCTTTAAAAATCTGGATCAAGCTGAAAATTGAAACACTGAACAACGAAAGTTGTTCGTGAGTCTCTCAAATTTTCGCAACACGATGATAAATCGCAAGAAACATCTTCGGGTTGTGAGGTTAAGCGACTAAGCGTACACGGTGGATGCCCTGGCAGTCAGAGGCGATGAAGGACGTGCTAATCTGCGATAAGCGTCGGTAAGGTGATATGAACCGTTATAACCGGCGATTTCCGAATGGGGAAACCCAGTGTGTTTCGACACACTATCATTAACTGAATCCATAGGTTAATGAGGCGAACCGGGGGAACTGAAACATCTAAGTACCCCGAGGAAAAGAAATCAACCGAGATTCCCCCAGTAGCGGCGAGCGAACGGGGAGCAGCCCAGAGCCTGAATCAGTGTGTGTGTTAGTGGAAGCGTCTGGAAAGGCGTGCGAATACAGGGTGACAGCCCNNTACACAAA
>NZ_CAWORF010000065.1:0-553 GCF_963883545.1 Escherichia sp. E4702 | reverse complement strand
TGTTAATGGTGGTGTTCGTTGCACTACCGCCGAATTCGACAGCCATACCACCGCTATTGTTAATAATAGTGTTCGTGGCCTGATGACCACTATTAACACTCAGGTATCCACCATTCTCCAACAACATATTGACGGCACTGCCACCGGCAATGCTGAAGCTGCCGTTAGTGTTGGTGCCATTCAGGGTGGCAGAAGTGTCTGTAGAAATAGACCCGCCGCTGTTCTGAGTAATGTCAACTGCACTGGCGCCCCCGTAGACAGACAGCCCACCGCCACTGTTAATAGTGGTGTTCGTTGTACTGCCGCCCCCGGAGACGGACAGGCCACCACCACTGTTAATGGTGGTGTTCGTTGCACTACCTTCGACATTCATTCTGCCGCTATTGTTAATAATGGTGTTCGTGGCCTGATGACCACTATTAACACTCAGGTATCCACCATTCTCCAACAACATATTGACGGCACTGCCACCGGCAATGCTGAAGCTGCCGTTAGTGTTGGTGCCATTCAGGGTGGCAGAAGTGTCTGCAGAAATAGACCCGCCGCTGTTCTG
>NZ_CAWORF010000064.1:0-500 GCF_963883545.1 Escherichia sp. E4702 | reverse complement strand
AGTGCTGNAAANNACAGNCCAGTCACAGCGGGAATAGCTCAGTTGGTAGAGCACGACCTTGCCAAGGTCGGGGTCGCGAGTTCGAGTCTCGTTTCCCGCTCCAAAATTTGAAAGTGCTGCAAAGCACAGACCACCCAAGCGGGAATAGCTCAGTTGGTAGAGCACGACCTTGCCAAGGTCGGGGTCGCGAGTTCGAGTCTCGTTTCCCGCTCCAAATTCTTCTCCCAATAAAATATCCACAGCGACGCGATGCGTTATTGCTGGTTTTTGTTGCCTCTGACAAACTCTTGTAAACAGAGTTATCCACAGGTGCGGGCTGTAATCTTAATTTCAGAAAAACTTCGCACGGTGAATAGTAATTTTTTAACCTGTTGATATATAAGTTGAAAATTAAGATTGTATTTTGTCGTATCGATCACTTGACGATGATATTCGTCTTGAATTGCAATGCGTTTTTATTTTTATTCACAAGCTGTGGATGAATCAGGCGTCACGTGGTA
>NZ_CAWORF010000063.1:0-656 GCF_963883545.1 Escherichia sp. E4702 | reverse complement strand
AGAAGCACCGCAATGTTTTACCCTTGCCGCGTTAATCTGGCGCTCCAGTAATTCAGCCTGTTGTTCCTGAATAAAATCTACGTTGTCCGGCATTACCAGTTCCTTTTGTCGTTAAGGTTTTTAAATTCATCAGCGCAATAGCTGGCGATTTCTGTCGTTAATTTCGTCAGTTCATCCACGGAGGAGATTTGCTTGTGAAACACAGCGCGTTTAACAAGTAAATTGACCACATCAGACAGGAGGTTTAATTCGTTCTGATAAATCGCGATAACAGACTCAGTTATTTCGCGTTTTTCTTTATCAAGACCAAGTTGAATAAGAGACAAATCGCCATTTTCATAACGGCGATTTTTAAGGCGTTATTCAGTAATACAACTGAACGAGAACAGGACATCAAAGCACCTCCCCGCGAGACAATCCGATATTGTGAAATTTTCCGACTCCTGACTGAGCAGCTCGACTATCTCCACGCGGGATAACTCCGCCTTTGTGATGTGGCGAATCATGGCATCAAGATGAGAAGAAAAGCGCGTCGCAGCGTCGGCCTGTGCTTCGGTTCTGGCCTGTTGCAGCAGTAATGCGTATTTACCGCACTGATTTTCAGAAACTGTATGCATAACTTTCTCCAGGCAAAAAGAAGCCCCGCACGATTAAGT
>NZ_CAWORF010000062.1:0-504 GCF_963883545.1 Escherichia sp. E4702 | reverse complement strand
AACAGAGAGCAAACCGCCGATGGCCCACGCGAGTGGGATCAGGTAAGGGTGAAAGGGTGCGGTAAGAGCGCACCGCGCGGCTGGTAACAGTCCGTGGCACGGTAAACTCCACCCGGAGCAAGGCCAAATAGGGGTTCATAAGGTACGGCCCGTACTGAACCCGGGTAGGCTGCTTGAGCCAGTGAGCGATTGCTGGCCTAGATGAATGACTGTCCACGACAGAACCCGGCTTATCGGTCAGTTTCACCTCTTCAACGAAAACCCGCTAGTGCAAACTGGCGGGTTTTTGCTTTTAGCGGGGCGGTAAGATGAATGACTGTCCACGACGCTATACCCAAAAGAAAGCGGCTTATCGGTCAGTTTCACCTCTTCAACGAAAACCCGCCAGTGCAAACTGGCGGGTTTTTGCTTTTGCGCGGCAGTAAGATGAATGACTGTCCACGACNCTATACCTAAAAGAAAGCGGCTTATCGGTCAGTTTCACCTTCTTTTCAACGAAACCGA
>NZ_CAWORF010000061.1:0-667 GCF_963883545.1 Escherichia sp. E4702 | reverse complement strand
AGTGATTTCGGATCGCTGTGGCGAACTTCTCAGCGGTTAAATCAGCAGAACTGATATAATATCTGACCGTCATTTCTGGCTCTTTCTTTTGTTCTGCTATTATGGACCGAAAGGAGACTGCCACGCATAATTTCTTCAGCCCTTTCCATTCAAACGTGAAATCAATAAGTTCATCAGGGACATCGCAAACAATATGAAGACGGATCTCTTCTCTGCCGTGACTCTTTTCACTAATTGCGTAACTGTCATGCTCTGGATTATTTAATTCTTTCAGCGGAAATTTTTCCTCAAAGGCTTTATTTAGCCGCCCCTGGTTTCCTTTTACAGCGAATAAATAATCACCTCCCTGTTTTTGTATCTTCTCTGCAATATCTTTCTGGCAACCCATCGCATCAGTTGTGATAATTTTTCCTTTAATATCCAACATGTTAAGAAGTTCAGGGATAGCTGTGATCTCATTAGATTTCTCATCTGTCTTGATCTGTCCGATGACCAGACTGTGCATTGTTGAGAACGCACTAATGACATGAATCGCTCCCTTGCGGCGACTCTTGTCATAAGNATGCCGATCGNTGTACAGCTACGTACGCGAGCATCGATCGATGTACGCACGTACGTCTGAGCATCGATCGATGACAGTACGACGCGAGCATCGACGATGTACAGC
>NZ_CAWORF010000060.1:0-1658 GCF_963883545.1 Escherichia sp. E4702 | reverse complement strand
CTACAATGGCGCATACAAAGAGAAGCGACCTCGCGAGAGCAAGCGGACCTCATAAAGTGCGTCGTAGTCCGGATTGGAGTCTGCAACTCGACTCCATGAAGTCGGAATCGCTAGTAATCGTGGATCAGAATGCCACGGTGAATACGTTCCCGGGCCTTGTACACACCGCCCGTCACACCATGGGAGTGGGTTGCAAAAGAAGTAGGTAGCTTAACCTTCGGGAGGGCGCTTACCACTTTGTGATTCATGACTGGGGTGAAGTCGTAACAAGGTAACCGTAGGGGAACCTGCGGTTGGATCACCTCCTTACCTTAAAGAAGCGTACTTTGCAGTGCTCACACAGATTGTCTGATGAAAATGAGCAGTAAAACCTCTACAGGCTTGTAGCTCAGGTGGTTAGAGCGCACCCCTGATAAGGGTGAGGTCGGTGGTTCAAGTCCACTCAGGCCTACCAAATTTGCACCGCAAATTTGAGGAGGTTTTAACTACATGTTATGGGGCTATAGCTCAGCTGGGAGAGCGCCTGCTTTGCACGCAGGAGGTCTGCGGTTCGATCCCGCATAGCTCCACCATCTCTGTAGTGATTAAATAAAAAATACTTCAGAGTGTACCTGCAAAGGTTCACTGCGAAGTTTTGCTCTTTAAAAATCTGGATCAAGCTGAAAATTGAAACACTGAACAACGCAAGTTGTTCGTGAGTCTCTCAAATTTTCGCAACTCTGAAGTGAAACATCTTCGGGTTGTGAGGTTAAGCGACTAAGCGTACACGGTGGATGCCCTGGCAGTCAGAGGCGATGAAGGACGTGCTAATCTGCGATAAGCGTCGGTAAGGTGATATGAACCGTTATAACCGGCGATTTCCGAATGGGGAAACCCAGTGTGTTTCGACACACTATCATTAACTGAATCCATAGGTTAATGAGGCGAACCGGGGGAACTGAAACATCTAAGTACCCCGAGGAAAAGAAATCAACCGAGATTCCCCCAGTAGCGGCGAGCGAACGGGGAGCAGCCCAGAGCCTGAATCAGTGTGTGTGTTAGTGGAAGCGTCTGGAAAGGCGCGCGATACAGGGTGACAGCCCCGTACACAAAAATGCACATGCTGTGAGCTCGATGAGTAGGGCGGGACACGTGGTATCCTGTCTGAATATGGGGGGACCATCCTCCAAGGCTAAATACTCCTGACTGACCGATAGTGAACCAGTACCGTGAGGGAAAGGCGAAAAGAACCCCGGCGAGGGGAGTGAAAAAGAACCTGAAACCGTGTACGTACAAGCAGTGGGAGCCTCTTTAATGGGGTGACTGCGTACCTTTTGTATAATGGGTCAGCGACTTATATTCTGTAGCAAGGTTAACCGAATAGGGGAGCCGAAGGGAAACCGAGTCTTAACTGGGCGTTAAGTTGCAGGGTATAGACCCGAAACCCGGTGATCTAGCCATGGGCAGGTTGAAGGTTGGGTAACACTAACTGGAGGACCGAACCGACTAATGTTGAAAAATTAGCGGATGACTTGTGGCTGGGGGTGAAAGGCCAATCAAACCGGGAGATAGCTGGTTCTCCCCGAAAGCTATTTAGGTAGCGCCTCGTGAATTCATCTCCGGGGGTAGAGCACTGTTTCGGCAAGGGGGTCATCCCGACTTACCAACCCGATGCAAAC
>NZ_CAWORF010000059.1:0-506 GCF_963883545.1 Escherichia sp. E4702 | reverse complement strand
CTGAGAAGTAAAAGCCGGAGCGTTGTGGAGCAGGAGTTATGGGGCGTGTTACTGGCGTATAATCTGGTGAGATATCAGATGATTAAAATGGCGGGCCATCTGAAAGGATACTGGCCGAATCAGCTGAGCTTCTCAGAATCATGCGGCATGGTCATGAGAATGCTGATGACCCTTCAGGGGGCTTCACCAGGTCGTATTCCGGAGCTGATGCAGGATCTTGAAAGTATGGGACAACTGGTAAGGTTGCCGACAAGAAGGGAAAGGGCCTTCCCCAGGGTGGTAAAGGAAAGGCCCTGGAGATACCCCATAGCCTCGAAAAAAGGCCAGTCAGTTGCTTAACTGACTGGCATTACAGCCTCGCGCTGGCCTTTTTCTTTTACCTCTCCGCGGTGGATAGGCGTTCACGCCGCATCCGGCATTTGTGTCGGATTCGATGCTGCCGCATCTTATCCGACTTACAGACATCCCGCGCTCGTAGGCTGGATAAGGCGTTCACGCCGCATCCG
>NZ_CAWORF010000058.1:0-521 GCF_963883545.1 Escherichia sp. E4702 | reverse complement strand
CGCTTACCGCGTCTTATCAGGCCTACGCCAGACAGCGCAATAGCCTGATTTAGCGTGATTTTGTAGGTCGGATAAGGCGTTTACGCCGCATCCGACATCAACGCCTGATGCGACGCTGCCGCGTCTTATCAGGCCTACGCCAGACTGCGCAATAGCCTGATTTAGCGTGATTTTGTAGATACTGTTACGGCCTGCAAGTTTTTTCCTGGTCCAGTCCCCCGGATTGCAGGCATGCCAGACACAGCGCCGTCAGGCGCTGTTGTTTCATCCCTTCCGCGATTTTTACGCCGCTACCGGATTATGCCGTGCCGCATCGAACGGCACCCCTGACTTCAGCACTCCATACGCCACCTGTGCCAGCTTGCGCATCATCGCGCCGAGAATCACCTTTCCTTTCTTGCCATTAGCCGCCAGACGGTCGCGGAACGCCCGTCCCCACTCAGTCTTGCTGGTGGCTACCATTGCAGGCATATACAACGCCCTGCGAAGCGACACATGTCCGGCTTTACTCAACCGGCTTG
>NZ_CAWORF010000057.1:0-740 GCF_963883545.1 Escherichia sp. E4702 | reverse complement strand
CGACTATGTTAAAAACATGATCACTGGTGCTGCTCAGATGGACGGCGCGATCCTGGTAGTTGCTGCGACTGACGGCCCGATGCCGCAGACTCGTGAGCACATCCTGCTGGGTCGTCAGGTAGGCGTTCCGTACATCATCGTGTTCCTGAACAAATGTGACATGGTTGATGACGAAGAGCTGCTGGAACTGGTTGAAATGGAAGTTCGTGAACTTCTGTCTCAGTACGACTTCCCGGGCGACGACACTCCGATCGTTCGTGGTTCTGCTCTGAAAGCGCTGGAAGGCGACGCAGAGTGGGAAGCGAAAATCCTGGAACTGGCTGGCTTCCTGGATTCTTACATTCCGGAACCAGAGCGTGCGATTGACAAGCCGTTCCTGCTGCCGATCGAAGACGTATTCTCCATCTCCGGTCGTGGTACCGTTGTTACCGGTCGTGTAGAACGCGGTATCATCAAAGTTGGTGAAGAAGTTGAAATCGTTGGTATCAAAGAGACTCAGAAGTCTACCTGTACTGGCGTTGAAATGTTCCGCAAACTGCTGGACGAAGGCCGTGCTGGTGAGAACGTAGGTGTTCTGCTGCGTGGTATCAAACGTGAAGAAATCGAACGTGGTCAGGTACTGGCTAAGCCGGGCACCATCAAGCCGCACACCAAGTTCGAATCTGAAGTGTACATTCTGTCCAAAGATGAAGGCGGCCGTCATACTCCGTTCTTCAAAGGCTACCGTCCGCAGTTCTACT
>NZ_CAWORF010000056.1:0-1010 GCF_963883545.1 Escherichia sp. E4702 | reverse complement strand
GTGAGTTCACCGTAAGGAACGTAATATTGAGTTTAAGGCTGTTCTCGCTTACGAACCGAAGAAGTAGCCGTTGTGCGGGGAGCAATCCCCGCATATCCGGTTGTCAGGTCAGGGTGGTAAGGCACCTGCTTTATACTTTCGCCCGCGGTCAGTGATGGCTGCGGGCGATTTCGTTTTAAGGGCAATGATCAGTTTTGCCGACAGAAGTCCGAAACAGGATTAACTGTATAAATAAACAGCTATTTTGCTAAGGAAGGGTAAGATAACGGCGGGTGCCTGAAGCTTTCCGGTTTCAGGTTTACTCTGAGGTCTGGAAAGATGAAGCCCCAGGACGATATTTCTATCAACCTGGGGCTACCTACCCAAACCTGAACAATTTGGATGGTAGTCCCTTCTTCGCATGGAGGCAATATAAACATGCTGACGAAATATGCCCTTGTGGCAGTCATAGTGCTGTGTTTAACAGTGCTGGGATTTACGCTTCTGGTCGGAGACTCGCTGTGTGAGTTCACCGTAAAGGAACGTAATATTGAGTTTAAGGCTGTTCTCGCTTACGAACCGAAGAAGTAGCCGTTGTGCGGGGAGCAATCCCCGCATATCCGGTTGTCAGGTCAGGAATGGTAAGGCACCTGCTTTACACTTTCGCCCGCAGTCAGTGATGGCTGCGGGCGATTTCGTATTAAGGGCAATGATCAGTTTTGCCGACAGAAGTCCGAAACAGGATTAACTGTATAAATAAACAGCTATTTTGCTAAGGAAGGGTAAGATAACGGCGGGTGCCTGAAGCTTTCCGGTTTCAGGTTTACTCTGAGGTCTGGAAAGATGAAGCCCCAGGAGATATTTCTATCAACCCTGGGGCTGCCACTCCGAACCTCAACAACTCGGATGGTAGTCCCTTCTTCGCATGGAGGCAATATAAACATGCTGACGAAATATGCCCTTGTGGCAGTCATAGTGCTGTGTTTAACGGTGCTGGGATTTACGCTTCTGGTCGGAGACTCACTGTGTGA
>NZ_CAWORF010000055.1:0-714 GCF_963883545.1 Escherichia sp. E4702 | reverse complement strand
TAACACATGCAAGTCGAACGGTAACAGGAAACAGCTTGCTGTTTCGCTGACGAGTGGCGGACGGGTGAGTAATGTCTGGGAAACTGCCTGATGGAGGGGGATAACTACTGGAAACGGTAGCTAATACCGCATAACGTCGCAAGACCAAAGAGGGGGACCTTCGGGCCTCTTGCCATCGGATGTGCCCAGATGGGATTAGCTAGTAGGTGGGGTAACGGCTCACCTAGGCGACGATCCCTAGCTGGTCTGAGAGGATGACCAGCCACACTGGAACTGAGACACGGTCCAGACTCCTACGGGAGGCAGCAGTGGGGAATATTGCACAATGGGCGCAAGCCTGATGCAGCCATGCCGCGTGTATGAAGAAGGCCTTCGGGTTGTAAAGTACTTTCAGCGGGGAGGAAGGGAGTAAAGTTAATACCTTTGCTCATTGACGTTACCCGCAGAAGAAGCACCGGCTAACTCCGTGCCAGCAGCCGCGGTAATACGGAGGGTGCAAGCGTTAATCGGAATTACTGGGCGTAAAGCGCACGCAGGCGGTTTGTTAAGTCAGATGTGAAATCCCCGGGCTCAACCTGGGAACTGCATCTGATACTGGCAAGCTTGAGTCTCGTAGAGGGGGGTAGAATTCCAGGTGTAGCGGTGAAATGCGTAGAGATCTGGAGGAATACCGGTGGCGAAGGCGGCCCCCTGGACGAAGACTGACGCTCAGGT
>NZ_CAWORF010000054.1:0-1472 GCF_963883545.1 Escherichia sp. E4702 | reverse complement strand
GTACCACTTTAAATCGGCGAACAGCCATACCCTTGGGACCTACTTCAGCCCCAGGATGTGATGAGCCGACATCGAGGTGCCAAACACCGCCGTCGATATGAACTCTTGGGCGGTATCAGCCTGTTATCCCCGGAGTACCTTTTATCCGTTGAGCGATGGCCCTTCCATTCAGAACCACCGGATCACTATGACCTGCTTTCGCACCTGCTCGCGCCGTCACGCTCGCAGTCAAGCTGGCTTATGCCATTGCACTAACCTCCTGATGTCCGACCAGGATTAGCCAACCTTCGTGCTCCTCCGTTACTCTTTAGGAGGAGACCGCCCCAGTCAAACTACCCACCAGACACTGTCCGCAACCCGGATCACGGGTCCACGTTAGAACATCAAACATTAAAGGGTGGTATTTCAAGGTCGGCTCCATGCAGACTGGCGTCCACACTTCAAAGCCTCCCACCTATCCTACACATCAAGGCTCAATGTTCAGTGTCAAGCTATAGTAAAGGTTCACGGGGTCTTTCCGTCTTGCCGCGGGTACACTGCATCTTCACAGCGAGTTCAATTTCACTGAGTCTCGGGTGGAGACAGCCTGGCCATCATTACGCCATTCGTGCAGGTCGGAACTTACCCGACAAGGAATTTCGCTACCTTAGGACCGTTATAGTTACGGCCGCCGTTTACCGGGGCTTCGATCAAGAGCTTCGCTTGCGCTGACCCCATCAATTAACCTTCCGGCACCGGGCAGGCGTCACACCGTATACGTCCACTTTCGTGTTTGCACAGTGCTGTGTTTTTAATAAACAGTTGCAGCCAGCTGGTATCTTCGACTGATTTCAGCTCCACGAGCAAGTCGCTTCACCTACATATCAGCGTGCCTTCTCCCGAAGTTACGGCACCATTTTGCCTAGTTCCTTCACCCGAGTTCTCTCAAGCGCCTTGGTATTCTCTACCTGACCACCTGTGTCGGTTTGGGGTACGATTTGATGTTACCTGATGCTTAGAGGCTTTTCCTGGAAGCAGGGCATTTGTTGCTTCAGCACCGTAGTGCCTCGTCATCACGCCTCAGCCTTGATTTTCCGGATTTGCCTGGAAAACCAGCCTACACACTTAAACCGGGACAACCGTCGCCCGGCCAACATAGCCTTCTCCGTCCCCCCTTCGCAGTAACACCAAGTACAGGAATATTAACCTGTTTCCCATCGACTACGCCTTTCGGCCTCGCCTTAGGGGTCGACTCACCCTGCCCCGATTAACGTTGGACAGGAACCCTTGGTCTTCCGGCGAGCGGGCTTTTCACCCGCTTTATCGTTACTTATGTCAGCATTCGCACTTCTGATACCTCCAGCATGCCTCACAGCACACCTTCACAGGCTTACAGAACGCTCCCCTACCCAACAACGCATAAGCGTCGCTGCCGCAGCTTCGGTGCATGGTTTAGCCCCGTTACATCTTCCGCGCAGGCCGACTCGACCAGT
>NZ_CAWORF010000053.1:0-695 GCF_963883545.1 Escherichia sp. E4702 | reverse complement strand
GTCTGGACCGTGTCTCAGTTCCAGTGTGGCTGGTCATCCTCTCAGACCAGCTAGGGATCGTCGCCTAGGTGAGCCGTTACCCCACCTACTAGCTAATCCCATCTGGGCACATCCGATGGCAAGAGGCCCGAAGGTCCCCCTCTTTGGTCTTGCGACGTTATGCGGTATTAGCTACCGTTTCCAGTAGTTATCCCCCTCCATCAGGCAGTTTCCCAGACATTACTCACCCGTCCGCCACTCGTCAGCAAAGAAGCAAGCTTCTTCCTGTTACCGTTCGACTTGCATGTGTTAGGCCTGCCGCCAGCGTTCAATCTGAGCCATGATCAAACTCTTCAATTTAAAAGTTTGATGCTCAAAAAATTAAACTTCGTAATGAATTACGTGTTCACTCTTGAGACTTGGTATTCATTTTTTCGTCTTGCGACGTTAAGAATCCGTATCTTCGAGTGCCCACACAGATTGTCTGATAAATTGTTAAAGAGCAGTGCCGCTTCGCTTTTTCTCAGCGGCGCGGGGTGTGCATAATACGCTTTCCCGCTACAGAGTCAAGCATTTTTTTTTGCTTTTCTCTGCCGGAATTCTCAGGAGAATCCCGCTGACCCGGCGGCGTGTTTGCCGTTGTTCCGTGTCAGTGGTGGCGCATTATAGGGAGTTATTCTGAGCTGACAAGAGGAAATTTAAAATAATTTNCGAAT
>NZ_CAWORF010000052.1:0-646 GCF_963883545.1 Escherichia sp. E4702 | reverse complement strand
CAAACTGCGAATACCGGAGAATGTTATCACGGGAGACACACGGCGGGTGCTAACGTCCGTCGTGAAGAGGGAAACAACCCAGACCGCCAGCTAAGGTCCCAAAGTCATGGTTAAGTGGGAAACGATGTGGGAAGGCCCAGACAGCCAGGATGTTGGCTTAGAAGCAGCCATCATTTAAAGAAAGCGTAATAGCTCACTGGTCGAGTCGGCCTGCGCGGAAGATGTAACGGGGCTAAACCATGCACCGAAGCTGCGGCAGCGACACTGTGTGTTGTTGGGTAGGGGAGCGTTCTGTAAGCCTGCGAAGGTGTGCTGTGAGGCATGCTGGAGGTATCAGAAGTGCGAATGCTGACATAAGTAACGATAAAGCGGGTGAAAAGCCCGCTCGCCGGAAGACCAAGGGTTCCTGTCCAACGTTAATCGGGGCAGGGTGAGTCGACCCCTAAGGCGAGGCCGAAAGGCGTAGTCGATGGGAAACAGGTTAATATTCCTGTACTTGGTGTTACTGCGAAGGGGGGACGGAGAAGGCTATGTTGGCCGGGCGACGGTTGTCCCGGTTTAAGCGTGTAGGCTGGTTTTCCAGGCAAATCCGGAAAACCAAGGCTGAGGCGTGATGACGAGGCACTACGGTGCTGAAGCAACAAAT
>NZ_CAWORF010000051.1:0-715 GCF_963883545.1 Escherichia sp. E4702 | reverse complement strand
GCCTCGTGAATTCATCTCCGGGGTAGAGGCACTGTTTCGGCCAAGGGGTCATCCCGACTTACCAACCCGATGCAAACTGCGAATACCGGAGAATGTTATCACGGGAGACACACGGCGGGTGCTAACGTCCGTCGTGAAGAGGGAAACAACCCAGACCGCCAGCTAAGGTCCCAAAGTCATGGTTAAGTGGGAAACGATGTGGGAAGGCCCAGACAGCCAGGATGTTGGCTTAGAAGCAGCCATCATTTAAAGAAAGCGTAATAGCTCACTGGTCGAGTCGGCCTGCGCGGAAGATGTAACGGGGCTAAACCATGCACCGAAGCTGCGGCAGCGACACTGTGTGTTGTTGGGTAGGGGAGCGTTCTGTAAGCCTGTGAAGGTGTGCTGTGAGGCATGCTGGAGGTATCAGAAGTGCGAATGCTGACATAAGTAACGATAAAGCGGGTGAAAAGCCCGCTCGCCGGAAGACCAAGGGTTCCTGTCCAACGTTAATCGGGGCAGGGTGAGTCGACCCCTAAGGCGAGGCCGAAAGGCGTAGTCGATGGGAAACAGGTTAATATTCCTGTACTTGGTGTTACTGCGAAGGGGGGACGGAGAAGGCTATGTTGGCCGGGCGACGGTTGTCCCGGTTTAAGCGTGTAGGCTGGTTTTCCAGGCAAATCCGGAAAATCAAGGCTGAGGCGTGATGACGAGGCACTACGGTGCTGAAGCAACA
>NZ_CAWORF010000050.1:0-625 GCF_963883545.1 Escherichia sp. E4702 | reverse complement strand
GTTACTTTACAACCCGAAGGCCTTCTTCATACACGCGGCATGGCTGCATCAGGCTTGCGCCCATTGTGCCAATATTCCCCACTGCTGCCTCCCGTAGGAGTCTGGACCGTGTCTCAGTTCCAGTGTGGCTGGTCATCCTCTCAGACCAGCTAGGGATCGTCGCCTAGGTGAGCCGTTACCCCACCTACTAGCTAATCCCATCTGGGCACATCCGATGGCAAGAGGCCAGAAGGTCCCCCTCTTTGGTCTTGCGACGTTATGCGGTATTAGCTACCGTTTCCAGTAGTTATCCCCCTCCATCAGGCAGTTTCCCAGACATTACTCACCCGTCCGCCACTCGTCAGCAAAGAAGCAAGCTTCTTCCTGTTACCGTTCGACTTGCATGTGTTAGGCCTGCCGCCAGCGTTCAATCTGAGCCATGATCAAACTCTTCAATTTAAAAGTTTGATGCTCAAAGAATTAAACTTCGTAATGAATTACGTGTTCACTCTTGAGACTTGGTATTCATTTATCGTCTTGCGACGTTAAGAATCCGTATCTTCGAGTGCCCACACAGATTGTCTGATAAATTGTTAAAGAGCAAGTTGCGACGCGATCGAGCATCGATCGAGTACAGCTACGTACG
>NZ_CAWORF010000049.1:0-1043 GCF_963883545.1 Escherichia sp. E4702 | reverse complement strand
GCACTGGTCTTTTTCGCCCAGCAAAACCAGTGGGATCTCAGCNNCNNCGACACGGGATTGATATCACTGGCGACAGTGCGACGGTGGACAACAACGGCACCATGACCGTGACCGATCCGGAATCCATCGGTATCCAGATTGACGGCGACCAGGCGGTTGTTAATAACGAAGGCGACAGCACCATCACCAACGGTGGCACCGGCACACAGATTAACGGTGACGACGCCACGGCGAATAACAGTGGTAAAACGGTCGTTGATGGTACCGACTCCACTGGCACAGAAATCAACGGCAATAACGGCACCGTTATCCAGGACGGCGATCTGGATGTCAGCGGCGGCGGTCACGGGATTGATATCACCGGCGACAGTGCGACGGTGGACAACAACGGCACCATGACCGTGACCGATCCGGAATCCATTGGTATTCAGATCGACGGCGACCATGCGGTTGTTAATAACGAAGGCGAGAGCGCCATCAGCAACGGCGGCACCGGCACGCAGATTAACGGTGACGACGCCACCGCCAACAACCAACGGTAAAACCACCGTTGACGGTAAAGATGCCACTGGCACGGAAATCAACGGCAATAACGGAACCGTTATCCAGGACGGCGATCTGGACGTCAGCGGCGGCGCACACGGGATTGATATCACTGGCGACAGTGCGACGGTGGACAACAACGGCACCATGACCGTGACCGATCCGGAATCCATCGGTATTCAGATTGACGGCGACAAGGCTGTCGTTAATAACGAAGGCGACAGCGCCATCAGCAACGGCGGCACCGGCACGCAGATTAACGGTGACGACGCCACCGCCAACAACAACGGTAAAACCACCGTTGACGGTAAAGATGCCACTGGCACGGAAATCAACGGCAATAACGGAACCGTTATCCAGGACGGCGATCTGGACGTCAGCGGCGGCGCACACGGGATTGATATCACCGGCGACAGCGCGACGGTGGACATAACGACGCACAGTGACCGTGACCGATCCGGAATCCATCGGTATCCAGATTGACGGCGACCAGGCGGTTG
>NZ_CAWORF010000048.1:0-567 GCF_963883545.1 Escherichia sp. E4702 | reverse complement strand
AGCGAGGATCTCGGTGCAGGTACGCATGTTGAGGTGATTGCGATTGAAGGGATAACGCTGATCATCCGTGCGATCATCGCCTGATGCGACGCTGACGCGTCTTATCATGCCTACAAAACTGTGCCCGAACCGTAGGCCGGATAAGGCGTTTACGCCGCATCCGGCGGTTATGCGCCGATGCCTGATGCGACGCGGACGCGTCTTATCATGCCTGGAAGTCTGCGCCCGAATCGTAGGCCGCCTCCGCCATATTAACTGGCATTGGCAAATTACTCGTCACTACCTTTATTCATGTTTTTTTGGTCTTCATCCGGATAGTGTTTTTTTAGATATTCCAGGACGTTTTTATTGACCTTGTGTTGGGTATACACCCACCCTTTCCAGTAATCAGGCTGGTCCAGGTAAACTTCTGGCGGAATGGTGAAATCAGAAAGCGTTAACCATTCGGCTAACAGATCGGGGTTTCTCTTCTGGATCAACTGCAACAGCATGATCAGCGACATGGCAGAGGCAGGAGCCGTACTATCGCCGCTTAAATACTTCCACACCGTAGAGCGATTCGAACGA
>NZ_CAWORF010000047.1:0-665 GCF_963883545.1 Escherichia sp. E4702 | reverse complement strand
ATAAATCCCAACCGCGTCGCTCATTCCCGCTGGCACCACCGGAATGGTACAAATCGGTTCGAAGGAGGATTCAAACTGGGCGGCAAAGGCGAGATTTTTACGCTGTACCAGCGCGCGGTGTATGGTTACGCCTTCGGGAGCAACTTCACGCCACGGTGGTTGAAGTTTATTTACCGGCTCGCTGGCATCGCCGACATAGACTGGTTCGTGCAGCAATATGCAGTAGCGGGAAAGAACGCGGTTCAACAAATTATTACTCGCCAGATGGCTGTACTCTTCCTTGAGCGTCAGAATCACCTGCGTTCCCGTTTCCGAGGACTGATGCGGCGTAACGGTATATTTTTGCCCGTCGGTAGAGTGGTATTTCCAGCTCTGATCCGGCGTTTGCCAGGATGTGGTCAACACCGTGACCTCTTTTGCCAGTACAAAGGCCGACAAAAAACCGAGGCCGAACATACCAATTAAACCGGTGTTGTCATCCTGCTGACGCAACATTCGGGTATAACCCACGCCCACTGTAGCCAGGAAGCCGTGAATTTCGCTTTCTGTCAGTCCCGCACCGGTATCGGTAATAGTGATAGTGGACTTCGCCACGTCAGCCACCACACGAATTTGGTTATCCTTTGGCGCATCGGGCTGCTCAATCCTGCGGCGCACAATCGCAT
>NZ_CAWORF010000046.1:0-639 GCF_963883545.1 Escherichia sp. E4702 | reverse complement strand
TATCTATCCACGCTATAAAGCTGCCCTTAAACAGGCCGCCGTCTATGAATGACGGACGCCGCTCCCCGGTATATTTGTCCTTAAGCCTGGAGTTAACGCCCAGTAGCGCGGCCTGAGTTGGCACAGGGTTTCCGTTAATCGTCATCCCGGCCATTTCTTCAGTTTCAAGAAAAATATGGAAAATCTTCTCAGTCCCTTCCAGAAAATGCTCGCCTGGTAGCGGAGCCTTATGCTTAAGGTGATTGACCAACTGGTACGCCAGTTCAGTACCTGCCTCCTGGATAATCTCGTCCTTATGCATTTCCCAGAAGTGCGTAAAAATTTCGTATCGCTCCTCGAGGTCACAGGCCACGTCAAACGTGGTTTTTCCCGGTTCGTCGCCGTAGTCATACGGCTGGTCGACAACACCAAAACAGAGTTTCATGGCGTGTAACCCCATACTGTGCCCATCTGCATCAGCACCGCAACAACCTGTCGTCCATACGGATCCTGCAACATCTGCAAATCCAGCAAAGACAGATTACTCAGCGCGTCGCTGATGGTGATCGAACCCGATGTCCCCTGGTCTGCTGCCGCGCTGACAAGCCCGGTAGCCAGTTTCCCAAGGTTGAGTTTTTTTCTCAGGTCAGCAAACCACGA
>NZ_CAWORF010000045.1:0-1066 GCF_963883545.1 Escherichia sp. E4702 | reverse complement strand
TGCCCCACAGCCTCGTTACCCCCCCCAAAAAAAAAGTTAGTATTTGCTAGTGACCTTTCCTTTCTTAATCATTTCTCTTAATTCAGATTCGGTGTACTCCTTTCCATGTTCCAACGTGGAATATATGTTACCAACAGTCCATATCCCACACTTCTTAATTTCTGCATTTATCCATGACTCACGCAGAATAAACAACGGTTCGCAATCATTTCCTTTTTCATAAACATAAATAGATTCGGTATCATTTCCAGAATCAGAAGTGCCAACAATTTTTTCTATATCGAAATGTTTTTTCAGAAAAGTTGTAAAATGCATTTTTATTCTCCTGCCGCTGTGCGGCTTTGGTAATTAGGGGCAATTACGCCCCTGTGATTAGTAATATGATGTAAATTCGTGTTTCTCTTCTGGCTGAGTTTTATAGGCCATCTCAAATGATTCAATCTCTATTGCAGGTACGCTGTAACAATCACGCACACGACGCTTTAATGGCTCCCCACAGAAATCATTAAGCAATGGGGTCTTATATCCACTCATTGAACGAGTCAGAAGAACAGAAGCGCGAACCTCCTGGACGGTGACGGTTTTTTTACCGTGAACAGAAATAACCTGGTAGAAATTAACGTTAGTTTGCTCATATCCCCATGAAGATACAAACACATCACCAACAGAAACAGTACCGTTATTAAAAGTTAATGTTTTCATTTTTATCTCCTGCCACTGAGCGGCTTTGGTGATCAGGGACTATCCCCTCTCGATATGTTTATAATAGGTCAATTCTGACCTATTTGCAAGTAATTTTTACTCCTGATTTAAAACAAAAAATAGATTAAATACATATAGTTAAGTTATGTTTACATGATGCCCGGCAGGGCATAGAAGGGGCGAAAGAAAATACCAGGGAGCAGCAGAGCCACATCGCCCCGAAGCGCGGCGCAGCCGCTGCCGAACGCACCAGGGCGCACAGGCCATCCCTTCGCCCTGCAAAGCCCAACAGACCAGCAGGCCATGATTATGCTGATTTGCGCCGCAGAATGCCGCAGTTAGCGCGAGCGTAAGCGAGTTTACG
>NZ_CAWORF010000044.1:0-18036 GCF_963883545.1 Escherichia sp. E4702 | reverse complement strand
AGCGGAGCTTGAGTCTAAAGCAATGCAGCAGACTGAACAGGAATCCCAGCAACAAACCCAGGTTGATAATGAAATCAGCAAAGCAGATGTTCATCAGAACCAGGCGCCAGCGGAAGAGGCTAAACAAGAAATTTATCTGGTCAGCCATACAAACGTACACGAACAGAACGAAGGGGTCATTTTCTATTCAAAAGAGGCTGCTTACAGCTACTTTGAAGAAGACAAGAAAATGGCAATCGAGAAATACGAAGCGAACCCACATTTGGGAAATGGATTTGAAGGTGCGTTGCTTGTTTCCAAGACCATAGCGGCCAGCGAGCTGTCCTCTTATCCAGAAAAACTGACAGCAGAATTTGATAAACCCTACGAAATCCTGGCTGATTCATACAAGGAATACACCCGTACACCTGTATATGTTGTTTCATTCCCGAAAGATGAACTCAACCAGCCTGTTAAGAAGTTCGAATCGCTTTCTGAAGCTATTGAGTATAAAAATAATACTGCAATGCTTCATGATCTGGATAAAAGGGAAGTTATTGTTAAATCTGTAACCAGAGAAGAATTAGGGATGATGGGAGAGCAACTTGCCATTAAAGAAGCGGAACCTGTTCCACGACATGAACTTGAAAAAGCACAAGGTCGTGATGTCAATGAGCAGGATGGTTTGATACTGGATGCCATTGATCGCTATCAGGCTAAATTTGAAGCTGAGGGATTAGCATTTAACCGTCAGGAGACTGAGGCCGAACTGTTACATCACGATTTCACTCGCGAAGTAGCAGAAGATCGTCTTGAACAACAGTTCGTACAGGAAAAAGCAGAACAGCAAAATCAGCAGCAATCTGAACAGGAACGATAAAAAGAAAGCCCACGAAATTAATTCGTGGGCTTAAATCTGTATAGTTTATTACCTTTAATGGTGTGTAATGATGTGCACTATTTATTAACGGTTGGTCTTCCGGCCTTCGGACTGTTTTTCCTTATATCATCAAACAGCATCCGGCGTTCTTCTGCTGATACCATACGTAACGCAGCCAGTGCTGCCCTGATAACTTCAGCACGGCTTGCACCGTACTCGTTCTGGAACTCCTGCGCTGTATCGAGATCATCATCTGTCATTGTCAGATTTATACGCGTTACTGCGGATGCCGATGCCGGTTTTTGTGCCGCAGAACTAACAAACTGGCGTAAATCCAGAGGCTTAATTTCCTGATCTATTTTCTTGGGGAGCTTTGCCATAAGGTATCCTGCTTTCTATAAAGTGTGTAATTATACACACTTTTTTTACAACTCTAGAAGTTCCAGCATCCAGGTGCCGCAAATTGCCAGGCCACCTGCAAGCAGAAGCATAGGTGCATCATGCCATGACCAGCATTTCTTATTCTTACGAAGAAAACATATGCAAGCACATGTGGTTAATATTGATACAGCAATAAAAAGCCATCCGAGCAGGGTGCTGAACTGAGCAAATGGTGATAAAACACAACCTGAACTATTCTGGCAAGGGGATTCATGTTGTTTGAGCATAGTAAATCCCATCCAGAGTGATGACACAGGCAGAAATACGCACACAGCCGGAATTATTAGCCTGGCGGAGAATCTCCTTATCAGGAGTATCAATAGTGATAAGAACAGAAAAAGACTGACCATGTTATGTTTCCTGTTATTTATTGTGTAACAATACACACTATTGTTATTCAGATAAGCCCAAGCGCCCGTATACCGCAAACAGCTAAAAAAACTGCCAGACCACAATAAATCAGAACCATAACCGCATCTGTCCATGAGAAGTGAGTTCTGTTTTCGTAGATGGAAATACATCCGGCAGCAATGGTTATTACTGCGACAGTAAGAAAAAGCCATCCCTGCCAGGGGCTGATATTGGGTACAAACAAAAAATGGGTGAGCATACATCTCCCTTGTATTTAGTGTGTAATAATACACATCAAAGAATACCTGTTTCTTTTAACAGTAACTCAATTTCGCCACGGGCTTTATTTCCCCGTTTATCGTCGTATTCATGCACACCCATACCGCCGTTATAGGCTTTTTTATGTGCAGTACGCATATAGATACGCTGGCGGGGAACCGGAAGCCAGTCTGGATCATCATTGAGTTGTCGGCGCAGTTCTGACGCTTCGCTGTCTGACGGATTGGTTGAGCACTTATTCAGGACAATCCATGCTTTCATTGACGGATTGACTCCGGCCTGTGCTGTTTTAATGTCGAAAACCAGCCGTCCCAGCGTGTTGATCTCGATGCCTGCTCCTGGCTCAATGAATGTGAACAGAATGTCAGCACAACTCAGTGCCTTAACGAAGGCCGGAGATTTCATTCCTGGCGTATCAACAAACACATAATCAAAGCGGGCAGCCAGTTTTCGTGCCATTGCCGGAATATCTGTGTAGCACTCGAAATACGGTATTTCAGACAGCCGGTCGTTAGTTTTACGTTCCTCGATGAAATCCTTGATGCTTCCCTGTGAGTCTGTTTCCAGGAAACAGGCTGTTTTCCCTTTTATGATGACGCACACACATAAGGAACAAAGCACAGTGCTTTTTCCTATGCCGCCTTTATGCCCTGCAACTGTAATGATTTTTCCCATCACAAAATCCTCTTGGTTAAATGGTGTGTATTAATACACAATTTTATGTGATGAAAGTATAACCGTACAATTGCGTGCTGGCAATAGTTTAATGGTGTGTATTATTACTCATTATTAAGACACATCAGGGTATCCAAGAAGCTGTTTTGCAAGCTGTGGATCGCAGGTAAAGGACAGGCCACTTCCTGTAAGGACGTCCAGCGAAAAAACGCGGGTGTAAATCTCGGTGCTTCTTGCATAACGGTGTCCCAGCAGGGATTGCAGGACGCGCGGAGGAACGCCACTCATTGTCAGGTGCATGGCGTAACTGTGGCGAAACGTGTGAGGCGTGACCGGAACCGAAAATGTTACGCCGTCACGCCCTGCCCGTGCCACTGCGGTGTTTATCCAGTTCAGCGGTGTCTGTCTCGATGTTATGTCCCACACTGGCTGATGTTTGATCCGCTTTTTCCAGGTCGCCAGGTATTCCCGCATACGCAATGCGTATCCGGCATCCAGAACAGGAACCAGCCTTACAGCAGGCTCCGGTGGTTTTCTGTATCGCGGATCAGGGTGTAATGGTGGATGCCTGGTGGTCGGGCGTCCTGGTCTTCTTTCTGCTTCTTTTATACGTTGCTTGAGTGTTTTCAGGATCACCACGGGTTGCGGGTACTGGCGCGTCGGAGTCAGCATAAAATCAGCAGGTTTCAGCGCCAGAGCTTCATTCAGTCGTGCTCCGGTATTCCAGAGTGTCTCAAAGTACATGCGGATGCTCAGATCATCAATGTAGGAGAGAAGCAGTGAGACTTCCGGTGCTATCAGATATTTTGGCATTCCTGCGCCAATCTGCGCCGCCAGATCCCGCATATTACGGGCTGCATCGGGAGAGATGGTTAAATTCCAGGCGTCGCTACGTGAAATCTGGAAAATTTTGGCGGGTAAGTGACTCAATTTTTAAATCTCCGCACCTGTTTTTTTGGATGTGTCAGCAATTATGACCTAGAGCAGAGGTGCGTCCGACAATAAAAATTCCGATCACCAAAAAAATTTTTGGACATTTTTTCCGATAATGCATTTTTGTCCAGGCGGATATGAACGGCAGGGCAGGACGAAATCTGGAAGTTATCCTGAATTACCCAGGATATGGGCGCGTATGCCGGAGCAGAGCACCAGATAAAGGAAATGAATTTAGTGTATGTTGTAACTAATTAGGTCTGGACAGAAACACCTGAATGTCCAATGTGAACGGAAGAAAGCCAGACATGGTAGAATATTAAAATTCACAGATATTATTAGCATATAATTTGGATTGCACTATGACGAAGAAGACCTTAGCTGAAAGATTTGAAGTGCTTGAACAAGAGTACAATTCTGTCATGTCGACAAAATATATGGGAACAAGTGCATTCAGTCACAGAAGCCAGGAATATATTGATTCGGCTAGAGGTAATAACTGGATTGCAAGAGCAAAAAAGTTACTTGAAGACAGTTATGGAAAGGAATCTGATTACTACAAAGATTTTAATGATACACAAAGGATTGCTTGGTCTAGTAATTATCAGGGATTGGTTAGGCATTACAAACCTATTTTTGATGCAGCCAGAGACGATTTAACTTACTCCGGCACGGCATCTACTATAGCAACAAAACATGCAGAACTGGATTTGATTATAAATATACTCAATAAATTTCCAGCTTTTTGTCGTCAATTAAAGCAACGATACAATGACAGAACGCCGCTTGAGATTAATGACGAGTATGATGTACAGGATCTTGTTCATGCTCTTCTGCTGCTGCATTTTGATGATGTCAGACCTGAAGAAAATTCACCTAGCTTCGCAGGTTCATCATCCAGACAGGATTTTCTTTTGAAGAAAGAGAAGATTGTCATTGAAGTGAAGAAAACTCGCCGCTCTCTAGGGGCAAATAAAATTGGAGAGGAACTGCTCATTGATATGGCCCGTTACCGTGCACATCCTGACTGTGAGACGCTAGTATGCTTTGTATACGACCCTGAAGGTTGGGTGACTAACCCTAAAGGTGTGATAGACGATCTTGAGGGGAAAGATACCGAAGGAAAGACTAGAGTCGTGATAGCTCAATTCTGATTTTCACTATGCTGGACAAAATAACCTGAGTGTCCAAAGTGGCGCGGTGATTACGTAACAGGGAGATTTTGCCAGCAGTTCTGCAACCGCAAGCGGCAAATCGATGTCAGGTTATGCCAGCATCTTTGCACCAGGTCGCGCAAGTCCTCTAGTGAAAATTTCTGAGCATAAAAATATTTTCATCGATTTAATTGTTTGTCTTTTAATAACTCTTCGTATAGTCCAGTTGTTCCTGGTTTGATCTCAATATCTGTGATTTCAAAGCGTTCCAAAACAGACTGTAAGTATTCGAGAGTTACTGAGTAAGGATCAGGTTCTGCAAGATTGGTGTAAAGGGGATCTTCGGATGAATGAATACTGAAATCTATGCACATGTGGTACCACTGGAGCGGAGCGTCCCAGCCAAGCATAACTTCAACAATTCCTTCATTGCTTTTTACCTCAAACCAGTGCTGACTCATATAATATTCCTTGCTGCTTTTTATTCCGTATTCTTCATCCAATAATATCAAGCTAGACCACAGCCAGCCAGTAGAATTAAAAAAGGCCGCTTACGCGGCCTCAGTTGCTATGGCATTTATGCCGAGGAGAAGATTTGAAAAATATCACTGTACGTTAAAGGGCAGGAAGAGGTTCACTTCCTGCCCTTAGTTACGTTTCCGCTGTCATCAGTCGATGAACTGGCGAATCAGTTCCAGAATTGCAATCAGCGCGTTTGCAACGGCGACCACAGCCCTGAGAACGATGATTAACAGATTAATCATCCGTTTCTCCAGTAAAACTGGAGGAAATCACCGTTGCTTACTCATACACTGCCTGTCACAACGGCTCTCTCGCATTGTTAGGTGTAGAGTGACCTCCTCCCTGCCAGAGCACCGAATACAGCACCACCTGTTTATCCAGCCAGGACTTTAAAATCGTTCATACCCGCAGATACGGGAAGGCAGGATTGCAAGCCAACTACATGACTAACTGACTGATTATACGCTACACAAAATCCCCGTTACACCACTAAATGTGGTTCCTTAACCACATTTAGTTGCTTTACAGCACCATAGTGAATAAAATGTAAGCGTTAGGTGTAGAGTAACTTCCTCCGGTCAGAGCCACCAACCCAAGACCGGAAAACACAAAAAAGCCCGATTACCAGTCGGGCTTTTTTGTATCACTTAACGCTGCCAGATTAGAGTTACTCAGGGTGTTTAAAAATCAGCAATATTATAACCACTCCCCTCAGAACAACGAATAAAGGCTGTAAAGTATTGACTCAGATTATTCCGTTTCTCAAAAATAATTCTGGCAAAATCAGTAGGCTCAATCATCCAGTTTGGCGATTTACCAGTTGCGAAAAAACGGTGATAGCCATTGTATTGATCACCCAGAGTGAAATACGGCATATCACGTCCTTCTGTAAAATTATAACAATCTATATGATCCCTTCCAATATATAATGCAGAAATCAGAGCGCATTGATCTTCAATATCATAATCACTAAGAAAACTTGCAATTTTACTTTCATTAGTTGGAAGAATTGATAAGAGATCGTTTATAAGTTTATCAACACGTGTCATACTATTTTTCCCTTAACTTTTGCATTGCGAATGACACAATCTGAAGACTGACAAACCACCCCTGGTTAATCGGATGCTTCAGACATGCCATTGGATATTATATGGAGAACAGGGGATAATCAACTATCGCTACTTTTTGGAGGTAAATTCAAACCCTAATTTTCCTGTTGCTTTATCAAGCAATTTAACTTTAGCCGAAAATTCTTTATTCGTCCTGGAACTAACAAACCCTTTTAACTCTCCTGTAATACCTTTTGTCAGCAAGGTTTCTACTTGCTTGTCAGACAGAGCCTTGCCAGAGAAGTTCTTCCAGATTTTAAATTCACATTCTGTACAGAAATAACCTTTTGGCCTGATAGCAATCTGCTTACCACAGGAAGGGCAGGGAGCATTCAGGCGTTGAGATTGGCCTGCTGGCGCTGCTGCTTCAATCTTCATCTCGCCCAGGTCAACATCTGTAATCATGCCACTCAGTTCGCTGTAAAGCTCATTAATAAACTCTTCAACCGTCAGATCACCATTTTCAATAGCAGCCTGTTTTTCAGCCCATAATGCTGTCATATCTGGATTAACAGCTATATCCGGCAGAGCATCAATAAGCGCATATCCGGTATCTGTCGGAATGAGTTTTCCTTTTTCCAGCGTGATATAATTTCTCTTCTTCAACGTTTCCAGAATCGCTGCGCGGGTAGCTGGCGTACCAATGCCGCCATGTTCATCTTTTTTGTCTTTATCTTTATCCTTCAACAATTTTTTAATCGTTGGGTCAGTGACAAAATCCGCGACACGAACAAGCGCAGCAAGCAAGGAGGCTTCAGTAAATAATGGCGGCGGTGTCGTTTTCTTCTCATTAACTACAACTTCTTTTGTCGTCAGTGTTTCTCCTGTGCGAATTTTACAGAGCAGTTCAAAAGCGGAATCATCGTTATCTTCTGATTCACCTTCATCTGTGGTTTCCGCACCAAGAAATGCCTCAAATCCGCTGTCAGTTGTTTTTCTGGCACGAGCATAGAACGACTCATCACCACACTGAATGGCAACCGATACTTCCTGATATGCTTTTTCAGGCATGAACTGAACAAGATAGTGTTGTGCGATCGCAAGGTAAACATTGCGCTCGTCGGTGCTGAGTGCGTTAACATCAGGCACACTGGCTGTCGGGATTATCGCAGTATGCGCAGTCACCTTTGCACTGTTAAACGCCTTGCTTTTACGTGCGGAATCAATATCCAGCGACTGAGGAAATACTGATTTCAGGGCATCGATAACCTGTGGCGCTTCGCTGAATTGTTCATCAGAAAGATATGAACAATCAGAGCGGTTATAAGTGATCGCTTTGTATTTTTCGCGTAGTTGTTGCGTAACATCCAGCGTTTTTTGCGCTGTCATTTTGAACTTTTTGTTCATGTATTGCTGGAGCCTGACCAGGTTAAATGGCAACGGTGCGGCTGTTTTTTTATCATCAGTTGCTGCCGCTTCAACGGTGGCTGGTTTTCCCGCAAGAGATGCCGCCGTTCCGTTTGCCCATGCCTTATCAAGCAATTTACGATCTGTCAGCGGAGCAAATTCCCCTGGTTTCCAGTTTGCACTGAGAACATCAGCACCACGCTGAAAGACTCCGGTCATGGTGTAGTAAAAACTGGATTTATGGTTCTGGTTAGCACGGGTACGATTCACAATGAGGCCAAGAACGGGAGTCTGGACGCGCCCGACAGACAGAACGCCCTGATATCCTCTGGCTTTTGCCGGAATGGTGTACGCACGTGTCATAGAGAAGCCATAGACGGCATCGGCAACTGAACGCGCCAGCGCCTTAAGGTAAAGTCCTTTGAAATCACGATTGTCTTTAAGATTTGCCAGTGCCTTTTTCACTGCCGGAAGCGTGTTGTCGTTAATCAGAACGCGCTTTACGGGTTTTGTGTTGCCTGCATATTCCAGGACTTCATCAACCAGTAGCTGTCCCTCATCATCAGGATCGCCAGCGTGAACAATTTCAGTCACGTCTCCACGGCTGATAAGTTCGAGAATCGTTTTAACCTGTTTTGCGGCACTTTCGACAGGCTGATACTTCACGGGATAAAGACGTAAAGGAAGCGTTTCAACTTTCCAGACTTTATATTCAGGATTATAGTTTTCCGGTGGCTGTGATTCGATAATATGACCAAAACAGTTAGTCACAATTGCGTTATCACTTTCAAACCAGCCATCATGGCGAGTAAAATTACCACCAAGCGCCTTAACAATATCATTCGCTACTGCGGGTTTTTCTGCAATAAAAAGTCTCATTTTATTATCCTTTAAATAACTAATGCACTTTTAATAGATGGTTGTTTTTTGAATAAAGAGAAGTCCGTTTTTAATCGTTCAGACTGAATAGTGTGAAGTAAAAGACTTTCCTCTCTGGATAGAAGGAAGTCTCCCCATTCGAACTCTTCCCACATATCATGGCTGTTTTCACCAGGTTTATTTAATAAAGATTCCATTTTTGGCTGAATTCTGGCTGGAGGATTATTTTCATAAGCTGAATGCACCCTGTCACTCCACTTATCAAAAGAACCATTTAAGAGAATTTCCTGTGATACCATATCAAAATCATCATCTTCTATATAGGTATTGACCCGATGATATATTAATCCCATATCTTCAATATCCCAGGTGTATATAGTAGTAAACCATCTTAATTTTTTATCTGTTTGCAAAACAAGGCCATTAACTGACTTTCTTCCTTTAAGCATTCCAACCCATAAACATTTATTAGGCCACGGCCTGCCCACAGACAATGATTCACTATCAATTATAAAATCAAGTTCAGGTATGGAAATGGTTTTAAGGCTACATTTATTAGCCATGCGGTGAAAAAGTTTGGGGACAATATGCAGATACATATCTATTTCCTTTATCTATAGTGGCTGATTTTAGTTAAAAGAAACTTTTAATGTTACAAAAATACATAAAGACAGAATTATTAGCATCAATAATAAAAAAAGTATGCATATTTCAGATATGTTAATTTTTCTGAATGCAGTTCTGATTAAAAGTGTTCCCGTAGACACCCAAAAAACTGCAAAAGACAGCATAAATACAGGATTTGTGATTAAATCATGTAAAGAATAGAGCCAATCATTCATTTTTGCCTCCTTAATGCTTATGTCGCCATTCCCTCGGTGTATCAACCCATAAACCACATTGTCTTTATCCTCCAGTATTTCTTCAACAGAATCTTTCCCCTTCCAAACGTCTCTACAGATTCATTTAAACCAACCATAAGGATATGCAGGGAACGTCAACCAAGTCTCAATCAGGAATTCCGTTTCTTCATTCCAGTAAAAATAAAATCCTCTTTCATTGAACCAGACATTAAAACCATTGATATTGCCTATTTCTTTTGCGCCAGCATATAAATGCTCAACATAGAAATAGGGCTGAAATGAATCGAAAGTCGTTGTTCTAACAAACTCCTGACGTGATGATTTTAATATGGTGTCACGTTCATCTTCAGGGTCCACCATTGCACCTGTATTAATATCAAAACCAATATATAAAGTTGTCCCCGTCATGGCTTGTTTTACGAATTTCTTCCAGAGCTTATTATTAATGGTTATTACATGCTTCTGAATTATATCTACGAACTCTTTTCTGACTATATCACCGTAATCCTCGACTCTTTTTTCAGGAACGCTGATAACAAACTCAACAGTATCACCTTTATCATGGTTAAACAGAGGCTTTAAAAGCTCTTCGCTTTCAAAATTACTTCTGAATGCAGCTACATCACGAACAAAACAGGATATATATTCATATTTTTCATCCTTAAACATCCCCTGTAAATCTTCACCATGTTGCAAGGCATACTGGCAAACTCGCTCATACAGGGATGATTCCGTTACAGTGACGTAAGCTGCACCTTCTGTCATTAAGTCATTGACACGGATATCAGCACTAATCTGAACTTCACCACCGATTCTTTTATTGAATCGTTCTTTATCATGTTTTGTCATCATTGTTTTTATCCTCTGATTTAAAGAGAAGCCTTTAATATTGCACAAAGATAAAAAGACAGAATCATTAGTAGCCATAATAAAAAAATGATAACTATCTCAACTGTTTCAGATATATTAAATTTTCTGTATATAACTCCTAATAAGAGATAAACCGTTGCCCCCCAGAAGGCAAAGAAACAAACCACGAACACTGAATTGTCGAGTAAATCGTATAACGAATACATCCAGTGACCAGCCGGATATGGTAAACCAAAAGAAGAATGCATTTCAGATATCTTTATCCTCTAATATTCCTTCAACAGAATCTTTCCTCTTCCCAACGCTACGCAACATAATTCTGGTCGGGCAATTCTGATTAACAAGTTTCAGAAAACTGGTTAAATCATCATCAGAATAAATTTCTTTAATATTGTTAATGTCAGATGTCAGAGTTACAAGTCGGAATGACGGAGTTATAAACCGGATTTTGTTCATACGCTCACCTCTTTTAAATACTAACACCCTTCGGTTGTTCAACCCCGCAAATCCCAGATTAAAACCTGGAATCTGCGAGGTTATCATTGATAATTACTTACAACCTTCTGACCAACAAATAGGATTCATTGAAGGATAGCAATCAGGTTTTAATCAGCCCTTAACGCGTCCGAACTTACTCATAATTTTTGAGATAGCAGCCGGATCAGCCGTTGAGCACTGATTCAAAAATGCCTTGCGGGCATCAAATGTTTTACTCCAGCGAATGCTTCCTTTTTTCTTTTTCAGAATATTAAAAAAGTCCTTTTCAGCACTTCTGCACTCACTTCCACCTCCTTGCCCGACAGCTTTTCCATACAGGCAAAGCACCGAAGCGCAAGGATCAGAAGCATAAGCAGGAATACTACCCGCCCCCAATGAAAATACGATGGCGGTAAATATCGCTTTAGCTTTTCTCATATAGTTCACCAGATATTATTCAGAAACATCCTCCAGATCGTGTGTCTCAAGATCTGGTTTAGTCATAACATCAGAAAACATACTAATATCATCTGAATATATTTTTGCCTGTTCCAGAATCTGATTTCTCATTTCTTCATCGAACAATACAGGCATTTCTACCGGATTTTCTTTAGCTATATCTACTCGTTTTTTAAACTCCTCCTCTTCAAACCAGATTATTTTGTTAGCTACAAATGGGCGAGTGTATTCACTCATTACGATTTCACGAACAGCCATATTACCCATTTTATTTTTATAATCCCGAAGCTCGACAATCTCTTCTGGCAGTAATACAGCACGGCTGACTATTTCATGATTTCGGGAACGAGAACTACCACCTTTGCCACCACTCCGTGAGTCAGATTTCTTGATAATTTTCATATCCCTGACTCCAATTTCCTCAGAGATCTTTTTCGCCAGTTCATTTTTAGCCTTTGGCGGGTAATAAAGAACTACAGCCGAGTTTTCAACGAAAGTTTCCCAACCGTGAGTGCCATACATATCATCTTTTTTACCCTGCCCTTCGTTCTGCAAAATAATAACGAATCGCAGGTTAAAACCAGCGGTAAAGCCAACACCTTTTTCAATAATTTCAGACTTACCCATTGATGTAAATTCATCAAGAAGGACAAGACACTGATATTTCAACTCAGGATTCTGTTCTGGAAGCTCCTTTGTATTCTCATTCACTAGCATAGAGAAAAACAGATTCACAAGCCGTGAGTGAGTAATTAATGCATCAGGAGTCAGCCCAAGATATATCGACATAGGCTTTTTCCTGACCATTCGCACATCAAAATCACTTGCATCAGTAGCTGCTGCTGTGATTGGGTTCTTAAAAATACTCAATGGAGACGAGAAGTTGGTAATAATACTTCCTTGTGTCTTCTCCGGCGCTGCCATAAATTCACGAAACAGACTCTTTGTTTCATCACTCAGGTATTCTTTCTGATCTATTTCCGTACCCATCCAGGCTGATAGTCTCTGACCACTTTCAGGGACAGAGAGTTTCATAATAGCCGACATGGACACAAGAACATCAGGTACATCAGCAACACCCTTTTTCTTTTGCTGAAGATGGAATCGTTCCTTATCCAGAAGATATAAAGCAAGCCCACAAAAGAGCTTCCGTGCAGAATCAGACCAAATAGGATCATCACTTGCCGGAATCAACATAGCGGCAATTTTTTCCAAATCTCCAGAACGCTGAATATCAGAACGATTAACGCAGTCCAGAGGATTCCAGCGGTGTGATCTGATATTACCTTTTTTCGCCTCCTGCTGGTTTTCTGCATACCCCGCAGGGGCAAACAGAAAACATTCCTGCCCTAACACATTCTGTCTGTATCCGGCAGACAAAAACCAGTTTTCAAGTTTTATATCAAGAACAACCATCGAATCCGGGTAATTCACACAGTTAGGTATAACAATACCAACACCTTTACCAGAACGCGTAGGAGCATAAAGGATTAAAAACTGTTGCCCGAAGAAATATATATATTTGTTTTTAAACCTTCCTTTAAACTGTTTACCAATAAGAATAGGTGGAAAGCAGTATGGTTTACTGTTCTTTAATCTTGCTTCTTTCAACTCTTTATCTGTTGGGAAAAAGGTTGATTTAGCCAGGTCCATATCAGTAGCAAGACGAGCATTGCCATAAATAACTTTTTTTGGCATCAGTCCGACTATGACAATAACAACAAAACCAATAAATATTGCACATGGTGCAGCAAATCCAGCCCATGTAATCGCGACCAATTTTTTATATTCAGGTTTTCCGCTAAATTGTGTAATGACATTATTAAATGTATTCCATTGCAACATGTCAACACTCAATCCTGAATATTTTAATGCTGCATATCCCCCAAGATAATTACCGCCAATAAGACAAACAACGAGAATAAGCAACAAAAAAACCACTAATATGATTTTTTTCTTCATAGATACCCCTACATGTAAAGCATGTATAATATTTAATCACCAGAAGTAATTTACATTGTGCTAAGTAGACGATTTTTTTCTTCGGGGTCGTAATATAGTTCCGTCATATATGTATGGTTAAAAAATAATATGACATCTATAGATGTCTTAATCGTTCTCATAATCAAATCCATATCAACTGTCATACCAACAGATGATTGTTTAACAATGCTCGCCAGCCGCGAGAACGACGCATAAGTATTGTTAGCATGGATCGTACTTATTGAGCCTTCATGCCCTGTGTTAAGAGCTTCAAGATAACTCCATGCTTCATCCCCCCTTAACTCAGCCAGAAAGATATGATCTGGTTTAAGGCGCATACAGGCTTCAATAATCGACTTGGCATCCACAATTCCCTTTTTATAAAACAGGTGAATATGGTTTGGATGATTCGGGAGCGTCATCTCGTGGACATCTTCAATTGTTGCATAGCGCCGTTCAGGAGGAAACAAATCCGCAATGGCTTTACCTACTGTTGTTTTGCCGGAACCAGTACCACCAACAATCAGGAAATTCAGGCGATCATTGACCGCCTCACGAATAAATTTAGCAATACTTGCGGCATCACCCTTACGCGATAACTCGAATAAATATTTCTGCCGCTCAGTTAACACTGCTGTGTGTTTTTTAGCAATTTTAACTCGGTCAAAACGCCCTGAATTAACGTAATCATCAAGTGAAAAACGCGTTAGTGATGGTTTACGAATTGAGAGAACAACACAATTATCCTCGGTTGCAGGAGGAACGATAATCTGGCCACGTTCACCACCAGGAAGAACAACCGACGCAATCGGGTTATGTGGTTTCAGGGCATCTTCCAGCCCACTTATGTTACACAGCGCATAGGCCAGCCCCATTAATGCCTTATAACTGACCTTATCTGTATCACGAAAGCACCAACCATCACGACCTTCAAACCATATCCTGCCAGGCTGATTTACGGCGATTTCGGTAACATCATCCATATCCAGTAATTCCTGAATCCCTGTTTGCACCAGAAATTGACGAGCGATAATATGTTCTTCACTCATTACTGCACTCCGTAAACCTCAGAAAAGTCAATATTCCTCGGAACAATCACTGATAAAACAGTTCCCTGATTAATATATGCAGTTGGAGGAATATTGATCGTGTTCTCAAGTGTTGTTTTAGCCAACTCCTGCGCCGTATCAGATGTATTATCATAGGTAATATTGCTGTTATTCCCCGATTTTTGTGTGGTGTTTTTCAGAATATCCATACCATCACCAAGCAATGACAACATAATCGCACCTGAATATCTCTGGAATATATGATTATCAATCCAGGCTGGCAGGCCAGATGCACCAAGTCCATCAGTGCCAAGAGCACCAATTTTTACGTTAACATTGCCATCTTTTAAATTAGTCCAGTTAACAAATACACGAGCCACTCCTTGCGTCATTACTTTATTCTGCTCTCCCATCAGCATAGCGCCACGGCGAGCCAGTAATGTTTCACCATTATCTGAATAGAGATCTTTAGTCAGTTGACACAACGTTATTCCAGGGTAGGACGTAACTATTTTTGTTTGTAAAACGCATGAAAGCGAAGTACCCGCAGCCAGCAAAAAACGTCTGTTACTGGCAAAACTCACTGTACCATCAGCATAAGTTTCCCCTTGCAGAGAATCCTTCTCTTTTTCCGAACGTTTATCCTCATTTCTGGTTTCAATTTTAACCAGAGTATCTCCTGTAATCTGACGTTCAGCCTTAGTCAGTGGCCTTTCTTTCTCCTGTCCATTGCCAGACTGCGATGAAGAATGGCTGCTGGATTGCCCCTGCATCGCCATTGCTTGCATAGTGCTATCATTATCAGAATTTATTTCTGTTTTTTGTTTCTTTTCTTTTTCTGCCTGTTCTTCCCGTTGCTTGCGTTCAGTTTCCTCACGCTGCTTATTCTGCATGATTGTTTTCATCACAGAATTAAGGCTTGCCCCATCCTGAGAATTAGATATTAACGTCTCGTTTTTTGGTTCAAGGCCAATTTGCTCCACCTCCTTCGAGGGAAGCATTTTAATAATCATGGCAGCGACAACAAAAATACCAAAGATACTTGCCAGCAAGATAAATATCTTCTTGGAGGATTTCTTTGATTTAACCTCGATAACACCACGATTACCCACATCATTATTGCTGCGGCTTTCATTTTTCATAATTAAATTTCTCCACCCTCACCTTTCCATTTGTAGTACCTTTTTTATTCCACATTTTAGGAACCGTCGAAGATGTTCTTACATCAACAACTTGATCGCCTATTCTCAGGCGGAAATTATCAGACACTTCATGTAATACCATTGTGTTATTTTCCATATGCTTATTAACAAGGTTTTCATTGCCATCAGCATCAACACGATAAGGCACGGGTAAATCCTGTTTACTGTTCCAGCGCATACAGGTAAAAGTACCATCGTCCCAGACCTGGTAAGGGAAAATGCTCTTACTCCCCTTTAATTGATAGTGTCCATTAATTACACCACCATCAGTGCAGGGATATTTTTTCTCCGTAAATACTTTGGCTGTTACAGGTTTAGGATAGTCATATCGCAAAACGTATGTCGGATTACTGGACACTTCCGTAAGGTACAATGAGTACGTGTGTTTATCCGTTACAATAGTAACGTTCGTGCTTGGATTGTCTTCTACTGCCGGACGAAAGAAGACTGTATGTTCACGAACGGACACCTTCCATGCAGCAGGATCACCCAGGCCAACATCTTTAATCGTTTCATCTTTGGCGATTTGAACTACCGAAACAGCACCTTTCTTTACTCTGACATTAACAACATCGTTTTCATTAAAAACAACACTCTGAATCCTGGAGTCAAATGCTGACCCCTGACCATATGTTGCCGCAATTGTTGCCGGAGGTGCACAAACAGCCAGTAAAGATAAGCAACCGATAAGACCCGACTTTTTAATCATTTAATAGCCTCCGCGTCTACACGATAGCTGACAGCTTCAAATCCGAGAGGATTAATAAGCCGTTGTTCTTCCGTCTTAACATCTTTATTAAAATCAAAAGCGACCGTTGCAATCCAGTCTGTAACTCTGTATTCGGGAGCCAAAGAGCCGGAAGAGTCCAGAATCATTTTTGAGAATCTGACCTGCGCAACATCAGGCTTCAGTAAAGTGACGGACTTAATTTTCGTTTTAATCTTATAACTGTCTTTCAGTACATTCAGCGGCGAGTTATCTGCACGAATAGCTGTATTGTACTGTGAGAACACTTTGTTATTAGACATGACATTTACCGTATCCAGCATTTCCTGGATAGTCTGCCAGTCGTATGACTCATAGTTAATAACAAACTTCGCAAGATTATATTTTGTTTCCGCTTCCTGATAGGTTTGCTTTGCTCCTGATAATTGCGGTGCAATATCTGTATAGCCCGTATTGTTATCCACACGAATAACAAAAGGAACAGCAGTCTTTAACGGAGACAAAAAAGCGATGGCTGCTGCAAGAGCAATATTGGAAATCAACAGCACAACAGCAATTCGCGTAATAAACTTGGCTTTACCCTGGACAGTTGCTATTTCATTACGCTCAAACTGCTTGACAGCATCGAAAATTTGCTTGTTTTCTTTCTTTATATCAATTTTTTTCTTAGCTGCTTCTTCTTTTGTCTTACCAAAATATTTATTTTTTAAATCCATTACATCGTCCTCGCTTTCACATCCTGAATTGTTGTATTCAATTCATACCATCCGCCCTCCGCTTGTTTAGGTTGAGGCGGTGATGAACAAGAAGAAAGAAAACAGATTAATAAGAGTGCAATAGTTGCTCTCATTTCTTTTGCTCCTTAATACGTTTAATAAATTCAGGAATCCAGATATCGGGTTCATCTGTACCAAGTTCTTCCCTTACTTGTTCACACAGAACAATCCCTTCCGTCGTTCCTGATATAACAGGAAGAAAGTCATCAAAACCGTACAAATCCATTTTTGCAAATGCCGATGATCCAGACTGTTTTATTAACATCGTTCTGGATTCTTTTGATAAAGATTTTAATTTCTTAAATTCTTTTTCAACAAGACCAATTTTTTTATAACCATCAAATTCAGCATCTGGATTAGGCAACAAAATCTTTGTGGCTGTTTGCTGAACAAGAGCCGCAAAAATTGCACAGTTAACCGCATCCTCTGGCGACTGACTCGTTAGCCACATCATTTCATTTTTCAGACGTCCAGCTTTTAACGCAGATTTGATCATATCCTGAGTCAGAGGGAAGTTCGCAGGCATCCAGAACTCCTCGACAATAGTAAGCATTAGCTTTCCGTCACGTTGCATAAGCGTTTTATAGAAAAATAAAATCGCCAGCAGAGGTTCGCACGCCGGATGCGTTTCACCATTTACCTTTTCAAGGATAACGGTTGTGTCAAAACCTACCTTTTTATAATCCATCGGATTAAAAGTGTTCTCTGGCGAATCTGTTGCCCAGGAATACGCTCCATTTTTACACCATTTAGCAAGTCTGATACGCAGTTCACTATCGTTAACTATCTGGAGCAATGCTGACGTTCGGCGCAACTGGACAGGCATAGTCATAAGACTCTCTACTGCCGCATCCATTTCTATTGCCTGTTGGTCAGAACAGGGGTTCCCCATGTTGTCCCGAACAAATGCCTTTGCAAGCGATTTCAGAAACGCTAACAAACGCTTCCAGATTGGTGATGATTCATCTTCCGCAAGCTGCCACGGATTAAGACCAGTAAAAACACCTTCCTGTAGAGCAAAATAACTACCACCATACGCACGAACAAATAATTCTGTAGAGCGGTTATAGTCAATAACGAA
>NZ_CAWORF010000043.1:0-10677 GCF_963883545.1 Escherichia sp. E4702 | reverse complement strand
TATTTGCAAGTAATTTTTACTCCTGATTTAAAACAAAAAATAGATTAAATACATATAGTTAAGTTATGTTTACATGATGCCCGGCAGGGCATAGAAGGGGCGAAAGAAAATACCAGGGAGCAGCAGAGCCACATCGCCCCGAAGCGCGGCGCAGCCGCTGCCGAACGCACCAGGGCGCACAGGCCATCCCTTCGCCCTGCAAAGCCCAACAGACCAGCAGGCCATGATTATGCTGATTTGCGCCGCAGAATGCCGCAGTTAGCGCGAGCGTAAGCGAGTTTACGCCGTCCTGGTGCGTCGCAGCAGGGCGGGGCGCTGTACTGCGCGTGCGAGCATCGCGAGCTACGGGCGCAACAACTCATTCACTACATTTAGGCTTGTCCCTTTTGCACAGGACGTATTCTGGATGTTCCCCAGCTAAAAGCTGAAGATATTTAAACTCCACAGGTGTAAGTGCTGTACCACTTACAGTTCCGACAGGTTCTTCCTTGCGACGCCAGGTTCGCGGAGTCATGCTGAATATTTCGGCACATTCTTTCTGCGTCAGACCAATTTTTTGCCGCAGACGTTTGATGTTTTCTGGTGTGTTTTCAGTTAACATTTTTTCCTCGTTCATTGTTCATTTCCTGAATCATCATAGAAACAATTTCTTTATCATTCTCTCTTAATCCATCTCTGGAAAAGTCTATTGTGTCGAATGCCTTCTCATTAAAAACAAGATCAGCAACAGTTTTCACCGTTGCTTTCGTTTTTCCTAAAGTCGCAGATTTAGAAAAGGTCTTCACCCGTTTCACAAGATGAAACATATTACCTTCTTTATTCAAATAATATTGCCTGTCACCTTTTCGTACCTTCATATTAATATGGTTCCTATTTTAACAGTAAAGGGGCTTATAGCCCCTTTACTTTAACTTTTTCCAACAATCAAATCGACATCTTCCTGGTAAAGCTCTCCAAAACACGGGACTACTCCCGTTTTATAATCGCGGATATTATTGCTATCCGTGAAAATAACAACATAATCCTTGCCTGTTTTTTCATGTTTCAGGCAGATAGTGCAAAGCGTCACACGCGCAACAGAAAACGCATGACCAGTCGTAGAAACGATAACAGGGAAAGTTGATTTTTTCATATTTAACTCCTGCCGCTGGGCGGCTTTGGTGATCGGAGACTACCTCCTTTCGATATGCTGATAATAGGTCATTTCTGACCTATTATCAAGTGTTTTTAAACGAGTTTTATTGAAAATTTATTTTCAACAAATGCCTCTAACATCTTTAATATTTCACTATCGCTTATACCAACTTTACTTCTAAAAGAATCATCCATAAGGTCAATACTTGCGGATATTTCACTTGTATATTCAACGCTCCCGGCAAATCCTGCAATTCCAGCTAATTCAAGAAGCATATGATGATTACGAATATTGATATTACCAATAAGAACTTTCATTTATCCTCCTGATATGGGGGGAATCCCCCCATATTAAAAATTACAATCTGGTTGCAAGTCCGGTTTGTTCGTTAAACAAACATTCCAACTGATCACAATAAACATTATCAAATGTCGATACTTCTTTAACCATTGCTCCTCGAACACGAGAAAAGGTCACCTGGTATGTATCGGAAAAGGTTAATTTAATTTTTACTAAATTAATTCCATTCATTGCAAATTTTGAAGGAAGACGAAAACTAAGACCACATTCACCATCTTCATCAAAATAGGCAAAGTTCTTTGCGCCAGTCATAGCAATGAAGCGATTTCCGCCAAGCTGATTAAGAATTTCAGTAGCAACAAATTTAGCGTAGTTTTCCATTTTTAAACTCCTGCCGCTGAGCGGCTTTGGTGATCAGGGACTATCCCCTCTCGATATGTTTATAATAGGTCAATTCTGACCTATTTGCAAGTAATTTTTACTCCTGATTTAAAACAAAAAATAGATTAAATACATATAGTTAAGTTATGTTTACATGATGCCCGGCAGGGCATAGAAGGGGCGAAAGAAAATACCAGGGAGCAGCAGAGCCACATCGCCCCGAAGCGCGGCGCAGCCGCTGCCGAACGCACCAGGGCGCACAGGCCATCCCTTCGCCCTGCAAAGCCCAACAGACCAGCAGGCCATGATTATGCTGATTTGCGCCGCAGAATGCCGCAGTTAGCGCGAGCGTAAGCGAGTTTACGCCGTCCTGGTGCGTCGCAGCAGGGCGGGGCGCTGTACTGCGCGTGCGAGCATCGCGAGCTACGGGCGCAATGCTACTCCGCTAAAACGTTCTGAATCGCGTTCTGAGCAATTTTTAATGCTTCCCTGTGGGTTTGGCTTACCAGGGCTAAAATAAAGCGACAGGACGTGTTTTATGGCTTTTCTAGGGTGGTTAGGGGAAGGATCGTTATTGGATCTATTAATTTTGTAGACTCATATTCCGTTATAATGAATGACCATATCCGACGATTCGTTGGTATGTATATCCTATTGATATAAAAGTATATTTTCTTAAAACGCAAGAAGATCCTCGGTTAGTGAAATGAGGATCTTGATTAAACCCCACCAATATAAAATCAATTAAATCAATAGATTAACTAATTACATCGTTCACATTAAACGTTCATTTTGATGAACAGAGAGCTGCTGCAAGCCTTTTGCCCCCTCCATTCACTGAAAGAATTCTGTTTTATTTGTCTAAGTGCTTCTGAGAGTGTTTTAGCGGTTATTACGGCTTCGTTTCCGAAAGAACAATACCGAAATTATCGACAGTATGCGAGAGATAACACCGCTCGCCGCAGCCCTAGCGACCGAACGCTAGTGAGCGAGTGGGCGAGGAAGCGGAATTTCTGCGATGTACCATTGGAGCAAGTACGCTTGTTTCCTTGTCGGAGCTTGGTAACGATGCTTATCCACAAAAAACGCGAAAATCGCTACATGTTTTTACTTCCTATATTTCTTACTTCTAAATACTTCTATATTTAGAGGCTGTTTTTTGTTTTGTTTTTCAGTGAGTTGAGAGTTGAAAGGTATACAGATTTCAGGAGTTAGGTATACAAATTTCAGGAGTTAGGTATACAGATTTCAGGAGTTAGGTATACAGATTTCAGGAGTTAGGTATACAGATTTCAGGGTGGATAACTTACTTATCCACAGACTTGTGGATAAGTAAGGTGTGAGTTTTGATGTTTTTTTAATGTATTGATTTTTAATGATTTTATTGTTTCTTTTGATTGAAAGAATTGTTTTGTTTTTATTGTTTTTCTATGCCCAGATTCAGAACCGTACTGATTTGAGGAACTTTAAAGGTATACATTTTTCAGGAGCTGTTGCTTGGCTTGCCTCTTTGCGGATTATAGGTAGCCTGATTTCAGGATGCTTTTATTTCTTCCTGCCTTTTTAACTAATTGATTTTTATGGTTGTTTTTATTTAAGGTATACTGTGTTGATTTTGTTTTCTACCTTTGCTACAGTGTGATTATTGGTTGCTATGGGAGGAATATGATGTTGCCAGTAGAGGTGAATACGCGAGAGGGGGAGTTAATATTTCAATCAAATGCTATTACTGATGGTGTTTATAAAATAACACTTGATGAATTTCGTTTGTTAAATTTAGCTATATCTAAGATCTCAAGGCACGATAAACCTGAGAAACGTATAAGGATTACAACAAAAGAGTTTGTTGAAGTCTTTAACATCAAGGATAAAAACGTTAAAAATAGGTTATCAGCAATTGCTGATGGGTTGCTAGGAAAAACTATTGACACATATTCTTTTGACCAGGACTCTGGGAAGAAAACAAAAAGAAGGCGCCTGTGGTTGTCAGAGGTAGAGTATGATATTGAAGGTGAAGAAAATGTATTTTTAGAAATCGTTTTTTCTACCGAAATATCGGATCTTTTATTTCAATTAAAAGATAATTTTACGTTATTTGCATTAAGAGCAATATCAGCATTTACCTCTCCTCATTCTTTTAGAATATATGCTTGGTTATGTAAATATAGAAACATGTATAATTATCGCAAGGGAGAGTTGATTACAACTGATACAATCAGTGTTTATGATTTTAAAGTGATGTTGGGATTAGAAAAATCCTATGAAGAGTATAAGTTTCTAAAACAAAAAGTAATTGAAAGATCAATTAATGAAATAAATGCATCAACTGATATTTCAGTTGTTTTGAATGAATATAAGGCATCCAGAAAAGTTATTGCCATATCGTTTAGTTTTGTTCGAGAGGATCATCCAACTTTACAATCTATAAAGCCAAAGAGGCGGCGCTTACCGGCTAGACCAAGAGTTAAGTCAGGTTCTAATGCTGAAGTTGAGTGGGCTAAGAAATGTATTGAAATAATATTAGAATATGAAAATGCGCTAAAATTATATGATAAGGAAGCTAGGTTGCCTCTTCCTGATTTAGAAAAATTAGTAGGGTATTATGAATTATGTGGGGAGGATAAGAAAATATCAGAAAGGAATTGTGAACTAAAAGAAAGGAAGTCCAAACGTAAATGATGTGTATTTTTTGTTTTTAAAGTAATAAGTAACGTCATATTTAGTCGTTCAGATTAGTCACTAGTACCGCCGTCTTGACCACGGCGGTACTAGCTAACCATATCACCTACACAGGAGGCCATATGGCTACTTTTGATTTTACACACCTCAATGGATTAACACAAATCAAAGCCTTGTTTCCAGAACTTACAGAGAAACAATTTAGGGTTACGTTAAGTTGGGTTTTTGGAAGTGAAATCATTGATATAGCGAGCGAGCATGAGTGCTCGATTGAAGCGGTAAAAAAAACATTGCAGAGAAGTAAGCTAGCTCTTGGTTCGGAGCGGCTTGAGGCTGTAAGAGTAATCTTCTTGTGCAGGATAATGGCTGATCTATGGACTAGGGTAAGATAACTACTTCCACCAACAAAATGATTAAAAAGGCGGCATTTGCCGTCTTTTTTTATCGTCTAATCGCTCAAAAAATGAGCATTTAAATGTGATTTATATCAAAAAAAAGCGAATCATTAATAATGATAAGTATGTCTTTGAACTCTTTCTTTATTAAAAAGCCATTGAAAAATAATGGAAAACTTTATTTTCTAAGATTGTGGCAAATTGATATGTCCTCGATTGGGTATTTTTCGAGGTTGTTTGTTGGTGAGAACATATTAAGTGTTGAAAGAACAAAAAAATGGAGATAAAGGAACGGGAAAAGTGAATAAGAGTCGAAATAATGATGTAAGTGATAATTTAAATGTAGGAAATTTTATTGTAAATGGTAATGTTTGGGAACCAACTACTGTCACGATAAAAATTAATGGTAGAAGTAATTACATTTTGACAAAACTTAGGTTGTTAAAACCAAACTTACCTAAAACTCAATTAGCCAGAGAACTTCTTGAAGAAGCTCTACTGAAAATTGATGAAAAAATAACCGAATTATAAATAATGCTCTTTAACAATTTGAAAGTGACGAATACCAGCTATGAAGAGGAGGATTGAGCTGGAGGAACGATGGGCATCGTGTCACGCCAAAAATTGGTAAAAAGCCTAATAGATATTTTATCTTTACATATAAAAGTCTTTGTTTATATGTAAATGTAAATTGGAGATGTTATATGCCTATGTATGTTGTAAGAAGAAAACGATTAATCGAAGGAACAAGAAAACAGAGAGAGTTGATTTTAAAGTCAAAGCAAAAAAGAAATAAAGTTGACAAGGCTGTTAATAGCAGAGTTATTTATCCTGGAAGAGAATGCCGCATTGAGGAATGCAACTTTTCTTTTAATGATTCTACTTTAAAACATAAATCATTAATGACTAGTGAATATTCAGCACATGTGCGGATGAGATGATCTCTTACGTTTGCATTTTTATGTGGAAATAAAAATGAATATAATATCTACGTTTTTAAGTACTGTTACAACACTAGTTGAATCAGGGGCAGCCAGTAACGCAGCAAAAATTGCAAATGCAATATCACCTGTATTTTTTGCAGCCATTGGTGTTTATATTATTTTTGTTGCTTATGAAATAATATATTCACAACGTGATGTGGTTATGTCGGAAGTTACTAAAAATATAATGAAATTGGCTCTGGTTGGTGTTTTCACATATAGCTCAACATATTATTCACAATATGTAATTCCTTTCGTAATGCATTCTGGAGATGAATTGTCTTCTGCTTTGACTGGACAGTCTGATATAGCCAATTCAATAGATAATCTTTGGCAAGCATTGTCAGATACAATGGAGCAATTTTGGAGTGATGCTACGGGACAGCTTGGTATGACTGATTTTGGTCTATGGATTAAAGCTGGTCTTATATGGATCACAGGGTATGCAGGAGGATTTTTGCTTGTTTTTTATACTACCGTTTTCCTTTGCGTATCAAAGTTTATGGTCGGAATGGTGTTATCGGTAGGTATTTTATTTATATGTTTTTCTGCATTCTCCCCAACGCGTGGTATGTTTACTGCATGGTGTGGTAGTTGTTTAAACTACATTTTGCTAAATGTATTTTATACCATATCTTTTGGCTTCGTATTGTCACTAATACAACAAACGGCTAACTTGGATGCAAAGACCATTACATTCATGTCTGTGGCTACTTTATTAGCGGTTGTGTTAATATCTGTTTACCTGATAGAGCAAATTGGGACGTTGTGCTCATCTCTAACAGGTGGAGTAGGTATTAATGGATTGACTGCCTCAGCTAACGGCGCAGCAAATAAATTAGCTGCTGTTTCAGGTGTAAGGGCTATGAGCAATGCAGGTAAAGGATTGGCTGCCTCTGTTGCCAAAAAAGCTGGAAATAGAGTAGTAAGCCTGGCCGGTCAATTAGGAAAGAATGTATTAGGAGGGTAATATGAAAAAAGTTGTTCCAATGGCATTTGTATCCGTTCTGTTTCTCTCTGGTTGTAACGATAAAGTGTATGATGTTGATTATTATTTTGCAAACCAATCTGAGGCAAAAAATGTTATAGAACAATGCTCTCAGGGAAAAATCACAAATGAAAACTGTGATAATGCAAAGGCTGCAATTCAAAAACAGAAAAGAGAAGATTGGATTAAGGCTCACGGAGGGAAATAATGTTAAAAGAACTGTTTTCAGTGATTTTAATAGGATGCATGTGCTCTAATGTCGCACATGCTTATATCCCTGTTGTCGATCCTACATCAATTGCAAAAACTGTTGAGGAAGGTTTAGCTAGGGCTAAAGAAGCTGCTGATAATTTACAACAACTGAAAACTCAATATGAACAATCTATTAAATATGCAGAGGATCAAAAAAAGAGATTAGAAGGATTCACTGATTTTAGTAGAGGCTTTGATACAGCTTCAAGCTATATGCGTGGCTCTCTTAAGGATATCGATAGCGATTCTCAGATTGGATTAGATTCTTTACGAAAGAAATATTCTTTAACCAGTTCTGATGCTAACACGCAAAGACGCTATGATGCTGTTCTTAAGCAAATAAATTTTTACGAGCAGTTCAATAAATCAATGTATAAGCGGGCGGAACGTGTTCAATCGTTACAGTCATTATTTGCAAATGCCACTACGCCGCAGCAAAAAGCTGATATTGCAAATCAACTGTCGATTGAAAAAATGACAATAGAGTTGCAACTGAAACAATATGAACTAGCATCTAATCAGATGTCCGTTGATGAAAATGCTAGGCAAGAACAAGCTCGTAATGAGTGGCTAAGTTCTCATAGTTACAAACGTTAGTCCCCTCCCAACACTCTAATTAAAAGATCACCTCAAATGAGGTGATCTGAAATTAAACAGGTGAGCTATGGTATTACCATCGGTAATGCTAGCTAGTCTTTTCGTTTCCTGCGCTCCTCTAGTTGCACCAAATACACTAAATGCGGTTATTCAAACTGAGTCTTCTGGAGATCCATTTCGAATAGCCAATATTAGTGATGGAGTGTCTCTTAGATTTAAAAAAATCGAAGATGCTATTAGTTATGCAAAGAAATTAGATAATGCCGGGAAAAGATATAGTGCTGGCTTGATGCAAATATATAACGGAAATTTTAATTTCTACGGGGTTTCTGCTGAAACAATATTTGATCCATGTACCAATATTAAAATTGGTGCGGATATTCTGACAAAAAACTATCTTGCTAAAAAAGGAGGAAATGAACAAGAGAACCTTTTGAAGTCTTTGTCCGAGTATTATTCGGGGAATAGCACAAGAGGTTTCAAGAAAGAAGCTCAATTTAATAATACGAGTTATGTCGAACGAGTTATGAAGAACGCTTATGTTGTTCCTGAGTTGCGAGTAGATAAACCTGAAAATGCGAAAGCAACAAAAGAACAGAGTGTTCAGGAAAAAGGTAATCAAAGTTTTGTTTCACACTCCCAGGACTGGGATGTTTTTGGAGATTATTCGAATGAATAAGTTTGCTAACGTAAATCGTTTTGTTTTTGCATTATTTTTCATGGTGTTTTCAGGGTTTGCGGCTGCGGCAGGTGGCCTTGATTCAGCTACTAATGCTCTTACGAACGTGAAAACCTGGCTTTTTACCTTTGTTGGTATTGGGGCTCTTGTTTATATGCTTTATTGCATCCTGATGGCCTTTATGGAACGTAAAAGCTGGGGGGATGTTGGGATGGCTCTTGGCTATTGTGCTCTTGCAGGCGGTGCAGTAGTCGGCGGTACGTGGGCGCTGGAATTGTTCCAGTAATAACGAACGCTAAAAAGCGCGGGCTGTTTGTCAGCCTGCGCAATTCAGGAGCTAATGATGAATGATACAGAGAAACCAAAGGTCGTCTTTCTTTCCTATAACGGCCTGAATCGGCCTGCGATGGTTATGGGTGTTCCATTGATGCTTTTTTTGTCTGTGGGATTTCTTGCCGTGTTTGGTGGTTTTGGATGCATGTTTATGTGGGGAATTTCTGGACTCATATTTCCTGCATTATGCTTCTTGTTTCTGTTCATTGTTCGCATCATTTGTGAAAATGACCCAAACGCTCTTAGTGTTATGAATCTCCAGTTGAAGGGGTATTTTCTTAAAGTGATGCACAGAGACTCAATTATTGGTTTTTCCTCTGTGGAGCGTTGATTATGCAGGTTGCACAATTAAAAGATAGCAAGAATAAAAATGTGGCATCCATGTATCCTGAGTACATGTACCATATTTCTGATAGTGTTGTTTATACACTTGACAGAAAAATGTTGGCTACAATTGCTATTCAGGGGATTCCCTTTGAATTTGCATCAGATTCTTTTCTTGAAAACTCTTTCAATGGTATCAAGGACTATCTTGTCGGGGTTGGCAAAGAAGGTGATGTGTATTTGTGGACACATTTTATAAAAGAGAAGATTTATCTTGATGAATCTTATGAGTTTTCCAGTAAATTCTTAAATTTATTTGCGGAGAAATATATTTCTTTGTTCAAGGGGGATGATTTCTTTAAGTCCACCTGGTACATCACGTTCGGTGTTTCTTATAATGATGTTGATAAGGGGCTTGAGCGCCTCGAAGATATTATTTCTCAGGCTATGGTTGTTCTTAAACCTTTTTCAGCCTGGTTGCTCAAGGTAGACAAAAACTATGTGAGTGAAACAGCGGATTATTTGTCATGCTTAATTAATAAAAAGCATACGATTATTCCTGTATCATCAACACCATTATATGAATCAATCGCAGATAGTGACTGGTATTTTGGTAATGATACGCTAGAACTGCGTAATAATGAGTCGGATGATAAAAAATTTGCCACAAATTATGTTTTAAAAGATTTCCCTATGTTTACCACTCCTGGTCAATGGGATTTCCTGTTAAAACTACCGTATGAATTTATCATTACGCAATCATTTTTGTTTGAGGCTCCAGCTAAAACCGTGCGAAAAATAGACTCCCAACTTAATAAAATGGGGTCAACTGGTGATGCTGCTAAATCTCAACAAGAAGAACTGATAGCAGGGAAAGATTTTGTTACCAGCGGTACTAATCTTTTTGGTTCATATCATTGCGTACTAACAGTATTTGGCGATACGGCAGAAGCTGCCCGTAAGAATGGTATCAAAGTATCCAGTGAGTTTATTACGACGGGTAAAGGATTCCGTTTTTCTCGTGCAACCAGTGCCGCACCTTATGTGTTTTTCAGTCATCTGCCAATGAATAAAACAAGACCACTGAGTACGCGAAGAACGGCAGCCAATCTTGCCTGTACGTTTTCACTGCATAATTATTCTTCGGGCAAGAAATCTGGAAATCCGATTGGTGACGGTTCAGCTTTAATGCCGTTAAAAACAGTTTCTGATGGTTTGTATTATTTTAATACGCACTACAGCGACCCTAATAAAAACGTCACCGGACAGAGAATTGCCGGACACGCAATGATTCTTGGAGCCACAGGTACTGGTAAAACGACTTTTGAAGGAGCCGCGGCTGGTTTTTTACAGCGTTTTGATCCTTACATGTTCGTTATTGACTATAACCGCTCTACAGAATTATTTGTTCGTGCGTATGGTGGTAGTTATTTTGCTCTACAGGAAGGTGTTTTTACTGGTCTTAATCCGTGGCAGCTTGCGGAAGATGAATCATCACCAATCTGGAAGCGTTTGTTAGCGTTTCTGAAATCGCTTGCAAAGGCATTTGTTCGGGACAACATGGGGAACCCCTGTTCTGACCAACAGGCAATAGAAATGGATGCGGCAGTAGAGAGTCTTATGACTATGCC
>NZ_CAWORF010000042.1:0-6274 GCF_963883545.1 Escherichia sp. E4702 | reverse complement strand
AAATCCATTTCCCAAATGTGGGTTCGCTTCGTATTTCTCGATTGCCATTTTCTTGTCTTCTTCAAAGTAGCTGTAAGCAGCCTCTTTTGAATAGAAAATGACCCCTTCGTTCTGTTCGTGTACGTTTGTATGGCTGACCAGATAAATTTCTTGTTTAGCCTCTTCCGCTGGCGCCTGGTTCTGATGAACATCTGCTTTGCTGATTTCATTATCAACCTGGGTTTGTTGCTGGGATTCCTGTTCAGTCTGCTGCATTGCTTTAGACTCAAGCTCCGCTTTATGCTCCAGCAGCATCTGTTGGTATTTCTCAGGGCGCAGAATAATATTCATATCCCGTTCTGCCGCTACAAGAGCACATTCTTTCTTAAACTCTTCGCTTCCGGTAAGTTTGAGCACACCGCCAAACTTCTCTTTCGAATACTCCAGCATGATGCCGATCTCTTCTTTAGAAGGATTCTTTCCGGCAACAACAAAATCACCCTTATCAGTAAATACGGGGGACTCTGTTTTTTGGTCACGATAAACAATCTTGGTTTCTTGTTTATCCATTACAAGATCTTTCAACCTGGTATTTGTTTGTTGCAGTTCCTGCAATCGCTTTTGTGCCTGAACAGCTTTTTCCAGTGATAGCTCTATTTCCGCCCCAGAAATGCTGTTTTCATTTTCTTTATTAAGATAATTTTTGAGTTTATCAATTGCTTTCATAGCATTTTTATCCTCATTCCAGTCTTTATGATACTGGTTGATAAAACTACGTCCCGCAGCATACATATCATCCAGTCGTTCAAGAGTGGTTATTTTCTTATAAACTAAAACACCTTTAGCTACATCACGATTTTCTTTAGGTAAAGAATAAATTTGTTGCCGCATTTCGCGCAATTCATTATACATATTTTTCTTTTCTGCACGAATAATATTCCTTAAAGAAATGTCTGTTTTTTTAAAGGAAGAAAATCTTTCTCTGGATTCTTCATAACTCAGTTTTCTTATTATTGCTACCGGCTCAAACGTTTTTTTCAGACAGTTGTTCTCCATATGTTTTAAGTAAGAAACTTTTTGCATCAGACCATGATAAATTAATATATTTAGTTAAAAAATCAGACGCATTAAGATTTCTGTTGCCAACTGCAAAACGTGGAGAACCATCTTTTGCTTTACTGATTGCATGTTCTCCAGGTACAACATTAAATTCACGTGCAGTCGCAGAAAGAAAACGCTCAGGATCAATTTCCTTTCTGATTTCTGCCATTGTGCTTAAGTCATTACGTTCTGCATCATTATTTAACTTCTGAAATAATGCTTCATGTAATGGCGTTGATATACCGATATTTTTTATTCCTCGTTCTGAGAATCGTCGATCAGCATTCCGTCGCATTGCTGAATCAGAATGCGATCTGTTTTCCATTCTGTTTGCCAGATTACGCTGTTCATTATCCTGCAAAATACGGACAGATTCGGGCGGTTTTCCTCTCCCGTGGATTCCGTAAACCAAACCGCGTTGGGGCAAACGTGGCACGCCGACTCTTGTTTTAGTTCTACTGAATCTGGAAGTTGATTCAATACTGAACTTGTTACCACAAGACCGTCCTTGCGTTCTTTCAGAATTTTTTGTGTTAAGTTTGTATTTTTTGTCATAGTCATCAATCCTGTTTTTTAGGAAACTTTTCTTTTCCGGCTCACTAAGCGCCTTATAGTGCTCACGCGTTTTACTCGATTTTGAATAAATATGTTTTATTTCGTGACTGGTTTTATCAAGCCAGGTACTAACGTTATTGTTAATCTGTGCTGGGGTCGGCTTTACTAAAGGTAGTTCACGTTTTTCTATGAAAGATGAACTAAATAATGGGTTTTTAAAATTAGTATATTTTTTGTCATCTTTAAGGCGCACAGCAAAGTATTGATTAGTCTTCCCCTCATTGCGAATTTTTACATCACCATATTGCATTAATAAATTTTTGAATGCATCCGTCGAGTTAATATTTTCATTTGTAACTCTGGAGAAGACTTCCTTTTTTACTTCATTGTTCCGTTCACGGTATAAATCGCCTTTTACTCGTGACAGCACGTTTGCATAGTTTTCATCACTTACACGAACGGAATCCTTTGGGCTTATCAGGTTATATTTGTTGTTAAGATATTCCTGAACAGAGTCAAGTTGAGTCTGAGTTTTGAGATTTGTCAGATCTCCTGGCGGATTTAATGAGTTCCCTGTGACAAGATTTGTTCTTGGAATGACAATGTGAATATGTGGTTTACGCTCCACAAGTTCACCAGTTTTGTTATCAACAATATTTTTAATTTTTGGAAGATGGGCTTCTGCATAAAAAGAATACTCATCTGTATGATAGGCATTCATGAGCATCTTCCTGAAATCAGAAGTCACGTTTTTCAGTGTTTCTTCTGATATTTCATTTTCTGCAAATGATAATGTGATATGCAGGTATCGCTCCTGCCCTTTATCTTCTATTGATTCAATTATTTTATTTGTTGTAGCCAGATCGCCGTCAATGATAAATCTATGGTCAAGTTCATCACGGGTATACTCACGCTCCGCTTTTCTTCCATTTTCAAGGTATTCTGCAATACCATGATTGCCACCGCCATAGCGTATTATCATTTTAGTGCGCTCTGCAATAAATCACGGATATTTATCAAGGTATTGAGCGCCCTTTCATACAATGAAGATGATATAATTCCCTTGTTATGATCCAGATTTAAACGATGTGCAATCTGATTAAGATTATTGCTTGTTTTGTTCATAAGAAAAAGACAACGCTTGTAATCTGTCGTTGGCTTTGGCTTCACTGGCAATTCACTAATACGATTCAGAATCAGTGCGCGAAAAAACTCGGATTTGCCAATGTCTGTATGCTCCAGCAGCTCCTTGAACGGCTGGTATTCTTCATCGGTTAACCGGATTGATATAACGTTTTTTCTTTCTATCGCCATAACGCCTTTACCTTAAAGTTCGTAGAACTTCCTGAACGGTGCAACCGTTCGGGGTTTCAAAGGGGCATCCCCTTTGGCACGACGATTATACAGGCCATGAAATGGCGTGTATACATCGGTGTCGTGCCTGTGTTTTAGAAAACGATTCAGACTAGACACACAAAACGACACACACAATAGCACCACAGACACACATAATGGCACACAAAAGAACACACACAAAAGCACACAAAAAACCTTGACAACACACAAAATGACACACACAATGTCATACATAAGGACACACACATTGCAATTTAGGGATAGTTTTGTCATATTGGGAGGTAAATATATAGAGGGTAACATATGCAAAGCATCGACGCGTTCTTATCACCACTTTGTGAAGCGATAAGAAATGAAAAACTAAAATCAAAACAAGCTGCATTTAATCTGTACCTTCAAGAGATACTTGAAGCCAAGAAAACATATACCTGGGAACAGATATGCACATATATAAATCAGAATACTGATTCGACGCTGGCTGTACGTGCTTATAGAAATATGGTTGAACGAGCAAAAAAGAAACGCTTGTCACAGGAAAAGAAAAATAACGAATCTGGAGTTGCAAACAAGTTGCCGCCTCAAGGTGACAAATCGACTCAAACAACAAAAGAACCAGCGATAAAAGGTTTTTTCTCTCAAAGAGAAAAAGAGAGAAAACTGGAATATGATGCTTCGGCAACAATGGCAAAATTTGAAGACAAATACAAATAAGGATGAAACATGAATACTTCAATCAATTTTATATTGCAAGGTAAAGGCGGTGTAGGTAAATCTTTTGCCACATCAATACTGTCTCAATATTTTATTGATGAAAAAAAACTTGAAAATGTTGTTGTCGCGGATACAGACCCGGTAAACACAACTACAGCAAAAGTAAAACGCCTTAATGCTGAAATTATCAAGATTGTAGAAAATAACAACATTGTGCAATCAAAATTTGATAGCATGTTTGAATCTATTCTTGAAGGCGGAAACATTAATTTCGTTATTGATAATGGTGCTTCTACGTTCTTGCCATTACTTCAGTATTTCGATGATAACTGTGTAATGGATATGTTCAATGAAGTTGAACAGGATGTTTATATCCATACTATTATTGTTGGTGGTCAGGCACAAGCGGACACAATAGAAGGTTTTGAAAATATCGTTAAACTTGTAAAAGGTACGAAAGTTAAAATAATCGTATGGATTAATGAGTTCCAGGGCGAACCGATACTTTCAGGGAAGCATATAACTGAAACAAACTTTTTTGAAAAAAATAAAGACGTTATTGCTGGCGCAATATTGATCAAAGATCGCAAAAGCGATGCTTTTGATACTGACATAAAAAAATTAACAGCCAATTCAATGACACTGACTGAGGCGCTTGAATCGAAAGAGTTTGGATTAATGGCTAAATCCCGCCTCAAGCGTGTTTTTAACGATGTATATGTACAGCTTGATGCAATCTATGACCCTGAAAGTGTAGAGGCCAATGCATGAGTGATATTGAATTACAACAGCCCGAAAGGGCTGTTCATGAAGCAGAAGATCAGATAAATGATTTTGTTGTTGATGTTTTCAAGAAAACAGGGGTAAGAATATCAAAAGATGATCCTGTACTATCCCTGCTATTTCTCCATGAAAAAATTCAAAAGAGACAATCTGATTTATTAAAAGATGATTTCACCACTTTAGCTGATGCATTCAAGAGTGTATTAAGTTCATTAGAAGAAGAAAATATTCAGCGATTCAGAAAAATTGTAGATACTTGTGGTGATCTTGATAACGAAATAAAAGAAGCCATAGAGCATGGCAAAAATGAAATCAATGAGACAGCAGTCTTAGCGAAGGAAAAATTAAACAATGAAATAATAGATATTATATCCTTACTAAGAAAAAACCAGGAGGAGCTAAACAACTCTTACAAAAAGAGCATTGCTGAATTTTCAAAAAACACAAAGCCATTTAGTAAAAGTACAGCAATAGCATTATGTGTAGCCTGCACCATTGGAATTTCAGCCGCTTTTTCTGGTGCGTTCTGGTATGTTGCGCAATCACAGAAAGAACAGGCGCTACAGTTCTATGCATCCGGCTACATGGATATGCAAAAACTAACAAAAGAAACGATCTCTCTACTACCTAAAGAACAGCAAAAAATTGCAACCGCTAAGTTAAATGCACTGGAAAGCCGCAGTAGGTAAAAAAATCCCCGCATCAAGCGGGGATTTTTCATTTATATGAAAGTTCATGCCGCGCGGCCTGAGCAAGAAAATGGCTACGATCTCTGTAAACACCGCCACTTTCTCTGACAAATCCATCAATACGACGAATCAACACATCAGGCAACGCAATATTAATACGTTGTTGTTTACCTTCAATTTCAGACAAATCAACATCAATTACAAACCAGCTATCGCAGTGACTATAGTCCTGATTTGCGGCATATGTTAAACAGCCGTCATCATGAATATCATCAACAGAATAAGAACCACTTAAAACCATTTCTTCCACGATAGCCAATATCGCTTCTCGCGCCATCACAGGAATTTCTGATTGAGTATCGGCAGCAGAGACACAGCCAAAATCAAAACGATCAAAAGCCGGAACGGTTATACCATATGCCGTATGGTCATCTTTCGGTGTTTCGACACCCACAGAAAAAAACATGATTACCTCCAAAGTCGGCGGGGATTAAATCCCCGCCATTTTTCTGATCGATCTGACAGTACCCAGTGGCAAGTCTTTTTTCGGATGGGGCACAGGAAAAGTTTTTCCTGTTATGGGCGACCACCATATCTGGTGGCTGCTCGCCTTATGCCGCTTCAACTCACAACCAGCAGCTATCAGCTCTTTCAACAGGTCAGCAGATTTCATATGTCCTCCCTAACCTGCCACTAATTATACACACATATACACACAAAAGCAAAAAAGAAGATTAATTCGTGCGTAACTGCTCTATGCAACATTGAAAAAATTCCGCTTCCTCGCCACTAACTCGCTACGCTCGGTCGTTCGGCTGCGGCGAGCGGTTAAAAAAATAAATGGTGTGTATTAATACACAATAAAAAAGGGGGGGAGGAATAATCTCCCCCCTTCACATCAAACTAAAGCATTATCCCGGTTATGCGCCCACCAAATGATTTCGCTAATAATCCATGCTTCTATTGCTGGGGTTTTGACTTGTTCCCCGTTTACAATCCGGTTGGCAAGCTCTATCATTTCGCACACTGACATTTGAAAATCTCCAAAGATACATTTGTCATTGGGTAACAGGCTGCCACAGCTGTCCCCAATGTACCTA
>NZ_CAWORF010000041.1:0-9679 GCF_963883545.1 Escherichia sp. E4702 | reverse complement strand
AGCCTGTGCCCAAATCGTAGGCCGGATAAGGCGTTTACGCCGCATCCGGCAGTTATGCGGCGGTGCCTGATGCGACGCTTTGCGTCTTATCAGGCCTACAAGCCTGTGCCCAAACCGTAGGCCGGATAAGGCGTTCACGCCGCATCCGGCAACCGCGGCCCAAAAATAACACGGAATTTACCACCATGAACGCAGCATTATGGATCAGCAAAACCGGCCTCTCGGCGCAGGATGCTGAAATGAGCGCGATTGCCAACAACATCGCCAACGTTAACACCACCGGCTTCAAGCGCGACCGGGTGATGTTTCAGGATCTGTTTTACCAGACCCAGGAAGCACCGGGCGCGATGCTCGACCAGAACAACATCATGCCGACCGGGCTGCAATTCGGTAGCGGTGTGCGCATTGTCGGCACCCAGAAAACCTTCACCGAAGGCAACGTCGAAACCACCGACAACGCCATGAATGTCGCCATTATGGGGCAGGGATTTTTGCAGGTGCAAAAGGCCAATGGCGATATCGCTTATACCCGCGACGGCAATTTGCAGGTGAACGCCGATGGCGTACTGACCAACTCGCAGGGCTTGCCGTTGCAGCCGGAGATCGACGTTCCGGCGGGGGCGACCAATGTTGCGTTTGGCGAAGATGGTACGGTGACGGCGATTCTTCCTGGTGACAGCGACGTGACCGAGTTAGGGCAACTGACGCTGGTTAACTTCGCTAACCCGGCGGGGCTTTCCGCCGAGGGTGACAACCTCTATCTGGAAACCGCCGCCAGCGGTCAGCCGACCGAAGGCGTACCGGGTGAAGATGGGCTTGGCACCTTGCAGGATAACGCCCTGGAAGGCTCGAACGTGGATATCGTCAACGAAATGGTGGCGATGATTACGGTGCAACGCGCGTACGAGATGAACGCCAAAATGGTGTCGGCGGCGGACGATATGTTGCAGTACATCAGCCAGACGCTGTAAGGCGAAATGTCGGATGCGACGCTGACGCCCTTCCAGGCACGATAAGCGAGTGGACGGTGCACATAGTTTGGTTGATTAACCGTTTATAAACCGTCCACACGCGCATCGGGCAATGTGCACACGCTTGTTGTCGGATGCGACGCTGACGCGTCTTATCCGACCTACAAGAGCGCATAACTCACTGTATTTAAACAGGCAGAACGTGAAAAATTATCTATGGCTGGTGGCGCTGCTTCCACTCCTTAGCGGGTGTGAATCGCAGGCCATTCTGGTCAAAAAAGACGACGCATACTTTGCGCCACCAACCACCGAAGCGCCGCCTCCGGCAGACGGGCGTGCCGGGGGCGTGTTTGAAACTGGCTACAACTGGTCGCTAACCGCCGACCGGCGGGCTTACCGCGTGGGCGATATCCTGACGGTGATCCTCGAAGAATCCACTCAGTCGAGCAAACAGGCGAAAACCAACTTCGGCAAAAGCAACACCGTCGACATCGGCGCGCCGACCATTTTTGGACACACCAAAGATAAGCTTTCCGGCTCTATCGACGCCAACCGCGACTTTGACGGCAGCGCCACTTCCCAGCAGCAGAACAGCCTGCGCGGGGAGATCACCGTTTCCGTTCATGCGGTGCAGCCCAACGGCATCCTGGAAATTCGTGGTGAAAAATGGCTCACCCTCAACCAGGGCGATGAGTACATCCGCTTAAGCGGCCTGGTACGCGCCGACGATATCCAGAACGACAACTCGGTTTCCTCCCAGCGGATCGCCGATGCCCGCATCTCCTATGCCGGACGCGGCGCGTTAAGCGACGCCAACGCCGCAGGCTGGCTGACGCGGCTGTTTAACCATCCTCTGTTCCCGATTTAATGCCGGAGAGTGCAATGCAAAACTGGATAAAGGCCGCAGCGATCGCTGTAAGTCTGACGCTGCCCGGCGTGGCGCTGGCGCAATCGCTGGAGTCGCTGGTCAACGTACAGGGTGTGCGTGAAAACCAACTGGTTGGCTACAGCCTGGTGGTCGGCCTCGACGGTACTGGCGATAAAAACCAGGTCAAATTCACCAACCAGACCATCACCAATATGCTGCGCCAGTTTGGCGTGCAGCTGCCGAATAAAATCGACCCGAAGGTGAAAAACGTCGCCGCGGTGGCGGTGAGCGCCACATTGCCGCCGATGTACTCGCGTGGGCAAACCATTGATGTCACCGTTTCATCGATTGGCGATGCCAAAAGTATTCGCGGCGGCACCTTGCTGCTCACCCAGTTGCACGGCGCGGATGGCGAGGTTTATGCCCTGGCGCAGGGAAGCGTGGTGGTGGGCGGGATGAATGCCACCGGGGCCAGCGGTTCCAGCGTAACGGTTAATACGCCGACTGCCGGGTTAATTCCCAACGGCGCGACGGTGGAGCGCGAGATCCCCAGCGATTTTCAGATGGGCGACACCATCACGCTCAACCTGAAACGCCCGTCGTTTAAAGACGCCAACAACATTGCGGCGGCGATCAACGCCTCGTTTGGCGGGATTGCCACCGCGCAGAGTTCCACCAACGTCACCGTGCGTGCGCCTACCAGCCCCGGCGCGCGGGTGGCGTTTATGTCGCAACTGGACGATGTGCAGGTGCAGGCGGAGAAAATCCGCGCCCGCGTGGTGTTTAACTCACGCACCGGTACGGTGGTGATGGGCGATGGCATCGCGCTGCACGCGGCGGCGGTGTCGCACGGTAGTTTGACCGTTTCGATTAACGAAACCAGCAACGTCAGCCAGCCGAATGCCTTTGCGGGCGGGCGCACGGCGGTTACGCCGCAGAGCAATATCGCGGTGAATCATGCGCGCCCTGGCGTGGTGAGTTTGCCGGAGTCGAGCAGCCTGAAAACGCTGGTCAATGCGTTGAACAGTTTAGGCGCGACGCCGGATGACATTATGTCGATTTTGCAGGCGCTGCATGAGGCGGGCGCGCTGGATGCCGACCTGGAGGTGATCTGATGAAAGTCAACGTCAGCGGCGGGATTGACGGCAGCGATGCGTTAATGGGGCCGAAGGTTCAGGCCAATGACATCAAGCAGGCCGCGGAGCAGTTTGAGGCGATTTTTTTACGCAACATGCTGAAAGAGATGCGTAAAACCAACGAGTTGTTTGATTCAAAAGATAACCCGTTTAACAGCGATTCGGTGCGCATGATGCAGGGGTTTTATGACGATGAGTTGTGTAACACCCTGGCACAGCAGCACGGGATTGGGATCGCGGCGATGATTGTGAAGCAATTGTCGCCGAAGCATAAATGAGGCTCCGACGTTCGGTGCACGATGCCTGATGCGACGCAGACGCGTCTTATCAGGCCTACGAGTCCGCGCATATTTTTATGTTTGCGCCCGTTTGTAGGCCGGATAAGGCGTTTACGCCGCATCCGGCGTTCGGTGCACGGTGCCTGATGCGACGCTGTCGCGTCTTATCAGGCCTACGAGTCCGCACATATTTTTATGTTTGCGCCNGTTTGTAGGCCGGATAAGGCGTTTACGCCGCATCCGGCGTTTGGCACCCGGTTTACGGAACTTAAGAATCCCCAACCTAACGCCGCTTTTAACCGGCACGATTTACCGGTAAGGATCCAACATGGACATGATTAACATCGGCTACAGTGGCGCATCAACCGCGCAGGTGGAGCTGAACGTCACGGCGCAAAACACCGCCAACGCCATGACCACGGGCTACACCCGCTAGGTGGCGGAGATCAGCACCATCGGCGCCAGCGGTGGTTCGCCGAACAGCGCCGGTAACGGCGTGCAGGTCGACAGCATTCGCCGCGTCTCTAACCAGTATCAGGTGAATCAGGTGTGGTATGCCGCCAGTGATTACGGCTATTACAGCACCCAGCAGGGATATCTCACGCAACTGGAAGCGGTACTGAGCGACGATAACAGCAGCCTGAGCGGCGGGTTCGATAACTTCTTCGCCGCCCTTAACGAAGCCACCACCAGCCCTGACGATTCCGCCCTGCGCGAGCAGGTGATCAGCGAGGCCGGGGCGCTGTCGTTGCGTATCGATAACACGCTGGATTACATCGACTCGCAAAGCACGGAAATCATCAGCCAGCAGCAGGCGATGGTGTCGCAAATCAATACGCTCACCAGCGGTATCGCCAGCTATAACCAGCAAATCGCTCAGGCCGAAGCCAACGGCGATAACGCCTCTGCGCTGTACGATGCCCGCGACCAGATGGTGGAAGAACTCAGCGGGATGATGGATGTGCAGGTCAATATCGACGACCAGGGCAACTACAACGTTACTCTGCAAAACGGTCAGCCGCTGGTAAGCGGGCAGCAAAGCTCGACCATCGCGCTGGAAACCAACGCCGATGGCACGCCGACCATGTCGCTGACTTTCGCTGGCACCACCTCGACGATGACCACCGACACTGGCGGTTCATTAGGCGCACTGTTTGATTATCAAAACGACGTGTTGACGCCGCTGACCGACACCATCAACAGCATGGCGTCGCAGTTCGCCGATGCGGTCAACAACCAGCTGGCGCAGGGCTACGATCTCAACGGTAACCCCGGCGAGCCGCTGTTTATTTATGATGCCAGCGATGCTGATGGCCCGCTGACCGTCAACCCGGATATCACCGCCGACGAGCTGGCATTTTCCAGTTCGCCGGACGAAAGCGGTAACAGCGACAACCTGCAGGCGCTGATCAATATCTCCACCGAACCGCTGGAGATCGCCAACCTTGGCAGCGTGACGGTCGGGCAGGCGTGCTCGTCAATCATCAGCAATATCGGCATTTACAGTCAGCAAAATCAGACAGAAGTCGATGCCGCGTCCAATGTCTATTCCGCAGCGCAAAACCAGCAGAGCAGCGTCAGCGGCGTCAGCATGGACGAAGAAGCGGTGAACCTGATCACCTATCAACAAATTTATGAAGCCAATCTGAAAGTCATTTCCGCCGGGGCCGAGATTTTCGATTCGGTGCTGGAAATGTGCAGCTAAGCGGGAGCGCAAAAATGCGAGTAACCACCCAACAAACCTACGTCTCGATGACGCAAAGTTTTAATAATCTCTCCGGCGATCTGGCGCATGTGGTCGAGCAGATGGCAACTGGCAAGCAGATTTTGCAGCCGTCGGACGATCCCATCGCCGCCACGCGTATCACCCAGTTAAACCGCCAGCAGTCGGCGATTGAACAGTATCAGAGCAATATCGACTCCGCGTCGGCGGGCTTAAGCCAGCAGGAATCGATTCTCGATGGCGTCAACAACAGCCTGCTGGCGGTGCGCGACGACCTGCTGGAAGCGGCGAATGGCACCAATACCGCCGATTCGCTCGCAAGCCTCGGCCAGGATATTGAGTCGCTCACTGAATCAATGGTGGCGGCGCTCAATTATCAGGACGAAGACGGGCACTACGTGTTTGGTGGCACTATCAACGATCAGCCGCCGATTGTGGCGGTGGACGATGACGGCGATGGCGTAACCGACAGCTACAGCTATCAGGGCAACAGCGACCACCGCCAGACCACGGTATCGAACGGCGTGGAAGTGGACACCAACGTGGCGGCGAGCGATTTCTTCGGCAGCAATTTAGACGTTCTCAACACGCTCAATTCGCTCTCTCAGGAGTTGCAAGCCCCAACGTTGACCCGGCAGATCCGCAGGTGCAGAGCGATATTCAGAACGCCGTTGATGTGGTGGACATCGCCTCGGACGATCTCAACGCCTCGATTGCGTCGCTCGGCGAGACGCAAAACACCATGTCGATGCTGAGCGATGCGCAGACCGATATCTCTACCTCTAATGATGAGTTGATTGGTTCACTACAGGATCTCGATTACGGCCCAGCGTCGATCACCTTTACCGGACTGGAAGTGGCAATGGAAGCTACCCTCAAGACTTACTCGAAAGTGAGTGAGTTGAATTTGTTCAGCGTTCTCTAACTCTTTCAGGAACAGTATGCAGGTCGGACTTACATCTTCATCACTCGCCACCGGCGGCGCGCATAGCGCTGCGGTATCGTCGTCAACCGTTGCGCCCACTCCGGCGGTGCGGCAAAAGCTCCCGGCGACGGCGAGTGAATATCCGGCCTCGCCGCTGATTACCACTCGCCCGCAGCGTTACAGCGTGCAGCTTAACGACCAGCTCACCACCTTGCAGCAGGCGGATCACTACCTCGGGCAACTGGAACAGCAGTTGCTCGATTATCGTCATAGCCAGCGTAAGGGCGGGCAGGCGCAGAGTTCAGCGCTGATGCAGATGCTGGACAAACGCACCGCGCTTTCCGGCGGTGCGGTGGACCGCCAGTTGCAGCCGGTGTTGCAGGGCGAAGCGCGGGTGACCTTTCACTCGCCGGATCTGGCGAATCTCGTGCACAATCCCACGCCGGGAACGCGCATGTTCAGCGTCTCTGACGGGCGGCAGACCCAGCTTTCGGCGGTGATGCTGTCTGAGGATGACAGCGCCGCGCAGTATCAGACGCGGCTGACCAACGCCCTGCGCCGCGTAGGCGTGCAGCTGCATCAGCAAGCGGATGGCATCAGTTTCTCCACCACTGAAAAACAGTGGCCTGACATCGAACGTACCTTAAGCGTGCGCACCGATGGCGATAAGTCGGCGTTTATGCCACTAAAAACCTTTGCCGAACCGTCGCAGGCCGAGCGTTTAGCGCAAAGTTTGCAACAGGGTGGGGCGGGGATTTCCCAGACGTTAGAAGGCATTAATCAGCAGCGCGCGCAGATGGCGGTGCAGCAGGAAAAAGCCCGCCAGTTGATCGACGGCATGTCCCGCTTCCCGCAAACGGAAAACGCCGTGCAGGCGTCGGAAAATCTCGGCGGCGTGCTCGATAGCGCGAATCATAACTATCAGGTGTTATTACAGGCGGTGAACGGTCAGGCGCGAATTTCCAGCCAGACGGTGAGGAGTTTATTGGGTTAGGGTTATTGAAAATCAATCAAATGAGGCTGTCGTAAAAAATCATTTCAGTGCAGAATATGCTAAAACTCTGCGGGTTAAAAAAGGAATGAAATGGCCACTCTCAATCAACTGATGGATAAGCAAAGCCCTGAAAGTCGTAGGCGAATAATAAAAAGCTAGAGTTACCAATAACTAAAACTATCAGCAATTCCGATTGATTTGATTCGGGATTTTCGTAGGCCGGATAAGACGCGTTTAGCGTCGCATCCGGCATATATTGGCACTCATCAGCACTTCTGCACAGTATTTAACAATTTCTCCAAATTCTGATACATCGCGCTATTAATATCGCTGTTCTGCCAGCCTTCCACATTAAAAGTTAATTGCCAGCTACCGTTGCACTGGTTGCGCAGAACAATATCACTTTCCAGTCGGTTACGAACATATTTATAATAGGTTGTCATTGTCATATTATGCGCTGACAATAAATTATCGAGTTTGTCTTTTCCTGGTGCGAGGGTTTGTGACAGTAACGGTACGGAATTATTTTCTTTTCCAGAACTAAGATGAAATATTTTTATTCTTGGACTGTTAATTGACTCTTTTACCAGCTGCGGGGCGTCAGGTGTATTTTTCAAGTGTGAATACCCCACGGTCGAGCCAATAAATATAACAGCCGCGGTCAACGCTAACCCCATCAGTCCTTTATGTTTTTTTCTAACAGGCACAGGCGGTGTTGTCGAAGATATCTCTTCTGGTACTGTTTCCTGTATCTGGTCGGTAATAATCAGTTTTTCCGCAGGCGATGACTCCGGCAAAGACACATACTCTTTATTGCACAGGTAACCTTTTTTCGGAATTGTTTTAATAATGTTCTGTTGTTTGCCATCATCGTCGATAGCAACGCGCAACGCATGGATCGCCGTCGGCAGGCTGTTACCGCCGACAATGCGGTTCTTCCATACTTCGGCACATAAATAAGATCGCGATAAAACCACATCGGCATTTTTTGCTAATGTTTCCAGCAAAATAAAATGGTATTCGCCGAGACGACGTGTTTCACCCGTTTCGCAATGTATTAAGGCATTAAGCGACGGGTCCATCCGCCAGTTGTTGATAATAATACTCATAGTTGAGTTTACCTTAGCAAGGGATAAATGTTTCCTGATAGTGCTTTGCATAAAGCACAGTCTTATACGTCCCTGAGAAGATGATTTTTCTGCGTGATAATTAATATTTTATGGTAATAGGATTATTCTTAATCACTATATGGCGTGGAAATGTAACGAAATGACAGGACAGGTACAATAGCCAAATGTGTACTATTTGCAACGCAATGTAAATTTTGGCATCAGTACATTGAGAAGAAAACGCGTTAATTGATGGTAATCTTAACTATATCAAGCGTTTGATAAAGACATATTTTGATACCTGGCCATGTGGCAGATATTGCTAATAATCTTTTTATCTGAATTTAAACTCTGCTTTTTTTAGCTAAAAGTGGCATCAGATAAACCGCAGTGAATTTTTTTTAACGGCGGTTTTAAGTTTGCTCCTTAGGTGTCGTTTTTACAGGGTATCGAAACGAAAATGATTAATCCCAAGGAGCAGTATCATGTTATCTATTAACACCAATAACGCCTCAATGGCCGCCGTTAATGCAATCAGCAAAAGCAGCTCTTCTTTGTCTACATCTATGGAACGCCTGGCGACAGGTAACCGGATTAACTCTTCTGCCGATGACGCAGCGGGCAAACAAATTGCTAACCGTCTGACAGCACAGTCCAGCGGTATGGGTGTGGCGCTGAGCAACATCAATGATGCCACCGCGATGCTGCAAACCGCTGACAGCATGTTCGACGAAATGTCTGACGTGCTGGGGCGTATGAAAGACCTGTCAACTCAGGCAGCGAACGGCACCTACAGCGACGACGACCTGCAGGCGATGCAGGACGAATACGACGAACTGGGCCAGCAGATGTCTGACATGCTGCAAAACACCACTTACGGCGGCACCAACCTGTTCGGTGTTTCCGGCACCAGCAACACCGGTACTGACGGTCTGTTCCAGAGCGCGGTAACCTTCCAGGTGGGCGCGGAATCTTCCGACACCATGACCGTGAACATTTCCAGCCAACTGAACACGCTGGTGACCGATCTTTCTGCTATCAGCAACTCCTTTAGTGCGGATCAGGCAGACACCACGGGTACTGCAGGCGTGTCTGGCGGTACTGAGCTGACTGCGTCTGGCTCGGCTAACCAGATGATCACCAGCATTTCTACCGCGATGGATGATGTTTCGCAGATCCAGTCCAAGCTGGGGGCGTCTATCAACCGTCTGAACGACACGGCTAATAACCTGACCAGCATGCAGGACAACACCGAAGTTGCTATCGGTAACATTATGGATACCGACTACGCGACGGAAGCGTCCAATATGACCAAACAGCAAGTGCTGATGCAGACTGGCATCACCATGCTGAAACAGTCCAACAGCATGTCCAGCATGGTTTCCAGCCTGCTGCAGTAAGTTCGGGCCTACAAACGGGTACAAGCATAAAAATATGTGCGGACTCGTAGGCCTGATAAGACGCGCTAGCGTCGCATCAGGCATTGTGCACCGATTGCCGGATGCGGCGTGAACGCCTTATCCGGCCTACGAACGGGCACAAGCATAAAAATATGTGCGGACTCGTAAGCCTGATAAGACGCGTCAGCGTCGCATCAGGCGATCGTGCACCGATTGCCGGATGCGGCGTGAACGCCTTATCCGGCCTACGAACGGGTACAAGCATAAAAATATGT
>NZ_CAWORF010000040.1:0-30100 GCF_963883545.1 Escherichia sp. E4702 | reverse complement strand
CCTTTAGGGGTGTTAGCGAATTTTTTGGTGCGATGACGGCCATCAGGGCGCAACACATCGACATCCAGTTTCTCTTTAGCGGTGTCGATACCAATATAATGAAGTTCATGTTCCATAGTGAAACCAACCTTGCAAATACGGATTACCGGGAAAACCGGTCCATGATACTGTCCGGTTTATCACTTTGGGAGAAAGGCAGTCCGCTGCATAAATCTACCGCGCAGGTTAGAACCCAAGGCCGGATACGGCATGCGGACTGCAGGCAGAGAAAACTGGCCAATTTTCTCTGCACAGGAGGGATAATACAAGGCCGGATAAGGCGTTCACGCCGCATCCGGCAATTGTGCACCAATGCCGGATGCGCCCCTTAAAGGCCAATCAACTCAACGCCCCCATAATCTTCAACTCCAGCTCGTCCGGCACTTCGTTATACGACAGCACATGCAGCCCCGGCGCAAACAACCTTGCATAACGCGCCAGCAAAGGGCGCAGCTGCGGCGGCACCAGCAGCACCGGGTCTTTCCCCGCCGCTTTCATCTGCTCCTTCACCTGCGGCATCGTACTCTGGAACTGGTTGAGCATATTCGGGTCTACCGGCACGCTGTCGAGCATCACTTTGCCGCCCTGCTGCGCCTGATTCACCACGTTGGTCAGCAGATTTTCCAGCTCATTATTCAGCGTATACACAGTCAGCTCCTGCTTGCGAACGAACGGATGGGTAATGCTGCGCCGCAGTACCAGGCGCACATCGGCCGCCAGCAGAATATGATCTTTAGTCACCGTGCTACTGGCGACCAGCACGGTGGCGATGGTGACGATATCGCGCAGGGAAACGCCTTCGGTCAGCAGCGCCCGGTACACTTTCAGCAACTGGCTGTAATTCAGCGCCGCGCTCAAATCTTCCGCCAGGCGCGGTGCCATCGACGACAAACGGTTATGCAACTGCGTGATGTCGTCATAGTTAAACAAATCAGGAATATAGCTGCGCACAATCTTATTCACATGGGTAGCAATCACGCTGGCGCTGTCGATCACCTGATACCCCATATTCAGCGCCTTCGCTTTCTGCGTGGGCTGGATCCAGGTGACCGGCATCCCGTACGCCGGGTCGTTCCCCAGCAGGCCGTCAATCTCGCCGTAGGTTTCGCTGGAGGGCAGCGCCATCAGTTTATCCGCCGGAATATCCGCTTCATCGGCCTTAATACCGTTGATGAAAATGGCGTACTGGCTGGGCTTGAGGCGGAAGTTTTCCCGAATGCGGATCTCCGGCAGCAGCACGCCGTTGCCGTCGGAAATCACCTGCCGTACGCCGCGAATCCGTTGGGTGAGCGGGTTGCCCTGTGCTTTATCGACCAGTGCCACCAGCTTGTAGCCGAGGCTTAAGCTGATGGGCTCGATCAGCGGTATCGTTTCCCAACTGACCTGTTGCTCGCTGGTTTCAGTGATGGTGCGGGTCAGCGTTTCGAGGCTTTTCTCTTCCGCCTCCGCCGCCTGCGGCTGTTTGCTCATCCGCCAGCCGGTAAAACCCAGCAGGGCGCTGAACAGCAAAAACGGCAGGTGCGGCATTCCCGGCACCACCGCCAGCACGAACATAATTCCGGTAGCGGTGAAGAGCACAGACGGGCTTGCCAGCAGCTGGTGGCGCACGTCATGGGCAATATCGCCGTTGTCGCTGACGCGGGTGACGATTATCGCCGCCGCGGTGGAGAGCAGCAGGGAAGGGATCTGCGCCACCAGGCCGTCACCAATGGTCATCAGCACATACTGCTGGAAGGCGGCATCGGCGCTCAGGTTGTATTTAAAGATCCCGATGCAGACACCGCCGATCAGGTTGATCGCCAGAATCATCATCCCGGCGATGGCGTCCCCGCGCACAAACTTCGATGCCCCGTCCATTGCGCCGTAGAAATCGGCCTCGCTGGCAACATCTTTACGCCGGGTTTGCGCCTGCGCCTGGTTGATCAATCCGGCGTTAAGATCGGCGTCAATCGCCATCTGTTTGCCGGGCATCGCGTCCAGAGTAAAGCGGGCAGAAACCTCGGAAATACGCTCGGCCCCTTTGGTGACGACGATAAAGTTGATGATCATCAGGATGATAAACACCACAAAGCCGACGACAAAGTTGCCGCCAATCACCACCTGACCAAACGATTCAATCACCTTACCCGCCGCACCCGCGCCGAGATGCCCATGCAGCAGCACCACGCGCGTAGAAGCAACGTTAAGCGTCAGGCGCATTAAGGTGGTGATCAGCAAAATGGTCGGGAACAGGCTGAATTCCAGCGGTCGTTTCGCCGACACCGCCACCAGCAGCACCATCACCGCCAGCACAATGTTGAAGGTGAACAGAATATCCAGCAGCGCAGGCGGCAGCGGCAGAATAACCATCGCCAGAATACACAGGATCACCAGCGGCACGCCGAGATTGCCGCCGCGCAGTAGCGCGAGGAACGATTTAGTTGTTTTCGCCATCCAGTTTAAGGACCTCTTTGGGAATGGAAATATGTCTGTTCAGGGCCGGACGCGGCTGCGCGCCCTCGCGCCAGTGTTTCATTTGCAGGACGTAGGTCAGAACGTGGGCGATGGCCCGGTAAAGCTGAAAAGGAATTTGCTGGTTCACTTGGGTGGTGTAGTAAACCGAGCGCGCCAGCCGCGGGAACTCGACCACTTCCACCTGATTTTCAGCAGCGACCTGGCGTATATAGAGGGCGATTTCATCGGTGCCTTTCGCCACCACAAACGGCGCGGCGGCACGCGACGAGTCATACTGCAACGCCACGGCGTAGTGGGTCGGGTTGGTGATCACAACGTTGGCTTTCGGCACCACTTTGCGGATTTGCCCCATCGCCAACTGCCGTTGCAGCCGCCGCACGCGCGCCTTCACTTCCGGCTTACCTTCCTGATTTTTGTACTCTTCTTTCAGCTCCTGCTTAGTCATCTTCAGCCCTTTGGTAAACAGGGCTTTCGCCAGCGGCACGTCGATCAGCGCAAAGAAGATAAACAGGATGACAAAGTTGCGCATCACGCTGGCGTAGAGCGACAAACCCTCATTCATCGCCAGTTTGAACGGCAGCGCCTGCAGGCCGAGAAAGGCGGCAAAGTTATTGCGCAGGCTAATCCACAGCATCACCAGCACCACCACCGACTTCACCGTCATTTTTCCCGTTTCCGCCAGGTGTTCATTGGAAAACAGCCGCCCAATGCCTTTTAACGGACTGATTTTGCTGAAATCCGGGAGGATCTTTTTCGGCAGAAACAGCCAGCCGCCGGGCACCAGCGAAGAGAGCAGCGCGGCGGCGGGCATCGGCAGCAGTGTGAGAATAAACTTGCCGAGAATTAACAGGTGATGGCGCAGAAACTGGCCGATCACCTGCGGGTTATTAATCTCCTGCGCGTACTGATGCACGCTGATAAAACTCTCGCGTACAAAATCGGCATACCACGGGAAGCTGCTGGAGATCACCACAAACGCCGCAAACAGGCTCGCCGCCAGCCCCATATCCTTCGAGCGCGGCAGTTGCCCCTCTTCACGCGCTTTACGCAGCTTTTGCGCCGAGGGTTTTTCTGTTTTTTCTTCGCTGCTGCTATCCGCCATAGTGACCTTTCAGCGCGTCGAGTTGCTGCAACACAAAATTCGCCAGATGCAGATAGTGATCCGGCAGGTTGTAGAGCAGAGTGGCGAAGCAGACCAGCCCCGCCAGCATGTTGATGGGAAAGCCGAGTGAAAAGAGGTTAAGCGGCGGCGCAATGCGATTGAGCAGGCCAAAGCAGCCCTGCACAATCAGCATGATGAAGGTGGTCGGCAGCGCCAGCAGCGATGCGGACGCCAGCACCCAGCTAAAGGCCAGCGCGATGGTGCGCAGGGTTTGTGGATGCAGCGCGTTGCCAATCGGCCAGTAGGTGAAGCCCTTGTACAGCACGCTTACCAGCAGCAGATGCCCGTCCATCGCAAAAAACAGCAGGATCGCATAGACGTTGATAAGCTCCGCCAGCACGGTGGTCGATGCGCCGCTGCTTGGGTCGTTCATCACCGCCATGCTCATCCCCATATTGAACGAGAGAATTTGCCCGGCCAGTTGCAGCGCGAGAAACAAAAACTGAAACATCAGCCCGAATAACATGCCCCATAAAATTTGCTCCACCGTCAGGATCAGACTGTTGAGTGAAAGCAGGTCGTGGGGAATGGGATGGGGGATCAACGGCGTGATGATGATCGCCAGCGCCAGCGACAAAATAATCCGCACGCGCACGGTCAGGGCGCTGTTATCCAGCACCGGCACATAGCGCAGAAACGCCATAATGCGCACGAAGGGAAACCACAGCCCCAGCGCCAGATCCGTCAGTTGCGTAACGTCGCTTGTGCGCATCTTAATGCACCAGCAGGGCGGCCTGGGTAAACAGATGAATGCACAGATCATGCAACTGGATAATCATCCATTTGCCGCACACGCCCAGCACCACCAGCGTGACAATCAGTCTTGGCAAAAAGCTCAGGGTCTGTTCGTTAATCTGCGTCACCGCCTGGAACACGCTCACCAGCAGGCCGACCAGCAGGCTTGGCACCACCAGTACCGAAACCAGCAAAATCACTACTTTAATACCGCTGGCGACAATGTCGGCGGCTACGTCTACGGTCAACATAATCAGCCCAGCCCCAGCCCGCGAATGCTGGTGGTGAGCGTGCCGATGGTCAGCGACCAGCCGTCGATCAGCACAAACAGCATCAGTTTAAACGGCAGCGAAACAATCAGCGGCGACAGCATCATCATCCCCATCGCCATCAATACGCTTGCGACAATCAGGTCGATAACCAGAAACGGGATGTAAATCATAAAGCCTATCTGGAAGGCCGTTTTCAGCTCGCTCAACACATAGGCAGGCACCACAATCGTGAGATCCTGGTCAGCGGCATTGCCCTTCGCGCCGCCGATGGTCATGATTTGCGCCATCGCTTTTTTGTCGGTCTGCGCCAGCATAAAGCGTTTCAGCGGCGTCGCGGCGGTGCTTAACGCATCGGTCAGGGTAATCTGATCGTTTTCGAACGGCACCACCGCGTGGTCGTAAATATTGAGCCAGATAGGGCGCATCACCAGCATGGTGAGGGAGAGCGCAATACCAATCAGAATGCGGTTCGGCGGCGTTTGTTGCAGCCCCAACGCCTGGCGCAGCAGCGACAGCACGATAATAAAACGCGTAAAGCAGGTCATCATCAGCACCATCGTCGGCAGCAAACCGACGAGGGTCATCAGAATCAGCACCTGGATTTTGACGCTGTACTCCTGGGTGTTGCCGTGGGTGACCACGTTAAGCAGCGCAATATCGCCGCCCTGGGCGATTGCCAGTGGGGCGAGCGCCAGCAGCCCAAGGCCCAGCGTCAGTTGAGTGCGGCGTTTCATGGTGCCAGGTCGTTGATATCGCGGGTGTTAAATTCCAGCACGCGCAGGCCGTACTTCTCGTTGACCACCACCACTTCCGCTTTGCCCAGCAGGATATTGTTCACTTTAATATCCAGCGGCTCCCCGGCGAGTTTATCCAGCTCAATCACTGTGTCGTCGTCGATGTTAAGGAGGTCGGCTAACATGATCTCTACTGATGACACTTCCAGCGTTAAGGTCACCGGAATGCGTTTCAGCAGCGTCATCGAGTCGGAAAAACGGTCTTCCAGGCGGGTGACCAGCGTTGCGGCATCGGCGGATTTCGCGACAGGCGCAACTTCATCGGTGAGGCCAAAATCCCCGGCTAAAATATCTTCTTGCTTACTCATGGCTATTCTCATTCTTGCCCGCCAGCTCCGACAAAAACAGTTTGTCTTTGTCTTCCACAATCAGGGCGCTAAATAATTCAGATTGCCCAATCGCCACCGGGAACGTTTCTCCCAGTGATATGGGTAAAATATCCCCGGCTTTTATCTGCGCCAGATCCGCGACATTCATCGATAGCTCGGCGATTTTGACGTTCAGGGTCAGCGGCAGGGAGCGGATGATTTCTTTAATCAGGGCCGGTTTATTAACGGATTTCGCCACCTGCTGCGGTTTACTGTGCTCGCTGTGGCGGATCAGATTTAAAATAAAATCGGTGTGGGCGTCGTCGAGCAAAATACGAAAACAGCTCTCTTCATCGCCCGCAAGGGTAAAGGTTAATTGATACGCCCAGTGGGTAATTACCGTGCTGCTGTCCAGTTTTAATTTCAACGCAATACCGGAGGTTTGCAGATTAAAAATCAGCGTGCAGATATCCAGTGCGAGTCGGTTTTTTAAACGTGTTTCGGTTTTGGTCGGCAGCCCGTTATGCGCTTTCGCCTCTTCAAGAGACGACTCCAGACCATAAAAATTGCCCAGCAGCATTAACAATAAGGAGCGATCAATATCAAACGCCAGATGCCCGACCTGGGAAACCATCAGTTCGGCGTTTTTATTAATAATATCCATTTCGCAGCCAATCTTTTTTAAGGTGATATTGCTGCGATGCTTTTTGAGAAAGTAGCTGCCCAGATGCGAATCAATCACGTCAAAATTCCCTGTAAACTGGGTCGGCAGGCGATGGTAGGGGCGTCCGAGCCGATTACCTTCTAATTTAAAGATGCCTGGCGTTTTACTGTACTTCAGCATGGCTTACTTTCTCTGCTGTAATGGTATGGGCGATTTTGTGCACGCAAATCCGGCAGTGACACAAGGTGAGGTATTAAATAGAGGGGGCGTGAAAGGGGCAAATTATTAATAGGGTGAAAAAATAATTAAATTATTAAAGGGCGAGATATCGGGCATCGTCATAAAACATTGCACAAACTGTAGGCCTGATAAGACGCGCAGCGTCGCATCAGGCATCGGTGCACGATTGCCGGATGCGGCGTACCGTTCTGTCGTAGGCATCGGCGCGCAATTGCCGGATGCGGCGTAAACGCCTTATCCGGCCTACATGGGTAACTCGTTGTTTATAAACAAATAATATTTTTATTATCGTTTAATTCAAACTTGTTAATCCCGCTGGTGATACGCTTCAGAACATCCTGTTTTCTGTCGCTACTGATATCGTTCACCCTATGTCTGAACTTATTGCAACTGCCGCTTCCAGCATTAACGCTTTTACTCTGGCAAAGCGTGTCGCCGCATTTAACGTGCCGGTGCTCATTCAGGGCGAAACCGGTGCGGGCAAAGAGTGCGTGGCGAAATATATTCACACCGTAGCCTTTGGTGAAAATGATAATGCGCCCTATATCGGCGTGAACTGCGCGGCGATTCCGGAAAATATGCTGGAAGCCACGCTATTTGGCTACGACAAAGGCGCATTTACCGGCGCAATTGCCAGTGTGCCAGGAAAAATGGAACTGGCAAATAACGGCACCTTATTGCTCGATGAAATTGGCGATATGCCGCTGGCGTTACAGGCCAAAATATTACGCGTATTGCAGGAGCAACAGGTTGAGCGATTAGGCAGCAACCGACAAATTAAACTCAATTTTCGCCTGATTGCCTGCACCAATAAAAACCTTGAGCAGGAAGTCGCCGAAGGGCGTTTTCGTGAAGATCTCTATTATCGTTTGGCGGTTATTCCTATTACCATGCCACCGCTGCGTGAACGTCTGAACGATATTATTCCGCTGGCAGAGTCATTTATTAAAAAATACGCCACGGTGCTGGTGAAAAATATCACCCTTTCAGAATCTACCCGCCGTGCGCTGCTGAATTACCGCTGGCCCGGCAACGTGCGCCAGCTGGAGAACGCCATTCAGCGGGGAATGATCTTGAACCGCGACGGCGTAATTTTCCCGGATGCCTTAGGCCTGCCGGAAACTGACGTTGCCGACCGCAGCGAACTGCAATGGCCTGTACAGCCCGCCGTACACATTGTCGAAACCAGCGATTTAGGCCAGCACGGACGAAGCGCGCAGTATCAATATATCGCCGACCTGATGCGTAAATATCAGGGCAACCGCAGCAAAATTGCCGACCTGTTAGGCATTACCCCGCGCGCACTGCGCTATCGACTGGCCTCCATGCGCAAGCAAGGTATCGAAGTTTTCTCCTGACCCGGAAGTTAAAAATGAGCATTACCACAATCAACAGCACCATGCAGGCGCAAATCATGCAGGACGTGCAGCGGATGCAGGCCAACGCCCAGGCTCCGGTGCTGCCTGCCATGACCTTCAGTTCCACCGACCCGGACGTTTCGTTTAACCGCATTATGTCCGGCGCGCTCGGTCACGTAGACCAGTTCCAGCAGGTGGCGGAGCAGCAGCAAACGGCTGTCGACACGGGCAAAAGTGATGACCTGGCAGGTGCGATGATCGCCAGCCAGCAGGCGTCGCTCTCTTTCTCCGCGCTGGTGCAGGTGCGCAACAAAATCGCCACCGGGTTTAACGACCTGATGAGTATGTCGATCTAACACTATGAATGAACTGATCAAAAAGTTGACCCAGGCGTTTCCGGCGTTTCGACTGCGTCTCGCAGATAACAAACGCTGGGCGTTGATGGCGGGAGTGGGGCTTGCCGTGGCGGCGACGGCGATTATCGTTAGCGTGCTGTGGACCGGCAATCGCGGCTACGTCTCGCTCTACGGACGCCAGGAAAATCTGCCCGTGTCGCAGATTGTCACGGTGCTGGACGGCGAAAAGCTCACCTATCGCATCGACCCGCAAAGCGGGCAGATACTGGTGCCGGAAGATGAACTGTCGAAAACGCGCATGACTCTCGCCGCGAAAGGCGTGCAGGCGATATTGCCCAGCGGCTACGAGCTGATGGACAAAGACGAAGTGCTCGGCAGCAGCCAGTTCGTGCAGAACGTGCGCTACAAACGCAGCCTCGAAGGGGAGCTGGCGCAGAGTATCATGTCGCTGGACGCGGTGGAGAGCGCGCGGGTGCATCTGGCGCTCAACGAAGAAAGCTCGTTTGTGGTCAGCGATGTGCCGCAAAACAGCGCCTCGGTAGTGGTGCGCCTGCACTATGGCGCGAAGCTGAACATGGACCAGGTGAACGCCATCGTGCATCTGGTTTCCGGCAGTATTCCGGGGCTGCACGCCAGCAAAGTCAGCGTCGTCGATCAGGCGGGAAATCTGCTGACCGACGGCATCGGCGCAGGCGAGGCGGTTTCTGCCGCTACCCGTAAACGCGATCAGATCCTTAAAGACATCCAGGACAAAACCCGCGCCAGCGTGGCGAACGTGCTGGATTCGCTGGTCGGCAGCGGGAATTACCGCGTCAGCGTAATGCCGGATCTCGATCTCAGCACCATCGAAGAAACCCAGGAACACTACGGCGACGCGCCGAAAATCAACCGCGAAGAGAGCGTGCTGGACAGCGACACCAATCAGGTGGCGATGGGTGTACCCGGTTCGCTCAGCAACCGCCCGCCCGTTGCGCCTAATCAGATCACCAACGGTGCGACGCCCGCCGACGAAAACCGCTCGCCGGAAGCGCTTTCAAAACACAGCGAAAGCAAGCGCGATTACTCTTACGACCGCAGCGTCCAGCATATTCAGCATCCCGGCTTTGCGGTGAAACGCCTTAACGTGGCGGTGGTGCTCAATCAAAACGCCCCGGCGCTGAAAAACTGGAAGCCGGAGCAGACCACGCAACTGACCGCGCTACTGAACAATGCCGCCGGTATCGACGCCCAGCGCGGCGACAATCTCACCTTATCGCTGCTCAACTTTGTGCCGCAGGTGGCCCCGGTCGAACCGGTGATCCCGCTGTGGAAAGATGACAGCGTGCTGGCCTGGGTGCGGCTGATTGGCTGCGGCCTGCTGGCGCTGTTGCTGCTGTTCTTCGTGGTGCGCCCGTTGATGAAACGACTGACGGCGGTACGTGCGCCGGTTATCACACCAGAACCGGAAGCCGTCAGCGAACCGTGGATCGCCACGCCGGAAGATGAACGTAAAAACGTCGACCTGCCGTCGCTACCCGGTGATGACAGCTTGCCGTCCCAGAGTTCCGGCCTCGAAGTGAAACTCGAGTTCCTGCAAAAACTGGCCATGAGCGACACCGATCGCGTAGCCGAAGTTCTCAGACAATGGATTACCAGCAATGAGCGAATTGACAATAAATAAGAGCAACAGCTACCTGGAACAGGCGGCGATCCTGCTGCTGTGTCTGGGCGAAGAAGCGGCGGCGACGGTGATGCAAAAACTCAGCCGCGAAGAAGTGGTGCGCCTGAGCGAAAACATGGCGCGGCTTTCCGGCGTCAAAACCAGCATGGCGCGCAAAGTGATCAATAACTTCTTTGATGAGTTCCGCGAACAGAGCGGGATCAACGGCGCATCGCGATCCATGTTGCAGGGCATTCTTAACAAAGCGCTCGGCACCGAGATCGCCAGCAGCGTGATCAACGGCATCTACGGCGATGAGATCCGCTCGCGGATGGCGCGCCTGCAATGGGTGGAACCACGCCAGCTGGCGATGCTGATCTCCGAAGAACATCTGCAATTGCAGGCGGTATTCCTCGCGTTTCTGACGCCGGAAATCTCGGCGGCGGTGCTCTCGTATCTCAATGAATCGGTGCAAAACGAAATTCTCTACCGGGTGGCAAAACTCAACGACGTCAACCGCGACGTGGTGGATGAACTGGACAGGCTGATCGAACGCGGCCTGTCGGTGCTTTCGGAGCACGGCTCGAAGGTGAAAGGCATCAAACAGGCGGCGGATATCGTCAACCGCTTCCAGGGCAACCAGCAGGTGATCCTCGACCAAATGCGCGAGCGCGACGAAGACGTGCTGGAGCAGCTCCAGGATGAGATGTACGACTTCTTTATCCTCAGCCGCCAGAACGAAGAAGTGCGCCGACGCCTGCTCGACGAAGTGCCGATGGAAGACTGGGCGGTGGCGCTCAAAGGCACCGAAGCCCTGCTGCGCCGCTCCATTTACGCGGTAATGCCAAAACGTCAGGTGCAACAACTGGAAGCGATCACCGCGCGTCTGGGGCCGGTGCCGGTCAGCCGTATCGAACAGATCCGCCGAGAAATCATGGGCATTGCCCGTGAACTGGAAGAGGCGGGCGAAATTCAGTTACAGCTCTTTGCGGAACAGACGGCGGAGTAACCCATGACCATTGAAACACTGCGCGGGCGCTATCGCCTGCACCGTTTCCCGCCCCGCCAGCGTGCGGTGACCGGAGAACCGCTCACCGCCAGCATTAGCGCCGCCGATTACCAACGCCAGTTGATGGACGGTTTTCAGGAAGGGCTGCAAAAAGGGTTTGCTTAGGGAATGACCGAAGGCCAGGAGCAGGGCTTTAGCGAAGGTCATCAGCAAGGTTTTGCCGAGGGGCGACGCCAGGGCTACACCGAAGGCAGCCTCGCCGGGCAGCAGGAAGGGCGCAAACAGTTTGTTGAGGCGGCGCAGCCGCTGGAAGCCATCACCGGTAAAGTGAACGACTTTCTCGCCCATATCGAACGTAAACAGCGGGAAGATTTGCTGCAACTGGTGGAAAAGGTGACGCGGCAGGTGATCCGCTGCGAACTGGCGCTGCAACCGACGCAGTTACTGGCGCTGGTGGAAGAGGCGCTGGCGGCCTTCCCGGCGATGCCGGAAACCCTGCAAGTGATGCTGAGTACGGAAGAATTTAACCGCTTGCGCGACGCGGTGCCGGAAAAGGTCAGCGAATGGGGGCTGACGCCTTCGCCGGATTTGCCGCCGGGGGAATGCCGGGTGATTACCGATAAATCAGAACTGGATATCGGCTGCGAGCACCGCCTTGAACAGTGCATGACTGCACTGAAAGAAACACTCACGCCGGAGTCGCAGGGTGAGTGATTTTTCCGCTTTCGATAACGCGCTGCGCTCGCTGGAGTCGATCCCGCTGGCCCGCGTCGCCGGGCGGCTGGTGCGCCTTAACGGCATCCTGCTGGAGAGCGTCGGCTGCCCGCTAATGACCGGGCAGCTGTGCCGCATCGAAAGCGCCAATCACACGCTGATCGACGCGCAGGCCGTGGGCTTTAATCGCGACATCACCTACTTAATGCCCTTTAAACAGCCGGTCGGCCTGATGGCGGGCGCGCGCGTCTTCCCGGAAGAAAAAGCCCACGACATCCTGATTGGCGAAAGCTGGTTAGGCCGCGTGGTGAATGGCCTCGGCGAGCCGCTGGATGGCAAAGGCCGCCTGAACGGCAACGACCTTCTGCCGCCGCTGCCGCCCTCGGTCAACCCCTTAACCCGCCGTTCGGTGGACGAACCGTTAGACGTGGGCGTGAAAGCGATCAACGGCCTGCTGACCATCGGCAAAGGCCAGCGCGTCGGGCTAATGGCGGGCAGCGGCGTCGGGAAAAGCGTGCTGCTGGGGATGATCACCCGCCAGACCAAAGCCGACATCGTGGTGGTTGGGCTGATTGGCGAACGCGGGCGCGAAGTGAAAGAGTTTATCGACCATTCACTGGGCGAGGACGGGCTGGCAAAGTCTATCGTCGTTGTCGCGCCCGCCGATGAATCGCCGCTGATGCGCCTGAAAGCCACCGAACTGTGCCACTCCATCGCCGCCTGGTTTCGCGACCGCGGGCATCACGTTTTACTGCTGGTGGATTCCCTGACCCGCTACGCGATGGCGCAGCGGGAAATCGCCCTCTCACTTGGCGAACCGCCCGCCACCAAAGGCTATCCGCCATCGGCATTCGGCATGATCCCCAAACTGGTCGAGAGCGCAGGCAACAGCGAAAGCGCAGGATCGATGACCGCCATCTACACCGTGCTGGCGGAAGGCGACGACCAGCAAGATCCGATCGTTGACTGCGCCCGTGCTGTGCTGGACGGGCATATCGTATTAACCCGCAAACTGGCAGAAGCGGGGCATTATCCGGCCATTGATATCGGCCAGTCGATCAGCCGCTGCATGAACCAGGTCACCCGCCCGGAACATCAGCAATCCGCCCGCGCGTTAAAGCAAAACTACGCCGCCTATATGGAGATCAAACCGCTGATCCCGCTCGGCGGCTACGTGGCAGGCGCGGACGCCAGCGTCGACAAAGCGGTGAAAATGTTCCCGGCTATCGAGCGATTTTTGCGCCAGGAGATGCGCGAACCCGCCTCCCTCGAACTGGTGCAAAGCCGCCTGCAAATTCTCTTTCCTGGTGCCAAAAAGGCAGAACAGTAACTATGCGACAAATCATTGACACCCTGGCGCAATTGCAGCGCCTGCGGGATAAATCGGTCAAAGACAAAACCGTTGAGCTGGCAAAGCAAAAACAGATTTGCGCGGGCTATGACAACAATATCAAAGCATTAGGCTACCTTGTCGAAAAAACGTCTGCGGGCGCGGCGGCGTCGGTGGAATCGCTGAAAAACGTCAGCGGCTACAAAGGCACTTTGCGCAAGGTCATTGACTGGCAGGAGCAGGAAAAAACGCTGGCTAACATCAAAGCCACGCGAATGCAGAAAAACCTCACGGCGGCGGCATGCGAAGAGAAAGTGGTGGCCCTGACGCTGGACGACAAACGCCGCGAGCAACAAGAAAGCGCCACCGCGAAAGCGCAAAAAGCGGTGGACGACATCGCCGTGCAGTGCTGGCTGCGGCATAAATTAGCGGAGTAGCCATGAAAACGGTCATCACCTTCGGCACCTTTGATGTGTTCCATGTCGGTCATCTGCGCCTTTTACAACGCGCCCGCACGCTGGGCGAAAGGCTGCTGGTCGGCGTATCATCCGACGCCTTAAATATCGCCAAAAAGGGCAGGGCGCCGGTTTACCATCAGGATGACCGCATGGCGATTATCGCCGGGCTGGCGTGCGTGGATGGTGTATTTCTGGAGGAATCGCTGGAGCAGAAAGCAGAGTATTTGCGGGGGTACAGTGCGGATATTTTGGTGATGGGTGATGACTGGGCCGGGAAGTTTGATAGCTTCGCGTATATTTGTGAGGTGGTGTATTTTCCCCGCACGCCGTCGGTATCGACGACGGGGATTATTGAGGTGATTAGGGGGAGTTTAATTATTTAAAATGCTTTATTTTTTGTCTCTTAAACCGATAAATGGTGCATGAAATAAACAACGGTATGAAAATAAGGCATATATAATAAATGATATAAAAGTACAAGGTGATTGTGGCATTCGGGAAGAAATGTAATGTCACATAATAAAATAAAAAATATGATATGACAAAGGTCAGTAAGTAAATTAATGAAAGTTTGATGTTTTTATAAAAAAGAATCACCAAAGTCAATAGATTAATAGATATGACAAGCCAAAAGTTAATTAGAATGATGTCCATAGTTTCTTTTTCTGCGAGATTTTATTTATTGTGGTAAAAATGGTGGATTGAAAAACATTTTTTAATTTAATTGCATATTCATAATAATAAGTGATTGAAAGGGAGTTAGGCACCATTTGATATGCATGCATATGTTCCTGCAACCAATGAGTATAAATAGCAAGTGATAAATAATATAACCCTATTAAAATTTGTGAAATAATAGCAAAAAACAAAGAAGATTACCGCGTGCCAACTATAAAAAATAACGCCAATGAATAGAAATATGCTCAAGGATTCTATTGACATTACTAAGAGTTTCCATGAGATATGTTCTCCATTTAGTGCCATGAATGAGAATATAAACAATGAATATAACAAGTAAGAACAAAGCAGTAATAAGCATGTGATTTTAATATATTTCATGGCGTTTTATTTGTTGATGAGATTAATCAAATTTCATTAATGGTTTAAATGATGACATAAACTAAAATCTCATTATTATAGAGTTTAAAATGAGTGCGATTTTAAAATCATAGACAGCAGCACTTTAACTTAGTTTGTTTTTTTCGATATTAGCTTGAATTGTCCTTCCTCTATTTTATAGTTTTCTTGCAGATACAGTTCAGGTTTGGAGTTCTTCTTATGTAGAGTCATCCCATACTCACCAGGTTCGTCAGGATGGATAACATAGTTATCTATCGCGATCGTATAGTCCTGGTTAATTTTAAAATGTGAAAAACGGATGATATCTTCGTAGCCAAAGAAGGTGCTAAGCAACAGGGAATCTAAAAGGCATCCTTTCCTGTCATAGCTATTCAGTTGGACATTGAGTAATGGGGTGTCACTTTCACCGATCGTGTTATACATAATAAGTTTGAAGATATTATCTTTATCTTCGAACTGACCCAATTCGTAAAAACGAGTATCTTTAGCAATCCAGGGAGAGAGGAAATTATCGCCTTTGACAGGGATGGTGATTTCTTGCTGATTGAAAGGTGTTGTTTGGGATTTTTGGTTTTCAGATAAGGAGAGTTCTGTAATTCCGTTGGTGATGTTTTTATAATAAATCGCAAATGGTGTTATTTTTGTAGAATCTAATGGTAGCGTTAGTGCTTTGTTCTGAGCAATTGTACTGGTAGTAGTAATAAAAAGAATAAGAGACAGTAATGCGAGTGATGTTTTGTTCATGTTTTTACTAACGCAATAAAATAAATGAATTATCAGAAGTGTTTCGGAAGCAGTATTTTTGTTTTTCTATGCAAGCTGAAAAAGATGAATAAGAGAGTCATCCCATCATAAGGGGCTATCTCCTCAGAACGTGTTCTTTTACTTTAAGTGATGCATATATATTCTTGTAAATCATAAATAAGGTTGAATTTCCTGTGCCAGTAAAAATAATAAAATGATTTTCTGGTAAAGCTATCTCTGCCTGAAAACATTGATCTACATGATATCCAGAATCATCATTGATCCGGCATGAAACAATTGCGCTCATGCCAACAAATTCTGGCGTAACATTTATGTCAGCTAATACGGGAATGCCTTCGCTTGCCGCCTCCCATCGCCCTTCATTGTTCACTGTGAAAAAGTCGCTTCCCGTACGTGATATGGATTCACATACTTTAATATATGTAGTTGTATTTCCATATTCTTTGCTAATAGATAAACAATCTTTGCTTTTAGTAATGAACCAATTAACAGGGACTTCAAACGTAACTTCATTGAAAGAGATAATCTTAAGATGGTCACTACCATAACTATTTTCGATAAAAAAACAAAAAATATTATAAAAGTTAATCTCACTTACTTTATCTCTAAAAGAATTTATTAATCATGTTGAAAGTAGAGTCAGGGTAAGATAACGAAAGCCCGCAACCCGAACGGACTGACGCCAGTAATTTTCTGTCGTATAAGCTATGCAAAAATAGTTATTAATTGACAAGAGTTGCTTTCAGTTATTGAACATATAATACGAATTATGTAGTGGAAAAATTACGTTATATAGAATTCCGTGATATAGAGGTAAATCTTGATTGTCAATAATAAATGTCTGGCTATGTATTCTCACCTATTTTAAATACCACAGTACCCAAACATATTCATTGTATTTTCATTGCCTTTTGTCTTGATGGTAATGCTGTATTTAACATCTTCGCCTTCATCATCTATGGTTTCTGAGTTAATTGACATTTTTCTTGTGATGATAGTTACATCTTTGTTCTTAAAGATAGCCGTATCTTTACCTGATGATACTTGCTTTGCGATAATAATCTTATGATTTAATTCGATGATCGCAGAGTACGCGCAGGTTTCTTTTCCTGTAGGTTTGCCTGCGGGACAAATTCCACCTTCAACATAGTTATAACTATCTTTATCCTTATTGCTTTCCAGATTCAACGTACAAACAGGATGTGCTAGATTGGTGACTTCTTCAACGTGAAAACTGGTCATGACAACATAGTCTGATGAAAGCCAGTTTGATTCGGTTGCTGCACAAACAGTAACGCAGTTAGATACTAGTGTGAGTATAAATATTATTTTTCTCATGATAATGTTCCTGTGGATATATTCATTATTGTGTAAGTATGCTTTTAAGCCCTTCAATTCTTTTACGTGTCATGTCATTTTTACAAGAATACATTGCCGTCTCATACGCTTGAGATTTTTCATCGTTCTGGAATGAATAGGCTACACAATTTTTGTCTCGAAATTTTAGCCATGCTCTTTGGGATGATTTTATTTTTTCAATATACTCAACACCTAAATCTGGCTGTGCACTGTATTCCTTACGAATCATGGATAAAAGATTTTTGTAAGTATTATTCAGCTCACTATCACTGTGTTCAAATGTCACTTTAGAACAGAGAAAAACTTGTGAAGATAATTGTATGTCGGAGCATGGATCGCTTGCATGTAGTACGAAAGGAATGAATACAAAGAGAGATGGCACTATTTTTGTATGATTCATGTGTGAATTTTCTTGAATGATTTTGTATTTGTTGACAGGAGAAGCCTGAACTAGCTACCAAAGTAGAATTTTGAAGAACCGTAGCCAGATAATATTTAAGAGAAGTATCGATTTTTACGTCTTGCAATATCAATCATATCTGGAATGGCCGTTAATTTTGAATGATCTATTCCTGATAACTCCACAACCCACGATATTGGCACATAGCCTGACATATGTTCATAGGAACGACAAGACCCACACCATTCCCAATAACTTCCAGGTCCTTTATACATAATCCCTCCTAATAAGCGTGGTTGCGTTTTTACCAGAGAATAATAGCGATATAATTCCGTATCACCACATACTGGGCAAGCATCTGATAAATGCATCCCTTCTCCTGGATCAACGTTATTATAAATTTCCCTCCATCTATCCGTGTATTCAGGTGGGATCCCATGCCATGGTTTTTTCTCTATAATATTATCTTCTTCCATGTACCCAATCTTCTGAAGCATTAAGACAAACCTATTAATTAGTTTTCCACACCTTTACTCCGTATCCCCTTAAAAAATCATATCTTATGACCAGATTTTTGCGGTCCAGGATAGCCAATAGTTCAGCAAAATTGAGGAATGTCATATCAGAAATGCTACCGCCCTCCCGTTTCCTATTACGCGGGCCTGTACCCACGAATTGCTACCACCACTTCGTGGGTGAGGTATGTTGCTGCCAATACAGGTAAAAAAGAACAGTTATAGAAGGAAGAAGGGCGCTTTTCGGAATTCATAAAGACAACTCCCCCAGGCTCCAAAATGTGCAACTTTTACCGATTCACCAGTCATAAAGCGATGTGTTTGAAATCAGAGGGTAGATAAGTGCGCTGTTCGTGCCGGATGCGGCGTAAACGCCTTATCCGGCCTACAAATTGCTACGAATTCACTATATTGCAATGGCGCGTAGGCCTGATAAGCGAAGCGCATCAGGTACTTGCGCGGTTTACCCCAACGTTTCCACAATCACCATCGCCGCCCGTTCTCCCGCTTTGCCATCCATAAACGCATCGCAATAGTGATGACGAATTTCCGTAAGCTTCGCCTGCACCGCGCCCCAGTCAAACGCCTCTGACAATAAGTAACGCAGTTCCGCAACATCATGAGCCACCGGCAATATTTCGCGAATCCGTTGGTCGGCGCTTTCGGGCGTGGAGTAGCTTTTCTCGCCGTCGAGCAGTTCATTCATGCCCGGAAAGTCGAGCAGGATCACCCGCTTATCAACGTGGATAGCATCGAAAATAAACCCGCTGTTATCGGTCAGCACGTAATCGGCCTTTGCCAGCAGCGCCAGCGTGTGACGGGCGGAGTCGGTGCGCTGTTTTAAATGCCTGCGCGCCAGGGCCAGCGATGCAGCTTCTTCCGGGCGCGAGCAGGTGCCGTGGTGCAGTTTGCAAATCAGATTCGCATCATCGCTTAAGCGCCCCAATTTTTCTGCCCAGTGGGGCAGGGAGCTTAATGTGCCAAACGTAGGGGCGTAGAGCACCGTGGGTTTACGGGAATCGGGTTGGATATTTTCCGGCAATGAACGATCGAACGTGCCGTTATGCCAGGCGTCGAAGCGCGGGTTGCCGACCACTTTCGCACTGCCGAAATGTTCCAGCGCCTGCTGACTGTAGTGGCTATAACACAAAATGCGCTGATAAAAACGGTTCCAGTCGGCGTGGTTCCACGTCTCTTTGGCTAAGCCGTACATAGCGCGGATGTTCACCGCCGCCAGGCCATTGAGCGCGGGCGTGTGGTAGGGGCTGACCAGGCATTTTACCCTCTGACTGTGTGCCTGCATTTCAGATAAGCGCATTCCTTTGAGCTGCGGATCGTCGATGTTTTTTAGCGTCGCCAGCATTTCATCAAGAAACGGTTTAAACACGCGGTCGTTGATCACCAGCGTGCAGCTCTGCCCCTGCGCCTGCAGGGCGGTGATGATTGGGCGGTAGAGCGCGTAGTGGAAGGAGGTTTCCATAAAAAAGCCGATGGTGTCGGCGATGGGTAACGCAGATGGCTTGGTGGCTACGGGTAATTTGTTGAAATAGTGACTAATGTTATCAGTCGTTTTTTTCTCGGTATCACTAAAGCCCGGTCGCTGATAACAAAGGCTCGGGTAACAGGCCAGCCATTTGTCGGCGCGTAGCAGCGGCTGCCAGCAGGCTTCCAGCGAGTGCTCATCGTTGCTCATCTGCTGCGCCAGTTGCGGGTAGTAGCGGCTGTTCACCAGATAAGCGCATACCTTGCGGCAGTCCCGCGCGTGCACCAACCCCGGCAAACTTTTTAGCATCGTTCCCTGCGAAATTTCGCCGCCAAGGATCATCACCTGCCAGGGAATTTTCGCCAGGCTCGCCAGCAGCGTGTTCAGCACCTGAATATGTTTCTCCTGCTTGAGAGTGACCGCGTCATCTTCCAGCAGCAGATAGTTTTGCCAGCCGTGCTGTTGCGCCAGGCGCAGCGCCTGCAAGTGCGACAGGCGGCGACCCCGTTGACCGTTTTCATCTTCACTGGCGGCAAGGCGGGTGATCTTTTCAGGCGGAACATGCAGCAGTGCCAGTTCTTCACGGATCTGCTGTAAGCGATCCGGGCGTTTATCCAGATTCAGCAGAACGATCTGATCGATCGCCTGATGATTGATCGCCTGGTGATGAGTGGCGTTATGCAGACTCAGATAAGCATTGCGCAGCAGCGGATCGCGGACGATATCCGCAAGCGCCGCGTTTACAGGCGTGCTGGCCCCAAGAATAAAGTCTTTATCAAAGGTGTTGTGGCTGTGCGAGATACACAGAATGGTGCGCTCGCCGGGCAGTTGTAGCGGGTTAACGCTGAAATTGTCGGTGAAACTTTTCTCTTCGCCTAAATTGCAATCATCGTCGTAACGGTGCTTTTTCAGGTAGTTACGGTGATAGCAAAAGGTGCCGTTGAGGATGTTATGCGGGCCAAAGCTGCGGCTTTGAAAGATACGGTTGATATGGCTGTACCAGATGGGGATCTGGTCGGAGCCGGAGATGAGCGCCCGGTGTTTTTGCATCATGGCGATAGTCCAGGAGATTTTATCTGCCGGGTAGTAGTCGTCGTCATCCATGCAGAGGATGTATTCGCCGCACGCCAGTTCGTTGAGCATGTTACGTTTTTTGCCCAGCGGCAGTTTTTCCGGATGATGGATGTAGCGGATGTTAAAGGCTTCCGGCGTGCCATCGGTCAAACGGTCGATGATGTGCTGATGGCTTTGCGGCGAGTCGTCGAGGATGACCAGTTCTCGGCGGTCTGCCGGGTAATCCTGATAGCGGTACATGTAAAGCAGGTACGGCAGGAATGCACCGCGGTTCCAGGTTGGCGTGACGACGCTGACGAACGGTTTTTCGCGGTGGGTGGCGAGTGTTTTGATGACGGTTTGCATGATATGTTTACGAAGTAGATAAGGCCGGGAAAAACCGGCCTGAAAGCGTTAGCAAGGTAGCAGCGAAAACGCATAAAGCAGCGGCTCTGCACAACATTCAGCCTGAATTTGTTGGCGAATCAGCAGCGCATTTTCACTCTCTCGCCAGCGTTCAAACACCGCGAAGAGGGCGAAAATATCCTCCTGTCGTAGCGGTGAATCATCCAGCGTCCACAAACTGATTAACGTGCGGATGAGATAAAAATCACATACCAGCAGGAAATAATCCGCCCCGTCAGCCTGGCCAATTACATCGTGGTAAACCCGGTAAATTAGCCAGTTGCGCATCATCCACGGTGCGGCGGCAAAATGCTGTTGCCAGGTGGTTTGCCACTGCGCCTGAAGCTGCTGTTGCAACAAAGCTTCGCTGTTGGCGTCATGCAGCGTCAGTAAGGTAACCTGCAACGGCAGTGAGGCTTTGCGCGGGCTTTCCGGCAGAATCGACCAGTCAAATGCAAAACTTCCGAGCAGCGTCACCAGCTGCCGTGCCAACTGAGGCACGGGCGGGAGCTGGGCGAACTGTGCCTGCAGCGTGCCTTTTTTCGCATGATCGGCCAGCGCCTGTGGCAGCGTTGTCAGTCGGGCAAGAGTATCGCCATCCCTGCCTGGCATTTTACTGGCGCGGGAGAGCAGGATACCGACGGCATACAGTGAAAGCTCTGGTGTTAAACCGGGTAGCGTAAGGGTGCTCAAAATCACCTGGTTTACTATCACATCGCGCGCGGAGAGTTCCGCGGTATTTTCTTCCACAGGGCGGTAGGTGAGCTGTAAATCAAAGGCCCTGGCATCGTTGAGCACCGCTTCGCAGCTTTCTGGCTCTGTCAGCATCAGGCTCTGACGAATCTCATTCTTCCAGACCTTACGGACGTATAAAGGCGAACCGGGGTGCTGCGCCAAAAAATTGCGTACAAATTCCGGTTCGTAACATTCAATAAAACTCATAGGTGGCTTCCAGTCTTTATTACTTCGCGGAATGTGCAATAAGCGTGCCGGGAATTTTTGTAATCAAAAACAAAGGATTGAGAATCAGGCGGAAAATCCGTTTCCGCGATGGAGGAAGGAATTGTCGTTATTCCTGATAGAGAAAATCTGCTTCGCTGCCTAAAAATGACTGAATAAATTCATACTGGCGAATCAACAGCTCGCCGTTTTTATCGTTGTAGGCTTTGCATCGTTCCGCCTTTTGCTCAAGGCGTTGCCACAACTGTTGTGCTGCCGCTTTTTGGACTGCCGGAAGCCAGGCGAAAACCTGCGCCAGACCGTCACGATTTACGCTAACGTTGAGCATTTTCAGCAGGCTGTGCCGTTGATGGCTATGTCCATGCAACTGCTCATAGTGATGGGTTATCTCCTCGTTTACTGCCAGCAGCTCCTCGCTGGCGCGGCGAATCATGCAGATCCGCTGGCGCTGGAGACGTTCGCGCAGGGAATCATACAGCACGTCGTCGTCACGAATTCCCTGCAGCAACGCCTTCACCTGTTGTAACCGGATACTCACTTCATCGGCCTCTTAGTTCTGGAAAAAGCTCAGCATGTCGCTGGCTAGCTGTTCGGTGTCCACTTGCAGGCTGCCGGAGGCCAGCATCGCCTGCATTTTCGCCACGTTGTCGCTGTTGATATCGCTCTCTTGCTGGTCGTTCAGCGTTTGTTGGGCGGACTGTAATCCCGCCTGAGTAATGTCGTCGGCGCTCAGCGTCGTGGTGGTGGCCGCCGTGCTTTTACGCGGCTGGCTGGAGCCTGCCGTTGTGGCTGTCGGGCGATTGCCTGGCATAGTCGGGGTGATTTTCATCGCAACCTCGTCTCTGTTTGAAGGTGTGTTACTCCGGTAAAGCGGTTAACAGGCGGCAAAACTTTAATCGTTATCGCATATTTACTTTTTGTTCAGATATGTTGGTTCTGGTCGTTCTGATGGATATGTGGAAAAATCTGAATCGGATACTATGCAAAAATAAGGATGTCTTATGTCAGGATTACAAGATTGGCTGCTTGATAAGGTCGGTGGTAACAACTATCTCTATATTAAACGTCTTTCAGCAAACGACACTGGTGCAACAGGAGGGCATCAGGTAGGGATATATATTCCTTCCGGTATCGTTGCTGAACTTTTCCCATCTATAGATCATACGTCAGAAAAAAATCCTTCGGTTTTATTGCGCGCAACTTATTCCTCTCATGAATGTGTAGATAGTGAGGTTCGCGCTATTTACTACAATAATAAGTATTTCGGGCAAACAAGAAATGAAAAACGTATCACTCGGTGGGGGGCTGGCAGTCCCCTACAGGATCCGGAAAATACAGGTGCTTTGTCTGTGCTTGCGTTTGAACATGAGCCAGGGAGAGACAGCAAAAGTGTTGATGTATGGGTTTGTGTAAGCCCAGAAGAAGAGGATGTACTGGAATCAGCTGTTGGGGAGATCATTCCTGGAACTTTAATGTTTGGGCCTGCCAGTGAAATACTTGGTGTACTCGCATCAAGGCCAAAAATCTCTCAAAAGGAATATGTTATTCCGGAAAGCTGGAAACATAGCTTTCCTTCTGGCTTAGAGATTATTCAATATGCTGCGGGTTACTACCCAACAGGCGTAACCAGTCCAGATGACCAACTTTTAGAACGCCGCCGTATTGAATATGATCTCTTTCTAATGGTTGAAGAAATTCATGTACTGGACATCATCCGTCAAGGGTTTGGTTCTGTAGATGATTTTATAGCTATGGCTAACTCTGTTAGTAATAGAAGAAAATCTCGAGCCGGGAAATCACTGGAGCTACATCTTGAGCAAATTTTTATTGAGCATGGACTGCATCATTTTGCTACTCAATGTATTACTGAAGGAAAAAAGAAACCCGATTTTCTTTTTCCATCAGCGGCAGCTTACCATGATGATCACTTTCCAAGAGAAAAACTCCATATGCTTGCTGTAAAAACAACATGTAAGGATCGGTGGCGTCAGGCACTCAATGAAGCAAATAAAATCAACAAAATATATTTGTTTACCTTGCAAGAGGGTGTCTCAGTTGCTCAATTTAACGAAATGAGAGCTGAAGGTGTCACCTTGGTTGTACCTTCCCCTCTTCATAAAAAATATCCAGAGGAAATCAGGGAGGGATTATTAACGTTAGAGAGTTTTATCACACAGTTAATAACGCTGTATGAAGATTTTGTATAATATAAAAGTATACTTATAATAACTTATGATTATATATTTAGAGGCCTTTAATAAAAAAGGCCTCACAATAGTGAAAGTTAATTATTATTAATCGTTAATAACTTGCATGCTGACAGCTTTTTGTATATACGGTTCTAGTAATCTTGCTACAGCTTCAAATACTGGCACAACAACTGAGTTCCCAAATTGTCTATAAGCTTGAGTATCTGATACAGGTATTCTAAAAGGTCTTCCCCCTGGTTTTTCAAAACCCATTAACCTGGCACATTCGTGAGGTGTCAGTCTTCTTGGTCGATTCTCTTGATTCGCTGGATTACTAAAATCGATTTCACCGACAGCCTTATCCCAGCCACGATCGATCAGTATTTCAGAGCCATCTTTATGGTAACGAGCAGACAGCGTTCGTGCGATACTGTCTGGATTTTTAGGATCCACTAAACCAAAACCAAACCCATTTCCTTTTGCTGCATGTTTTTTTGCATAATTGTAAAGATATTCCCATAACCTTGGAGTCAAAATATATTTGTCGTCAACATCATGATCTAATAATTCACCAAATGTTGGCCTGTTTTGAGGGTAAAAACGGTTAATATTTCGTAACGTGAAATCCTTGTGAATATTCAGATCCCTACGAAATCCTACCAACACTATACGCTCACGATGTTGGGGTAAAAAATGTTTTCCATCTATAATTTTAGGATCATCTGAGCCAGTAACACCAGCATCGGCAACTTCATACCCTAATTCATTGAGTGTTTCCATGATGATTTTAAAAGTCTTACCTTTATCATGACTTTTAAGGTTCTTCACATTCTCAAGCACAAAAATAGCTGGTTTTTTTGATTTAATAATTCGAGCGACATCAAAAAATAGTGTTCCTTGTGCCTCACATTCAAAACCATGTGCACGCCCCAGAGAATTTTTCTTGCTTACCCCAGCCAGACTAAAGGGTTGACATGGAAAACCGGCCAGAAGGACATCATGATCTGGAATATTTTTGTCTATATGATTATAGGCTTCCACTTCGGAAACATCATCTCTATCACTTAAAGTGACTTCTCGTATATCAAGATTAAATTTATGATTTAGTTCATCATTAAACCAATTAGCTTTGTAGGTTCTTACCGCTTCTTTATTCCATTCGCTAGTAAAAACACATTGCCCACCAATATTTTCGAAGCCTTTACGAATACCACCAATCCCTGCGAATAAATCAATAAAACGAAACGTATAGTTAGGATGATATTCGGGAGGTTCTGGAAGCATCTTTCGAAGTAAAGTTTCCTCAGCAGAAGTTAATTGTTTAGGGTTACACTTACCATTTATCCAACGGTTAAGTGTTTCTCTGCTCCATTCATTTTTTCCTACTTTTCGTAGGAGTTCTGCAACATATTTTTGATCATAGATTTCAAGAACCTTTAAAATTAATTCTCGATCTTTTTCTTGTCGCTTTTTCTCGTCTTCTTCTGATTTTAAAAGAAGATCTTTCACGAGCAATTCAAATTCAGACATAGCACCCCCCCGTAGGTCTTATTGGTGATACAATATCACTCATTTGACCCAGATAAAATAGTTATCATCTGGATATTTAAACAGTAGTGATTAAGTGCTCAATAATTATCCAAAATACACAGTGAAATTTGTCAGAAAGTCAGAATATTGGGAGCTAGTCATACATATGCTACGCGGTATTGCAGCAAATTACTCCGCGCTTACCGTTGTCACTACGCCACTTTCTGCCACCCTCGCGCTGATGACCCGCTGGCTGCTGGCGTTACGTACTTTCACCATCTCGCCTTTGCGACCATTTTTCAGCGCCACGCCGGGCATCGAGGCGGTGATCCCCGCACTCTGGTAAACAATCATCACCGGCTGGTCGCGCCCGACCAGCACCGGAGACCCCAGTTCTTCTTTGGTGATTGGCCTGCCGGGTTGCAGGGCGTGTTTACTGCTGAAACCAATCGCGTCATCGAGCTCCATCAACACATCGCGGCGCTGGGCGCTGACGTTGTAGGGCTTCAACTCCACATCATTCGCCGTGAGCGGCGTGTCGCGGGCAACCACTGACTTTGCCATCACCACCGGCACCAGAACATCCGGGCGCACCGCCACGTTCATCTGCCAGCTTTGCGGGCAACTGACGGTGAAGTTCATCCGGTTGAGGGCGATTTCTGCGGGCGAAGTCAGCGTGACGCCGGGTGTTTTAGTACAGGGTGCGGCGGTCGCAATCTGCGACGGAATATAGACCTTAAAGGTGTAGCGATAGTCATGCCACTGCCGCTGTTGCGCCAGCGATTCAATCTGTTGGCTGGCGGCGTTCAGCACCTGGGCGTTGACTTGTTCCCGCGCGCTGTGCTGCACGGGATGGACGGCGGCGTAGCCCGGTAAGGCCAGCGCCAGGAGGAAATAAAACTTCCGCCTGCAAAATTGAAAACTCATAAACCCTTTCTCATCAGTCACTTAAAAAATGGCACGGCGATTGCTTAGCGTATGCGGATTGAAGCAGGAGTGACGCAGGAAATGGGGATCAGTTTTCAACAAGCATTGGGAGTGCATCCGCAGGCAGTGAAGTTACGTCTTGAGAGGACCGAGCTACTGACTGCGAATCTGGCGAACGTCGATACGCCAAATTTCAAGGCTAAAGATATTGATTTTGCCAGGGAGATGCAACGGGCAAATAACGCGGCGGTGGATGTCCAGTACCGCGTACCGATGCAGCCGTCGGAAGATGGCAACACCGTGGAACTGAACAGCGAACAGGCGCGGTTTTCACAAAATAGTATGGATTATCAAAGCAGTCTGACCTTTCTGAATCTGCAAATCAGCGGCATCAGAGAGGCCATTGAAGGGAAATAAGCATGTCATTTACTGATATCTATCAGATTTCCGGCTCGGCGATGACGGCGCAAACGCTACGCCTGAATACCGTTGCCAGTAACCTGGCGAATGCCAATGCGCCCGCCAGCAGCGAGGCGCAGGCGTATAAAGCGCGCAGCCCGGTGTTTGCCGCGGTGTATCACCACAGTTTGCTGGCGGGTACACATCGTCATGCCATTGACGGCGCCAGCGTGCAGGTGCAGGACGTGCTGCAAACCGGCGGGGCGGTGAAACGCTATGAACCGCATTCGCCGCTGGCGGATGCTAACGGGGATGTCTGGTATCCCGACGTCAATGTGGTGGAACAGATGGCAGACATGATGTCGGCCTCGCGCGATTTCGAAACCAACGTCGATGTGCTCAACAACGTGAAAAGTATGCAGCAAAGTTTGCTGAAACTGGGAGAAGCCTGATGAATACCCTGGCGCTGAATGCACAATCACAGGCGCACTCTTCCTCTGTGGGAAGTAGTGCGGTGGCGCAAAACAATGTAGGGGCGACCACGCAAAGCAGTAATGTGGGCGATAGTGCAGCTACCACCGATACCAGCAGTACGACAACGTCCACGGATTCGTCACCCGTTGATACCTTTCTGACGCTGTTTGTCGCTGAGATCCAAAACCAGGACCCGACCGACCCGACCGACGCCACCGAATATATCGACCAGCTTTCGTCGATGGCGCAGGTGGCGATGATGGAAGAGATGAGCGTGCAGGCCAACACCAACGCGGTGCTGATGAGCAACATTCAGGTGATGGCGCTCGGCAATCTGGTGGGCGACGACATTATGGTGCAGACCACCGCTTTGCAGGTGAGCGACCAGACCATTAACGGTCGCGCCACGCTTGACGACGCCTGTACCACCGCCGATCTCCACTTTACCGATGCCGCAGGCGATGACTACACGGTGTCGCTGATCCCGCAAGGGAGTTCGTCCGTTGGACCAGGCCAGGTTGATTTCTCGATTAATCCGGCTGATTACGGCATCCCGCCTGGCGATTACGACGTTTCGGTGGTCACCAACACCGGGGAAGAAGAGGTGCCGATTGAAGTCTCCGGCGAAGTGGAAGATGTGCGCATCCCGCTCGACGGCAGCTCTCCGCTGCTCAACGTTGCAGGCGTCGGCGAAGTGCCGTTCACCATGATTAGCCAATTTGGCGTACCCGATGCCGACAGTGATGTGGCGTGATGTCCGGTGCCAAATTGCCTGATGCGCTTCGCTTATCAGGCCTACATGAATCTGCATGGTTTTGTAGGCCGGATAAGGTGTTCACGCCGCATCCGGCAAAACAACGGGCACGCTGTCAAAATTTGAATTAACAGGAAGACACAATGAGTTATGAAATTGCCGCGACGGGGCTGAATGCCGTTAACGAACAGCTGGACGGGATCAGTAACAACATCGCCAACGCCGGAACGGTGGGCTATAAGTCGATGACTACCCAGTTTTCAGCCATGTATGCCGGAAGCCAGGCGATGGGCGTCAGCGTAGCGGGTACGGCGCAAAGTATTTCACGCGGCGGTTCGCTGGTCTCCACCGGCAACGCGCTGGATCTGGCGATTAACGACGACGGCTTTTTTGTTACCTGCGACAGTGCGGGCAACATTTCTTATACCCGCGCCGGATCGTTTGAAACCGACAAAAACGGCTATATCGTCAACGCCTCGGGCGCTTATTTGCAGGGCTATCCGGTCGATGACAGCGGCACCCTGCAAACCGGTACAGTCACAGATATCCAGATCAAAACCGGCAATATCCCGGCGCAGGCCAGCAGCAGCCTGACTTTTACCGCCAACTTCGATGCCAGCGACGCGGCTATAGACCGTACAACCGTACCGTTCGACGCGACCAACAGCAGCTCCTATACCGACAGCTACACCACCACGGTGTATGACTCATTAGGCAACGAACACTCGGTATGCCAGTACTTCAGCAAAACCAGCGATAACACCTGGGAAGTGCAGTACACCTTCGACGGTCAGCAGCAGACTGGTGTTCCGGCGACCACCTTAACCTTCGACCCGAACACCGGGAAGCTGACCTCGCCAACCTCGCCGCAGACCATTGAGTTTCAGACCGACGCCGCCGCGCCCATCGACTTAACCGTTGATTACTCCACCTGTACGCAATACGGCTCTGAATTTTCTGTCACCACCAACGCCGCCAACGGCTACGCCTCCGCGACTCAGAACGGTGTGCAGGTTGATGACGATGGCAAAGTTTACGCCACCTACAGCAACGGCGAACGCATGTTGCAGGGGCAGGTGGTGCTGGCGACCTTCCCGAATGAAAACGGCCTCGAAGCGGTGAGCGGCACCGCGTGGGTACAAACCGGCGAATCCGGCACCCCGCTGATTGGCGTTCCCGGCTCCGGCACCTGCGGCACGCTATCGTCGGGCGTGCTCGAAAGCTCTAACGTCGATATCACCAGCGAACTGGTCAACCTGATGACCGCCCAGCGTAACTATCAGGCCAACACCAAAGTTATCGCCACCAGCACGCAGCTCGATGACGCGCTGTTCCAGGCAATGTAATGGACCGCTTGATTTATACCGCGTTGAGCGGTGCTTCTCAGACCCTGTACGAGCAGCAGATTAGCGCCAACAACCTGGCGAACGTCAACACCAACGGTTTTCGCGCCGATATGGCAATGGCGACCAACGACAAGGTGAAAGGCGGCGGCTTCGACACGCGCTATATGGCGCAGGAAGGGGCCAGCGGCGTGAACGACAGCACAGGTGTTGCGGAGAAAACCGAACGCCCGCTGGACGTGGCGATTCAGGGCGCGGGTTACATTGCGGTGCAGGATAAAAACGGCAACGAAGTGTATACCCGCAACGGCAACATTCAGCAGGACGACCAGGGGCAACTGACTATCGACGGCAATCTGGTGCTGGGGGATAACGGACCGATCATTCTGCCGCCGAACGCCATTGCTTCGTTTGGCAGCGACGGCACGCTCTCGGTGACGCCTGATGACGGCGACGTGACCGCGACGATGGATATCGACCGCCTGAAGCTGGTGGATATTCCGGTGGCTAACCTGGCGAAAAACGGTGAAGGGATGCTGATAACGGCAGACGGCGTTCCGGCTCAGCGCGATGAAAATATCAAAGTCAGCGGCGGTTTTCTCGAAGGCAGCAACGTCTCGGCGGTTAGCGAAATGATGTCGTCCATCGCTATGAACCGCCAGTTCGAAGCGCAGATCAAAATGATGAAAACCGCCGAAGATATCAGCGACGCGGGCAACCGCTTATTGCGCGGCTCGTAATCGCACATCGTAGGCCGGATAAGGCGTTCACGCCGCATCCGGCAGCTATGCGGTGGCGCCTGATGCGACGCTTTGCGTCTTATCAGGCCTACAAGCCTGTGCCCAAATCGTAGGCCGGATAAGGCGTTTACGCCGCATCCGGCAGTTATGCGGCGGTGCCTGATGCGACGCTTTGCGTCTTATCAGGCCTAC
>NZ_CAWORF010000039.1:0-167063 GCF_963883545.1 Escherichia sp. E4702 | reverse complement strand
TTTCCTTTCATCATTGCCGCAGCAGTTTCCATCGATGCGACAATACCGTAGTGCGGTGAAGTCGTGGTGTGCATCATATAGGCTTCGCTGAACGTCTCTTCGTTAACATCCCCTTTCACATGGATCATGGATGCCTGAGAAAACGCCGCGAGCAATTTATGCGTAGACTGAGTTTCGTAAATCACTTTACCTTCAACACGACCACCGCTCATCCCGCATTTACCTTTGTAAATTGGCGAGAAATTGGTGTAAGGCACCCAGGCGGAATCAAAGTGGATGGATTTTACGTCCAGCGTTTTCTTGATGTAGTCGGTGTTGTACAGCAGGCCGTCATAAGTCGAGTTGGTAATAACAGCATGTACAGGCCAGGTGGCATTCGGCGTTTCTTTCACGCGTTTGGCGATGGTTTCATGCTGAAATTCGCTCTGCGGAATACCGCCTAAAATACCGTAAGCATTACGGGTCGGGCGGAAGTAGATCGGCGTAATATCGCTCATCATCATCAGATGGGTCAGCGATTTGTGGCAGTTACGGTCAATCAGCACTGTACTGCCCGCCGGAGCGGAATACATGCCGACGATTTTGTTAGCGGTTGACGTACCGTTGGTAACCATATAGCTGCGTTCAGCGTTGAACACGCGAGCAATATACTCTTCCGCTTCTTTGTGCGGACCAGAGTGATCCAGCAGAGATCCCAGCTCAGATACCGAGATGGAGATATCTGACTTCATGGTGTTTGCACCAAAGAAGTCATAGAAAATGCTACCGACCGGGCTTTTCAGGAATGCCGTACCGCTCATATGGCCAGGGGTACAGAATGTGTACTTACCTTCACGAACATATTTGAACAGGGCTTTGGTCAGTGGCGGCAGAATGGTATCGATATATTCGTCAGTATTTTGTTTGATTTTTAAGGCGATATCTTCCGCCGCGCCCAGCGCGTATTCGAAGAAACGCACCTGCATACGCAGCTCGTTCAGGCTGACATCCAGCGTAGAGTGAGTATTTGCAAACGCATACAGTGGCATGTACTCATTCATAGCGCTGATTTCTTCGCACAGCGCAAGATTGTACTTATCCCAGTCAAAGATCACGCCGCAAAGTTGAGCATTATTTTCAATCAGCTTCAGCAGGTCTTCGCGGTCGTTTGGATAGACAACGTGGAAGCCCCGTTTTTCGAGGGCGCAATGCAACTCACGGATAGGCTCTTCTTTAAAGTAAACCCCCATCTGATTCATTATCGCGATAACGTTCATATTTATATCTCCTGATAGAGCTGGCTCCTCCCGTCTCGTTGTGGGAGAACGAGAGGAGCGCAGAGAAACGAAGGGAATTAGTGGGTGTCTACGCTGCTAACGTCGTCAGCAGCATGTTCGCGCTGATGCAATTTACGGCCGTAAAACATCAGGATTATCAGACTGACGATAAATGTCCCGGTCAGCTCGAAGGACGTAGCGCCTGACAGAGCGATGAAGCAGAAGACACAACCCAGCACTGAACAAACCAGGCTGGCGCCGTTGCGCAGGTTGACGCCTTCGAAACGAATCAGATCAACACAGGAGTAGAAGTAAGGGAGCATGGTCAACAGCACTGCGATCCCGGTAAGCACGCCAAACAGGTCAGAAGCTTTACCACCGGTAGAGTTCATCACGGTTATCAGCACCATCAGGACGGTCATTTTCACCGCTGCAAGCAACAGGCCTTTTTTAGGGATGTTGTTACTGTCAACATCACCATAAACTTTCGGGAAGTTGCCGTCGTTTGCCGCACGGACACCCGCCTGGCCAACCAGCATCATCCAGGAACCGAGGGAAGTCAGACAGGCGAAAGCGGTAAAAGCAGAAACCACCGGTGCGGCCCAGCCGCCAAACATCGTCGCGGCGCTAACGGCGAACGGAGCACCAGAAGCAGCCATACGGTCGGCAGGGAACATACCGGAAAGCACCTGGGTTGCGGCAATATAAACGATACCGGCCATTGCCGTGCCCAGCATGGTTGCCAGCGGAACGGTGCGTTTTGGATTTTTCACCATACCGCTGCTCACCGCAGCAGATTCAACACCAACGAAAGCCCACAGGCAGAGCAGAATACTGTTAATCACAGCGCGGCTGTCAGTCGTACCGGAGGTATTCCAGTTTGCCTGGTAAGTCGCCAGATCAAACCAGTGCCAGCCAATAACAGCAGTCAGCGCGACAGGAATCAGTACCAGCATCAGGCCAATAGTTGTCAAACGGCTAACCCAGGCACCGCCAAGCATGTTGATGAAGGTAAAGATCCAGACAATAGCAATACAGGCAATACCGGCTGGAATTGGGCTATTTAATACAGGGAAGAAGGTAGAAAGATAAGAAACCGCGGTAATACCAATTGCGAGGTTACCAATCCAGTTAGCGTGATAATAAAGAACACCCGTCTGGAATCCGAATGCCGGAGAGATTTCCCCCGCATAAGCAATTGGGCCACCTTGTTGCGGGTTTTTTGTCGCCAGGCGGGCATAAACATAAGCCAGCGACATCGCACCAATAATAGAGATAACCCATCCCCAGATGGCAATACCACCAATGCTGGCAAGATTCGCGGGTAATAATGCAATCCCGCTTCCCATCATATTACCGGCTACCACGCCAGTACAGGCAAATAGCCCGATCTGTTTGGCAGAACTCATATTTTCAATCTCCTGGATTTAATATTCAAGGCACAAGTCAACATGTAAACAACGCTGCAGACTGACCGACTATAGAAAAGGGTACTAATTCAGGAGAATGAAGTCCTAAAGATAAAATGAATAAACAATAAACGATATATAAATGATGTTTTTTAGAGAATCATAAAGGTTATCTGGATTATCTACGGTTATCATGAAAAGATAAATTTTGTTGATTATCAATCAATTAAAGCGATTTCCTTAAGAGTAAAACCGTAGTTTTTCTGATTTATGATGGATTGCGTAAAATATAAATACGGTGACTGATGACATGAAAAAATGCCTTATCATATTATTTAAGAAAAAATATGATAAGGCTTCATTTATTCTGCTGAAGAATAATTTTCAAGGTAGGGTACGATGCGGTTTAGCGATGTCTGGAATATACCATTTTTAATCCAGTACAGCGTGTTTTCTCCAGGACGCAAATTAAATGCGGTAATATAGGCATCAGCGGCAAGACGGTTTTCGCCTTTCATTTCGTAGACTTTTCCCAGCAGGATATAGTTTAGCCAGGAGAGTTCATTTCTGATACCGAGATTAATTGCCTGATACGCCTCCTCCACGTTGCCACGATCTAACAAATCGACAGTTTTAATCTGATAGTAAATCGCTGAATCCTTGAGCCCTGGGCTGTTACGAATTTTCTCCATCGAGGCATATAACGTTTTAAGCTGCTTGTCATCAAGCAACTGCTGCGTATGGCGAAAAATATCGATCAATGCTTTTTCAGCATTAACATAGGTAAATTCCGGGGACTGTTTCGCCACGTCTTCGAGGATTTCACTGGCTTTGTTTAGCGATGCAGCATCCCCCTGCATTAACAACTGATGTGCTTCAAAAAAATGTGCCAGAGACTGACTTTTAATGGGTTGATAATGGCTCATCATTTCCGTCATTTTGTCTGACCAGGATAGCGAAAGCGCCGATGATAAATTGCTCAGTAAATCATTCTGGATCGCTACCTCATTAGACCCCGTAATGAAGTAACGTTTATCCAGCATAACCTCGCCGTTCGCATGATCGACCAGGCGGACAGACATAAAACATTGCTGTGCTCGGTAGTGACGTTGATTGAGAAACTCCAGCGTTAACGTTTTTCCTGAATTTCCCGAAACATGGCCACTGTAGTTTATTTTGTCATGCACCATATAATTAGAATATGTGTTAAGCGTAGATGTCACCAGGCTTCCTAAGCCAACAGCATAAAAAAGCTGCAAATTCCAGTTATTACATGCATTTCCGTTAACAAGGTGGATGTCTATATCAAGTGGGTTCAGAAGAACCTGAGTATTGGTCGTCGTTAAATTAGATTTAATTGCTGTTTTTGCAACCATAAATACACAACTAAGCACAGCCAGTAAAAAGATAGCCCAAACGATAAAAACACGGAGATGATGATATTTACGCAGTTGATTGTCAGATAATCGAGGCGCGGTAATGATGGGAGTATTGGTCGGTAGCGGCGTATCTGACACAATGTCGGGCTGTTCAGGGGATAAGGATGCCGTCACCTCCCCTTCTTCAGCGCACCATGTTACCGGCGCGGTGAGTTTATATCCACGTTTAGGGATAGTAATGATATATTCATTATTCTCATCATCATCGTCATTTTTTAATGACTTACGCAACTCAGAAATAGTTTGCGTCACAACGTGGCTGGTGACTATATTTCGCTTCCATACATGGTCAATCAACTCATCGCGTGTAAGCACTTCACCGGGGTGATGAGCCAAAAAAACCAGAAGATCAATTAATCGCGGTTCGAGTGTTATTCGCCGTCTATTGCGGCTGATTTGATTAACATCAGGGCTGACTAGCCATTCGCCCACTCGAACGACAGGTTTCTGCATAAAATTAACTCCAAAAACAGCTTGTTATATGCAGATATTAACACCCTCTTCAATTGTTGCATCTGTTTCCATATTATTAACCATAAAATAAGTTAAATCTGTAGCAAAAAGAAACTAACTTAAGATATTTAATTAGTTTAACTCGGGCGTTTACCCTGGCTAATATAAAGGCATTTATATTAATCCTATGTAATAGATTAGCCCGAGGCTAAAGATTAACCGACGCAGACCTGGAGTGGTAGCCAGAGGAACAGGAATAGAATTCAGAGTTATCGACAAAAATGGAGATATAGCATCCAGGCAGAATGCTATATCTGAAAGTCATAGTGGGTAATCAAGAATGATTAATTGGTAACTTAAAGAAGGCGATCATTTCCTGTAACTGTCTGACCTGGTCGTGTAGACTCAGCGCGATGGTTTCAGATTCACTTACCAATGAGTTATTACGCTGCGTCACAGTATCCATTTCAGTCAGCGCATACGCAACCTGCTGAATCCCTTTGCTCTGCTCTTCAGACGCCTGGGAGATATCATTCATAATGCTGTTGACATCATAAATGGCATTCACCATTTCATTTATCGTCTTACCTGCATTGGTGGCAAGCGCATTACCTGTATTGACATGTTCAACGGCTGAAGTTATTAATTCATTGATTTCTTTAGCCGCGCTGGCACTGTTTTGAGCCAGATGCCGTACTTCACTGGCAACAACAGCAAACCCACGCCCATGATCTCCGGCTCTTGCTGCTTCAACGGCAGCGTTAAGCGCCAGGATATATGTTTGGCGAGCGATGTCATCCACAACTTTGTTAATTTCCGATATCTTTTTAACACTTTGTTCAATAGTACGAATAGTTTCCGTAACTGCCTGCGCCGCCGTCAGCCCTTCTTGTGCCGTCGTATTTGCCGCGCTGGCAAATTCATTCGCTCTTTTGGCGTTGTCAGCATTATGCGCAACCGTCGTACTGATCTCTTCCATATTGGCAGCAGTTAGCTGTAATGCGCCCGCCTGCTCCTCTGTACGGGTCGACAGATCGCTATTACCATGCGTCATTTCATCAGTGCTGTCGCTAATTAGTTCAATTGAACTTTTAAACGTTGTAATGATATCGCTTAAATTTAGCCGCATCGTGTCCAGTTGTTCAATAACTTCACCAATTTCGTTTTTCTGACCGATGGCTAATGTATGATTAAGTTCGCCATTAGAAATTAAAGAAAAGCATTCTTTGATGTACTCAAATCGTGAGAATACATTGTTTTTTAACCATAACCAGCCTGCGACTGCGAGTATTATCCAAAAACAAAAAGAGATCACCCCAACAAAATAAGAATCAGCTATCAGACAATTAATAATACCCTTAGCTTCAGGCTCATCATATTTATAGACATAATCATCCAAATAATTCTCTTGAGAGATAAATTTATCTACTTTTTTCTCTACTTCACTCAGTCGCCCTGATCGAACCGCTTCTTCAACATTTTTAAAAGCATCTCTGATTGACTGAGTTTGTTTCACACTATTTTTAGCATCATCGGAAATAATGTCCATATAGTCATGAAAATGATTTTTAGCCGACTCCATGTCATACAATGATTTACTATTATCGCGATAATCCCATTCTTCAAAGACAAGCTCAAGTGCTCGCCGCGTCTTTGATAACGTATTGATCTGATCTAAACCTGACGTTAGTCTGAAAACATTATTTTTAATCTCAATAAAGTGATATAACGTTATGATATTTGACATGGTAAAAACCAGTACAACAAAAGAAACAGCAACAATAAACGTTGTTTTTAAAGATAATGACTCAGGTAAGATCCTGAGCCTTTTGCTGTTTTTTAAGGAAAAAATCATTATGCACCTGACCTGTAAGCATGAAAACCACTAAAGCCTCATTTTCAGTCAACTGATACTTCTGCTGTACGTTCAACCAATTGCATTTCTTCGCTGTTAAGCAATTTTTCAATATCGACAAGAATAAGCATTCTGGAATCAAGCGTACCTAAGCCAAGCAAGTAATCTGTCGCTAATTTTGCGCCGCTAAATTCAGGTGCCGGACGAATTTGTTCAGGTGACAAAGAGAGCACATCAGAGACACCATCAACCACTATCCCAACGATTTTGTTAGAAAAACTTAGCACGATAACGACCGTGTTTTCATCAAATGAAATTGTATCCAGATGAAATTTAACGCGAAAGTCAACTACAGGCACAATAACACCGCGAAGGTTTGTCACACCGGCAATAAAATCTGGGGTATTCGCAATGCGCGTAACTCGCTCGTAGCCGCGAATTTCCTGTACTTTTAATATTTCTATTCCGTACTCTTCTTGCCCAAGAGTAAAAATCAAATATTCATTACCGACATTTTCTTTTGCCGATTGTTTATCGTTATCTGTGAGTTTCATAATGTTTCCCTTAATTGAGAACCTTGCCGGAATCCACTATTGCAGGCGTCATTGCTGTTCTGGAATAAAGCGCAGCAACATCCAGGATCATAGCTACGCTGCCGTCCCCCAGAATAGTGGCGGCAGCAATTCCCGGCACCTTACGATAGTTTTGTTCGAGATTTTTAACGACGACCTGATGCTGGCCAATCAGTTGATCCACCAGTAGCGCATAGCGAATACCTGCACTTTGCACGACGACCGCAATACCTTCATTTACACTCTGTAAATCACTCTGGATACCGAAAAGACGATTCAGCTCGATGAGGGCCAGATATTCCTCTCTGACCTTCAATACCAACTCACCGCCGGACATTCTGTTTAGCGGCATTTCCAGCAACATCAGTGATTCCATCACCGCGCCAAGTGGGAGAACATAAATTTCAGCCCCAACGCGTACAGACATGCCGTCCAGAATTGCCAGCGTCAGAGGTAATATTATTCGGATAGTGGTTCCACGCCCCTGTTCTGAATGGATTGTCACATGACCGCCCATATCCTGAATGTTTCGTCTCACCACATCCATACCAACGCCACGACCGGAGACATCTGTGACTTTCTCTGCGGTGGAGAAACCCGCTGCAAAAATGAGCATCCAGACTTCTTCATCGCTGGGGTTTTCACTAATAGCGACGCCCTGCACATGAGCGCGATTAAGGATTTTTTCTCTGTTGAGGCCGGCGCCATCATCTACGACTTCGATAACAATATTACCGCCGTGGTGCTCTGCCGATAGCGTCAGGCTACCGGTAGCAGGTTTACCATTAGCTAGCCTGACATCAATCGGCTCAATACCGTGATCCAGACTATTGCGTACCAGATGAGTCAGCGGGTCGATAATTCGCTCGATTAAACTTTTATCCAGTTCCGCAGAACCGCCCCACAACGTCAGCTCTACCTTTTTATTTAATTTATTAGCAAGGTCATGAACTAAACGGGGAAAACGGCTGAAGACATATTCCATTGGCATCATACGGATCGACATCACCGATGCCTGTAAATCCCGGGCATTACGTTCGAGTTGCGCAATACTATTAATCAACGAGTCATACTGAGCAGGATCCAGCCCCGCAGATAACTGTGTCAACATGGTCTGGGTAATAATGAGTTCACCGACCTGGTTAATTATCTGGTCTACTTTTTCTACGGCGACACGAATACTACCGGATTCAGTGCTTTGTTTACGGGATTCGCTGGCACTACGCAGTTTTCTTGATGGCGCAGCGCCAATCGGGGAACTGCTTGTCGCAGAAAAACCATTATCGTTTGTTTCTTGCGCAACACCGTCTGCATCCAGACAGGTATTTTCTACAAAATCGTCATCACAAACATCAATCGTGATTTGTTCTGGTTCCAGAATAAAACATAATACCGCCAGAATATCATCCGCAGCGGTAGTGGTGAGCATACGAGCCTGCAGGCTGCTTTTTTCAATTTTAAGATCCTGCAACATGCCAAGATTCTTAAGTTCCTCAACAAGAGGTTCGAAATCCTTTTCGCCTAGATCCTTGAGGGTAATCTTTAAAACATCTTCTCCCGTTCCCGTATCTTTTTTACTTTCTTTTATCAGCTCGGCCTGATGACTATTGTTTACAGAGCCCTCTTTGGATTCCAGGGCTAACTGTCTCAGCGCCTCACAAATATATCGGTAGCTGTCCTCATCCGGCGTGCGGGAAGATTTATATGCATCAAGTTGATCCTGCATAATATCCTTACTTTCCAAAAAAAGATTAATGATGCCTTCATTGAGCTGGAGTTTTCCACTACGAGCATCATCCAGAATATTTTCCAGAATATGTGTCGTTTCCTGTAATACAGTAAAACCAAATGTCCCCGCGCCGCCTTTAATCGAATGAGCGGCCCGGAAGATAGCGTTCAGGCTTTCCTTATCAGGTGTTCGCGGATTAAGCTCGAGCAAATGCCCTTCCATATCGGCCAATAGCTCATCGGCTTCATCAAAGAAAGTCTGATAAAAATCGCTGATATCCATCTTATTTCGTCTTCTCCTGAACCGGTTTTTCGGACGTGGGGTTTAACGGCGGATTATCGATGTCAGGTTTACTAGGTGGCACAGAGAGTTTTTCTCCTGTCACATCACTGTTAAGCAACTTATCCTCGTTCATAATTTCTTGTTCTTTCTCTTCACTCAGCACGAGGATACTGATGCGACGGTTGGCGGGATCGTCTTTCGCTGTACCGACCTGATTCATACTGTCAGCATCACCGATAACCTGTAAGAATTTGCCGACTTCCAGACCATGATTAATAAGAATCCTTCTCGCCGCGTTAGCACGATCAACGGAAAGTTCCCAGTTGCTATAGCCAGCTTCACCGCCAGCATAAGGCAACGAATCAGTATGTCCGGTTACCATTATGTGATTCGGTAATTGGTTCAGAACAGGCACTAATGCCTCCAGAATTCCGACCATATAGGTTTCCGGTGTCCAGCTACCGACTTTAAACATCGGGCGTTCCTGGCTGTCCGTTATCTGTATCAACAGTCCATCCGGGGTCAACGATAAGTGTAAATTTGAACGGAATTTGTTCAGACGGGTGTCCGTCTTCATGATGCCTTGCAGCTTTGACTCTGCATGCTTCAGCGTTTTATTTCCCGAATAGAAATGATCTTCCTGCTTTTGCAAAACAGCTTTCTGAACTTCCCCATCCTGATGAACAACATCCTCGCCACCGCCAGGAATAATACTTTGGCTCTGAGTATCTTTGTCACCATGTTCGGCCATAGGTACGCCGATGGGGATTTTGAAATACTCTGCAAGCTGATGACGCTGCTCTGGCGTGGAGGAAGAAACCAGCCACATAACCAGAAAAAAGGACATCATGGCAGTCATAAAATCGGCATAAGCGATTTTCCACGAACCACCATGTAAACCTTCTTTTTTATTACCTGAGCGTCTTACAACAACAATGTTGCCGGTCCCGTTGTTCTTCATGGGGCCTCACCTGTGGAAGAATTATTGGCCGAATATTTCGCCTGGCGAACATGTTCCTCAAGCTCGGCAAAGCCCGGACGTTCGCTGGTAAAGAGGGTTTTTCGACCGAACTCAACCGCAATTTGCGGCGCAGAACCATGAATACATGACAGCAACGTGGTTTTAATACACTGAAGCATTTTTATTTGCTCGGCACTTTTCTGTCGTAACAGAGACGCCAGCGGAAGCACCAAACCATAGGCCAGCAGGATCCCTAAAAAGGTTCCCACCATCGCATGGGCTATCAAAGCACCAAGTTCACCGGCGGGTTTGTCTACTGCGCTCAGGGCGTTTACGACCCCCATCACGGCTGCCACAATACCGAATGCCGGTAAAGCATCACCTGCAGTTTGCAAACTGTGAACCGTTGTTTCATATTCCATTTCGCAGGTTTCAATTTCCTCATCCATTAAAGATTCCATTTCAAAGGCGTTCATACTGCCACTGATCATCAGCCGCAGGTAATCAACCATAAAATTCATCACGCTTTTATCTTTCAATAAGCGGGGATAAGAGGAAAAAATATCACTGCTTTCAGGATCTTCAATATCATTTTCCAGTGACATTAGCCCTTTTTGACGTCCTTTACTTAGCAGTAAAAACATCATAGCCAGTAAATCCATGTACATTTCTTTTGAATAAAGTGCCTTAGCCCGGAATAAGACAGGAAATGTTTTTATAGTTGAACGAATAGCCTTGCCATTATTACCAACGATAAATGCACCCAGACCAGCACCTGCGATAATCAAAAATTCGGTAGGCTGATATAATGACATCAGATATCCTCCGGCGAGGACATAACCACCAAACACAGTCACAAAAACTACAAAATATCCTAATAAAACAAGCATGTTCGCTCCTTACCATCGGTCATGCCTGGTATGAAAAAGGCTGACAGAGATGTTCACTACGATGAAAAACTACCGAACATCCCGACGGCAGCGTAAGCAACGACAATGAGAAATCTCTCTCGTGGTAATAAAATCACGAGGGCGAATGCTCACGGTTGCATATCTGTACAGGAGGTACGACAATCACATATTAGATAATAATATCTGTAACTGAATGACCAACCTCAGGACATCGAGTTATTGCAGATTAATATCTGCATGCATTTCAAGCCTTGCTCTTAATCTTTTGATTGTCTGACTGTGTAATTGGCTGATGCGTGTTTCTGTCACAGATAACAAGAGGCCAATCTCTTTCATATTAAGATCCTGCTGATAATACAGGTTTAATAGAAACTGCTCACGCTCGGGTAACAGCTGAATTTCTTCGCTAATTTTCTGCATAAGATCTTTGCGCAGAATATCATTCAGAGGATTTTCCTCGTCCGTTTGAAATTCGGAAAGTTCAAATCCTTCACCCCCATCTTCCATCAACTCATCAAGCGAACAAATCAGGCTTGAGTTTGTTTCCTGTAAAACGGTCTGGTAATCCTGCAGCGACATTTCCAGTTCCGCCGCGATTTCCTGTTCTGTCGCAGCATTCCCGGTTCGCTGCTCCACACGGGCAATCGCGGCGCTAACTTCACGCGATTTTCGCCGTATGCGGCGCGGCGCCCAGTCATTCTCACGCAGTTCATCAATGAATGCCCAGCGAACACGCTGCGCCAGAAAAACTTTCAGTTTCACCCCCATACTGGGATCAAACTGATCGACGGCGTTCATTACAGCTATTGCACCGGCCTGCATCAGGTCATCCAGTTCAACACCCGCAGGGAGTCGGGCTTGCAATTTAAGTGCTTCATGGCGTACCAATCCGCCAAATTGCGCCCATAAATCTCCCTTATTATATGTTACTGCCAGATTATATAACCCCTTCACTTTATCATATTCCGCATTATTACAATGAAGGTTTATTATTCGACATTATCAGGAAATCATATAGCCTGATAAAAGCGATTAAAGTGAAACATATCAAGACTTCAATAATCAAAGGTAAATTCATTTTTTATACACCTAATAATTATCCTGATATGTATCTTGCTATTATTTTAATTTAGAACGATTCCCACTCATCATCTGACTGAATTGGTGTTTTTTTCGATACATCAGGTAATAAATGTTTTCTGGCCTGTTTTTTGACATTCCAGGAACGTTTATCTTTTTCTTCTTCGACAACGAAAGAAGAAACCATATTATCCAGTTCACCGGCATTCGTTTCGACATCACTGGTAGTTTTAGCAGCCTGCTCTACCATCGCCGCATTTTGTTGCGTAACCAGATCCATTTCATTGATTGCCTGCGCAATCTGGCTTATGCCGATACTTTGCTCATCAGAGGCTGAGGTAATTTCTGCCATGATATCGGTAACCTGAATAACAGATTTGACGATCTCTTTCATCGATTCCCCGGCGACAACCATTTCCTGAGAACCGGTATTCATGTTGGCGACACAAGTATTGATCAGCAAACGAATCTCTTTTGCTGCATCTGCGCTACGTTTAGCCAGGTTGCGAACTTCACCGGCAACAACGGCAAATCCGCGCCCCTGTTCACCTGCACGCGCCGCTTCTACTGCCGCGTTCAACGCCAGAATATTGGTCTGATTAGCAATGCTGTCGATAACGCCGTTAATGTCAGCAATTTGACGGGAACTGTCTGATATTTCACGCATAATACCGTCAAGATTGTTCATCACATCACCGCCATTACGTGCGCTAATGCTGGCGCTTTCCGCGAGTTGTCTGGCGCTGTGCGCGTTATCGGCGTTCTGACGAACGGTGATTTTTAGCTCTTCCATACTGGCAGCAGTTTGCTGGAGTGCAGAAGCCTGCTCTTCTGTACGTGATGACAAGTCATTGTTGCTATTAGCAATTTCATGGGCATTGTGGTAAATCTGCTTCACGCCGGCACGGATGCCATTAACGGTTTCCGTCAACGATAATCGCATTTTTTCCACTTCAGCCAGCATAAAGCCGATTTCATTCAGATTGCCAATTTTTGTTTCATGACTCAGGTCGCCGCTGGCGATTTTTCTGAATGCTTCTTTTGCCATATCAAGGCGCTGGAAAAGGTTACGTTTCAACCAGATACGTGACACAAAAAAGATAATAAGACCCAGCAGCAGTGTAATCACTGAGATGGTGGTTATTCTTTGCGTTTCTCTGTCTGACTCGACATTAAATTTGTTGGTAACACGAGCGGCTTCGTCCAGATAAGCGTCAATGCTGGTACGTAGCGCATGTTGCACATCCATATCGTCAGCAACGATATTACCTGGATAATCTTCCGGATGAGTGATGAACCCCATTTTATTGGTTTCTCTGTCCAGAGCATCATCAAAGCTTTTCTTGACCGCCAGCGCACGGTTATGTTCTTCCTCGGTGGTGAACGGCTTATCCATAAACTGGCTGATTAACTTACGTGACTTACTTAACACATCACGATAAGTATCTATTTCATCCTGCGTAATTTCTTGTTTCGTAATATTGTGCATCATCAGCGAATTAATTCCGCTGAAACTATCAAGAGTATAGATAGCCGCCATCATCAGGGATTCATTTTTATCCAGAGATAAGATAGCCCTGTCAAAATTCCTTGATGCGTTATTTGAGTTCACATAACTCAAACCGGATATCAGCACGAGAAATAAGATGAATACACCCAGCAGGATATTCATCCAGGTCGAAATATTAAAATGTTTTAACATGATTTCTTAGCCAAAGTAAAAAATATCCCTACTGGTAAATAATTACCCGTAATAACAGCTATATTTACCCTTCCCCGATCAGGTCAGGGTTAAATATTTACCCAAGCGTTTTGAAGATAGAAAGTTGCTGCATTGCCTGAAAAACGCTCATAGATGAATTTAAAGCAAACTCAGACATTTTCGATTCAGATAATACGCTGATCATGGTGTCCCAGTCAGAACCGGTTGATTCCTGAAGTCGGCTCTGTACGGTAATCGCCTGCGTATCAGCACTGCTTCCCAGCGTCTCCAGTTGTTGCAGGCTTGAACCTACACGCGCCTGAACTTTTCCCAGGTTATCAATTGCTTTATGTACATCAGTATTGGTTTGCCCAATGGTTGCTTCAAACGCTTTTCGTTCAGCGTCGGTCGGGTTTTCCGGCAGATTATTTAACGCATCAATGCTTTTCTGTAAGGATTGCAGGATATTATCCCCCGTTCCCGCATCAGTCGGGAAAAGCGCATCACCTGTCGTACCAACCTGCATTTCCGTACTGTCGGACACATTCTGCGTCATTGCCGTCGTACCGCCAACGTAGCTACCATCGGCTTTAAACGGCGCAGCACCTGTTTTATAGCCCGCAAAAATGCACTGTCCATCACTGTTTTTGCTGTTCGCCAGATCGAGCAAACGGCTGCGGATCCCGGATAACTCTGTTGCCAGTGCTTCGCGATCCGCTTTGCTGTACGTTTCAGATCCCGCCTGAACAATTTTGCCGGAAAGGTCTTCGGTCAGTAAGCCGGATATAGACGTCAGCGTGTTATCTTCTTGTCCGAGGGCATCCTGAGCATATTTTCTTGCGGTATCAAACTCGCCCAGACGTGAAAGCGCATTTTGATACATTACCGCCTGCGATGCCTGCCCCGGATCGTCAGACGGCTTCAATAGTGTCTGACCGGCAGAAAGGCGCACGGAGAGATCGTTATAATTGGTCATGGCTTTAGACATACTGTCTAACTGACGCTGATACATAAAACTGGTGCTAAGGCGCATAGCGATTATCTCAAATAGAATATTGTCAGTGACGTATTATTTAAGGCTTAACAACGTGTCAAAAAGACTGTTAGCTGTTTTAAGCACTTCGGCATTGGCCTGATAATATTGAGAAAACATCTGTAAGTTGACGTATTCCTCATTCATATCCACCCCTGAAACCGCTTGCTGTTGCATTGCCCACTGGTCACAGGCTTTTCCGGCGGTATCCTGTTCAGCCTGAAGGGTGCTGACCGTCGAGCCCACAGAGCTAACCAGGTTGGCATAAGCGCCTGTCAGGGTCATATCACCGACAATGTTTTCATCCTTAAGGGCTATCAGGTTCTTAATATTTTCGTTGTTGTTCACGTCTGTCGTATCAGCCGAACTGGAGGCAGCAATTCCATCGCCATCGGTAATCGCCACTTTAATGCTATCTGCCGCGCCGGAAGCAGGATTCAGCGTAAAACTGTCACCATCATTAGGTGTTCCTGTCGGCGTCACGGTGATGCCGTCAAATGAGAGTGACCCACCAGTAACGGTTGGCGTAATGGCTTTACCCTCGCTGTTTTTCACTTCCCAGGCTTTAGATGTGCCATTCCAGGTGATGGTATAATCTTCGGCATTAACCGCTGAGGGAGTATCTATTTTCACCCCCAGGGAAGCGCTGCCGCTATTGGAGTTATAGCCTGTTGCCTGCGGAGCATCGAGACTGAAAATATCGCCACCGGCCTGACCGTTACTATCAAAGCCCCCGTGGTTAACCTCATTAAATTTCGACGCCATTTTCAGCGCTAACTGATTAAGCTGATTACGGGCATCGACCAGATCGGTATTACGGAACTTAAACAAACCGCCGAGATTACCTGTCGTGGCATCTTCATCCAGCAACTGGGGATTACCGGTGGCATCAATGTAAGCAACTTGCATCTGCGACGAATTTTTATCTGACGGAGTGGCTTTTAAATTGTAAGACTTGCTGCCATTGACCAGTGACATGCCGTTTTGCATTGAGACATTCACACTGCCCGTTTCTTTATTTTCCGTGACTTTAATGCCGATCTGCGTACTCAGTTTATTTAACAGTTGATCGCGTTTATCGAGCAGATCGGAAGGCATTGAGCCCGTCTGACCATGAATTTTTTCGATCTCCGCATTCAGTTTTGCTAACTGAGTGGTACAGGAGTTGATATCCTCAACGCTTTGACTGATTTGCGTATTGGTATTTTTATCAAGGCCATTCAGGGTCTTGCTGTCGGTACGAAACTGATTCGCCAGCGCTTCAAATTGCGACAATACGCCCTGACGTGCGGCTGGATCTGTCGGGTTTTTACTGACCCCTTCCATTGCCGTAAACATATTGCCAAGTGTCGTGGAGATGTTATTGGTATCATCCCCTAACATGTCATCAATCTGGCTGACCTGCTGGTAGCGGCCCTGCATGGTGGTAAATTCTGTTGTTGCACCACGTACCTGATTATTCAGGAATCCGTCATACATGCGCTGAACGTCATCCACGGCGACACCATAACCAAAAAAACCATAATTAGTAGACTGGCCGCCCGCTTCTCCAAGCAGAATGTTTTGACGGCTATACCCTGCCGTTACGGCATTCGTCAGGTTGTTTCCGACGACGTTAAGGGCACACTGCGCCGCGCTTAATCCATTCTGAGCCAGATATAATAAATTCATAAAGTACCCGCCATGTCGACGCTGATTGAAATCTTTAAGTTATAAAAACTCTGCTTTACTAATAAATCGGCCTGAGTGAAATTCCCTAAAGGCTGTATTTAAAATATTGATGAAAGGTCCGTGTTATAGGCATTCACAGCATGTTCAGCCCGACCTTTAACTTGTTGAATAATGCTAATTAATTTATGTGCGTATGCAGGATCGGTAGCATAACCGGCTGACTGAAGCGCTTTTGCCGCCGCCTCTGGTTTTACGGCATTGCAGACATGTCGGTAACGCGGGTTATTAACCAGTAATGACGCGTAATCCTCCAGCGCCGCTGTATAAGAGGGATAAACCTTAAATCGCGCTTTGGTCTTATTCGCCACCCCATGTTTATATTCGGTAGTGGTGATTTCCGTCGTTTCACCGTGCCAGTCAGATGCGGCTTTTATGCCAAACAGGTTATGGCTGGGTTTGCCGCTTTGTGTTGGGATTTCACGATTTCCCCAGCCTGATTCAAGCGCGGCCTGCGCAATAATAAGCTGATGCGGGATCCCACTTTTGCGGGCAACGGCCAGAGCAGGTTGCAGCAGGCGTGAAATAAAACCGCCCCCTTCCCGTAGTGCCGTTTCGGGTAGCTCCCGAACAGAACGAGGCACTAATTGCGATAGCGAGAAAGGGTGCGCCGGTGAATGAGGCAGCGCCGCATTAAAATGCGACGTCGACGGGACATACGGCTGAGAAGTGGCGGTATGCGGATGAACACCACCGCCCATCTGGGCGACCATCTGATCCGCAAAGCCCAGTTTCCCCGTTTGCGCGATGTTCTGCGAAATTTGCTGATCGAACATCGAAGTAAACATCGAGGACTGTTGTGAATCCATCGCCCCGCTTCCCAGCGAGGCATCGCGCATACTTTTCAGCATCATCTGTACAAACAACCCTTCGAGCTGTTGTGCCGCGACTCTCAGACCGTTTGCCGAATTACTTTTTACGTCCCGCTTAAGCCCGTCAAGGCTGTGTTCATCAAATGCGGCACCATTAGATATCATTGACAGGCTGTTCATTAATTGATCTCCAGGCGTGCGTGCAGGCAACCGGCGTCATTCATCGCTTGCAGGATCGCCATCAAATCATTCGGCGTCGCACCGAGACTGTTCAGCGCCCGTACTACATGACTTAAATCGGCACTGGTGCTGACGCGTTGCAAAGAACCGCCCTGTTCACGAACAGAGACTTGAGTTTGCGGCACAACCACCGTCTGTCCGCCAGCCAATGGCGTGTCCGGTTGACTCACCTGATTGGAATGGGAGATATCCACACTCAGATCGCCCTGAGCCACAGCACAGGTATCCAGCGTGACATGGCGGTTAATCACCACCGATCCGGTGCGCGAGTTAATAATGACGCGAGCATCTCCGGAACCCGCCTTCAGTGACAAATCCATCACCGCGGCCAGAAAACGGACTCTGGCAGCCGCGCCATTTGGTGCATACAGTTTTACCGTCCGCGCATCTTCAGCTACCGCAGCGGAATAGAAGCGTCGATTAATGGTGTCGCTGATCTTCTGGGCAACGGAGAAATCACTCTCGTTAAGCAGCAGTTTTAACGGACTCTGACTGGCATAATCCATCGGCACTTCGCGTTCAACGGTGGCTCCGTCGGTAATGCGTGCGCCGTTAAGCTGATTTACCTGTACGCTGCTTCCCCGGCTCTGCGCACCGGCACCGGAAACCAGCAAGTTGCCCTGTGCCAGCGCATAGATCTGATTATCCGCGCCTTTCAGCGGTGTCATCAGCAATGTGCCGCCACGCAAACTTTTGGCGTTACCCATAGACGAGACAACCACATCAAATTTTTCACCGGCACGGGCAAAAGGAGGCAGTTCTGCGGTCACCATTACTGCAGCAACGTTTTTCAACTGCATACTCGACCCAGGCGGGACGGTGATCCCCAGTTGCGAAAGCATGTTGTTCAGCGTCTGCGTCGTAAACGGTGTTTGCATGGTCTGGTCGCCAGTACCATCCAGACCAACGACCAGCCCGTACCCCATCAGAGAGTTACCGCGCACACCTGACAACGAAGCCAAATCGCGGATACGCTCTGCCCTGACCGACAGAGAGAGCATCATTAACAATAACAGGCCGGTCAGACGGGTAAATTTATGCCAAAAAGAACGATTCATCACCGACACCTTTAGAACGGAGAAAGATTCAGGAACAGACGCTGTAACCAGCCCATTTGTTCGGCTTCGTTGATATAACCGTTACCAACATATTCGATACGTGCATCAGCAACCTGCGTGGAAACCACCGTATTACTGCCGCTGATCGTGCGTGGGTTAACCACGCCGGTGAAACGAATAAACTCAGTCCCCTGGTTTATCGCAATTTGCTTTTCTCCGACCACGCGCAGGTTGCCGTTGGCGAGAACATCGCTGACCGTGACGGTGAGCGTACCGCTGAAGGTATTACGCGCAGCCGCCCCGCCTTTACCCGAAAATTCATTCTTGCCGCTGATATCTGCATTAGCCCGATCGCCACCGAACAATCCTTCTATAAAGTGCGGGATTGTCTTGAACGAAAGCCCCGTCGAACCGCCATGAGAAGCATTGGCAGACGAACTTTTGCTGGCGCTGACATTTTCCTGCAACACGATGGTCAATGTATCGCCCACATTTCTTGGACGACGATCTTCAAACATCGGCTGAAAGCCATAGTTCATCGCGCCACCAGGCTGAAAAATCGCACCATTATTAGCAGGCTGATACGGGATCTGCGGCGACGCAGATGTTGCACCTTCGACCAACGGTTTATGAGGGATATACGCGCATCCGGAAAGAAGCGCGACCAGGGCAACATGCGTTAACAGACGCCGCTGTAAGCGGCCTGAATCATTCGGATAGGTCATAACGATCACAGTAAGAAAAAAAAGCCGCTAAACAACCTGCGGCTTAAAGGCACAAATCAAAGCTGCGTTAAACGCTGCAGCATCTGGTCCGAAGTAGAGACAGCTTTGCTGTTAATCTCATAGGCACGCTGAGTCTGAATCATGTTGACCAGTTCCTCGGCCACGTTGACGTTAGACGTTTCCACGTAGCCCTGTCGCAGCGTACCTGCGCCATTCTGACCAGGCGTTGTTTCATTCGGTGCACCGGAAGATTGCGTCTCCCGGTACAGGTTTTCACCAATGCTTTCCAGACCGGTATCATTGATAAAAGTACTCAGGGTAAGCTGCCCAACCTGTTGTGGCTGCGCCTGCCCGGCAATGGTGACGCTGACAATACCGTCGTTGCCGATGGTGATAGACTTCGCATCCTGCGGTACGTTTATCGCCGGCTGAACCGGATAACCGCTGGAAGTCACCAGTTGACCGTTCTGGTCAAGCTGGAACGAACCATCACGGGTATACGCTGTGGTGCCATCCGGCATCATCACTTGCAGGAATCCATCCCCTTCAATAGCCACATCTTTCGAGTTGTTGGTCTGGGCCAGGCTGCCCTGGCTATGAATTCGCTCAGTGGCCACCGGTCTTACCCCTGTTCCTAACTGTAAACCGGAAGGAATAGTGGTTTGTTCAGATGACTGAGCGCCCGGCTGGCGTAGTGTCTGGTACAACAGATCTTCAAATACAGCTCGCTGACGTTTAAAACCATTGGTACTTACGTTAGCCAGGTTGTTGGATATAACATCCATATTGGTCTGTTGTGCTTCCAGGCCCGTTTTGGCAATCCACAGGGAACGGATCATGCGTTATTACTCCTTACCAGTGATTAGCTGGCGCTCAATAACTGATTAGCGTTACGTTCATTGTCATCAACGGTTGTGATGACCTTCATATTCATTTCAAAGCTGCGCGCGGTGGTGATCATGTTCACCATTGAATTGACGGGGCTAACATTGCTGCCTTCCAGCATCCCCGGCATAAGCTGCAGACTCGTATCCGCCGCCAGCGAACTGGCATCACGGGTATGGAATACACCGTCATCGCCGTGCTGTAGTTCGCCTGGTAGCGCATTGACAATCTTGATGCGCCCGGTTTGCGCTACGGCTGACGGTTCTTCACCGGCACCCAACGCAGAAATAGTGCCGTCTGGCGCGATAGTTAACTTTGCCTGAGTAGGTACGGTCAGCGGACCGCCATCGCCCATCAGTGGCAGACCACGGACTTGCAGTTGCCCGTCCGCCGTCATCTGGATATTGCCGTTTTTGGTGTAACCTTCGGTGCCATCGGGCAGTTGTACTGCAAGCCATCCTTCTTTCGGCAGCGCTACATCCAGCGTGCGGTCGGTTTTTTCGACTGTTCCCGAGGAGTAGTCACTACCAGGCGTCGATTCGGTCACTAGCGTGCGGGTCGCCATTGACGGGCCGTCTACCGGAACGGCACGATAAGCGGCAATCTGTGCGCGAAACCCCGGCGTCGAGGCATTAGCCAGGTTATCAGACACCACGGCCTGGCGATCGAGGGCCGCCGTTGCGGCCCCCATAGCGGTATATATCGCGTGATCCATGTTTTAAGCCATTAACCCAGGTTAACCAGCGTTTGCAGGACTTCAGACTGTGTTTTGATGGTCTGAGAGTTGGACTGATAGTTGCGTTGATAGACGATCATGTTGACCATCTCTTTACTCAAATCCACGTTTGAAGCTTCCAGTACGTTACCGCGCAGCGTGCCGAGGTTGCCGGTATCGGAGATCCCAACGACCGGCTGACCGGATTCCGGGCTCGCAGACCAGCAGTTATTTCCTTCGGCCTGTAACCCACCAGGGTTGGTGAAATTGGCCAGAACAACCTGGCCCAGTAACTGCTGCTGCCCGTTGCTGTAAGAAGCCACAATCTGACCGTTATCACCAACGACGTAACCGGTCATCGTACCCGGCGCATAACCCGTAGTTTCCGGGCTATCCATCGAGTTCTCGGAAGCTTGCTGCGACAGTTTGGATAAATCGAGATTGAAGCCAAGTGCTGTGGCACCGTGGTATGAATCACCCGCGACGGCCAGGTTAGCGGGGGACGTTTGGAGCTTTCCGTCAGGTGAAAATGTTATATCCAATGTATGATCTTTCGTGTCCGGAGCAGTAGAGTCGACAGAGTGGACGATCCATGTGTTATCAGCCGTTTTGACAAAATACACATTGATTGCATGCTCATTACCCTGGCTGTCATACGCATTTACCTGGGTGGAATAGTTATAGGAATCGCCATCGGTAGTGCTGAAAGGATGATTTTTCGTATCAATATTTGTATTGCCGGAATCCAGGTTACCACTCAGGCTACCTGCATCTGATGCTTTTGCCTGCATCGCGCCCGTTGGGATCTGCAGAGCTCCAACCGGTGAACCGGCCTGGATAGTTGGCGGTGTGCCAATGGCCATATAACCGCTCAGACGCATCCCCTGGCTGTTCACGATATAGCCATTGGCATCGGTCTTAAACTGACCGTTACGGCTATAAAATATTTTTCCCGCTTCGGTTTCCATACGGAAGAAGCCATTGCCCTGAATACCCATATCCAGCGGGCTGGCGCCAGCGCCAAGAACACCATCGCTGAAATTCTGATCAACGCCAGCGACCTGAACGCCCATACCGATTTGCGAACCTGCAAACACATCGGCAAATGAAATAGAGCCGGACTTAAACCCGACAGTTTGCGAGTTGGCAATATTGTTGCCGACGACGTCCAGCGCCTGTGATGCGGCGTTTAACCCGCTAAGACCTTGTGAAAAACTCATTTTATTTCCCGAAAAACAACGTAGTAAAAGTTGTGTGAAATTGATTATTCAATGAGGTAGACATTGGCCAGCGTGGCCGTCTCATCATTACCTAACTGCAGAACAGCCCCTGTCTGGGTGAAAGAAACACTGTCTACTTTTGATTTTTTCAGCGACACGATGTCAGGAGTACTGCCGTCCGGGTTGGTCGCGGAATACGAAACGGTAAAATTCGTATCGCTTACTGTGCGCGGATCGGAAGGCTCGAAATCACTGAGATCGTCCAGGGTATATTCATGCACGCCGGCTTTAACATCTTTCAATTTTCCGGTGTAAGCATTTCCTGCATCATCAGTCAGCGTGACAGTGACGTCGCTTGCATCCTGATTGACCGAGAGCGCAAACTGATTATTGCCACCCTGTGCGGTAGAAACAGTGGTATCACCTTCTACCAATACCTGGCGCCCTACCCATTCGGCAGCATTCATCTGCTGCATACTGGTAACCAGCATTCCGACGCTATTCACTGTGCCGTTCAACTGCTGCACACCCGCCGCCGTATTAAACTGCGCCAGCTGAGTCGTAAGCTGGTTGTTATCCATCGGATTGGTGGGGTCCTGATTCTGCATTTGCGCAACCAGCAACTGCATAAAGTTATTCATAATATCTTCGGCGCTGCTGCCATTGGTGGCGGAGGCCGCGCTATTACTGGTTGCTGCTTCACTGGCTTTATTTGCTGCGGCAGAACTGCGTTGTGTCATGACGGGTAAAACCGACATTACTATTTCCTTACTGACCCAAAGTCAGTGTTTTGAGCATCATGGTTTTGGCGGTGTTCATTACGTCGACATTGGCCTGATAACTGCGGGAAGCTGAGATGGTATTAACCATTTCGCCCACCACATCGACATTCGGCATATGGAGATAGCCTTTGTTATCTGACTGAGGGTTGTCAGGGTCATAGACCAGACGATCCGGCGCATCGCTTTCCACCACATCACTGACTTTCACTCCGCCGATCTCCTGATCCGCAGCATGATCAACGCTAAAAATGACCTGTTTGGCTTTATACGGTTTACCGTCCGGCCCCGCGATACTGTCGGCATTGGCCATATTACTGGCGCTGACGTTCAGACGCTGAGACTGAGCAGCCATCGCTGAACCGGAAATATCAAAAATACTTAGAAGTGACATAATTTTATTTATCCCTGACTAACAACAGTCATCATGTTTTTAATCTGTGATGTCAGAAACGTTAAACTGGACTGATATTTCACTGAGTTATCTGCAAAATTAACACGCTCGCGATCCATATCTACGGTATTACCATCAGCGCTGGGTTGATCGGGTATACGATAAAGAGGTCGCGGATCACTCATTAAATGCGTACTGTCAGCAATATGTCTTTCAGAGGTGACCGTCAGACTCATATTATTGTCAGCCGCCTGACTGCGGTTAACGGCGTCCTTTAACTGTTGCGAAAAATCGATATCCCGTGCGAGATATCCTGGTGTATCAGCATTCGCGATATTAGAAGCAAGGATGCCCTGGCGTTGCGTCAGCAGACTCAACGCATGCTGCTGAAACCGGAATTCACTGTCGAGTTTATCCAGCATGAGATAAAACCTTTCTTGTTTATTAACAATATTGCGGTGCATTTTATGGTGAGAGGTCGAAAAAACCATAACGCAAATATGCGACAGCAATGACGTCAATTAACCAGATTGTTCCTCAAAATCGCATACAAAAAACACTTTGATATATTTTGAAATGTCTATCCGGCAAACAAGCGCTTTTATGCCATCACATTAGCGAGTAAAAATTTTGTTTATCAGGATATATTATTGTGCATTTCTTAAGTCGAAAGCTTTTCTGACGAAAGGTCGATAACAAATGTTATTTAAACGTTTACCCCTGGTTTTATTACTTTTCCTGATCGTTTATCTTAATCTGACAATTCTGGCTCATGCCTCACAGTCAACCAATCAGTCGCTGCCGTCACGTATCGCATTGCTGCTGGCCCCCTATAGTCAGGGAATGCCACAATTACAGGTTACGATCCTGACGCCTGCCACTCAGCTGGCATCATTGTGTGAGAATCCGGCATTGCGTTTGCCTGGCCATGCAACAAAACTAAGCGGTAATCACAGCGTTATTGCCTCTTGTGGAACACATCTGAAATTTATCCAGGTTTCTGTAAGCGCCACCGCGACATACTGGCTGGCAGCACATGAACTCACGCCAGGGCAAACGGTAAGTCAGAATGATATCCAGTCACAGCGAGGGAATATTGACCATCTTCCAGCCGATCTCATCCTCGACCCACAGAAGATTATTGGTGCGACACCAACCCGATGGATACAACCAAATCATCCTCTGACTTTCAGCGAACTACGCCAGCAATGGGTGATCCACACAGGTGAAAAAGTTGATGTTATGACCAAAGGCGATGATTATGAGATTCATACCATCGGAAAAGCATTAGACAATGCAACCCTCAGAGAGTCATTTCGTGTACAAATGCACTCCGGGCAAACCCTGCTGGCGACAGCCGTAGGTAACGGTAAGGCATTTATCAGCCAGAACGACTGACTTCAGTTATTTCCCTGTACGCCGATATCCATAGTAACCATTCATTATTATTTCGAATCAGGATAACTATGAGTATCGAGCGTATTTGCCAGACCTCTCCTGTACAGGGAGCTGATATCCGACAATCAACGGATTCACGTCAGCCTCAACCGCAGGATGGATCACTGCGATCCGACGATCAAGATGCCAGTGTGCATGTTGAATTAAGTCATCTGTCTGACATGTTTACTTCAGATGATTCCAACGATGTAGACCACGCCCGCCTCGCCAAAATCTCTGCGCAAATAGCAGCCGGAGAATTAACCCTGGACAGTGATCATATCGCCGCCCGGTTGGTTGATGAGATTATTCGATTTTCATAAACCAGGAGCAACAAAGTGAAAGATCAGTTAGAAAAAAACCTTATTAAATTACAAACACTTCTTGATGAGCTGGAGGGGACCTTGTTGGAAGAAGTTTCCCAGCTCAGCCGCGCGAGAATAAATCCAGTCTCGCTTCAGGTTATCTCTGACAATAAAAGTCGTTTGTTGGCTGCAATTAATTTTTATGATGAAGAACGTAAGCATGCAGAAAAAAATGCACAGCTTTATATTCCTTATAAAAATAATGCCAGACTTGCCACTCGTTGGGAAGGAATTACGTTGGTGCTACGTCGTGCAAGTGATTTGAATCAAAAGAGCAATCAATTACTCGAAATCCATATGGAAAGAGTAACCACGCTGAGAAAATTAATAGTACAAACTGGAAGTATGCCATCACTTTATGGAGAAGACGGCGATCATTCTTATCATCATGTTGGAAATAGTTACCGGATTTCTGTATGAATCTGGCGATGATAGCAGCCAGAAAACATCCGTCACTCCGCGCCTTTATAATCGCCACCATCCCTGCCATTCTGTGCATTTAAAATCCACAGATGGCAGGAAGATATGCGTATTAGTTTTCATTAAATCTCATTGTTTACATGTTCAAGTGATTGTTCTTTTATTTTCTTGCTTGCGCGAGAAGGTGGAAAACAAAGGCTACAGGTAAAGGTGTGTAAACTGTATCCTGGTGTTGTGACAAAACTGCCACCGCAACCGCAACAACGCGTCAATTCAACCATTCCGCAGTCAATAAAGCGTAACAGCGTCCAGGCTCTGGTTAAGCTCAGGATAGACTTTTCACCGGATTCCTTCTGGATCTGGTCCAGATACAGTCGGTAAGCTTTGAGCATGACTTCGACTGGACGGCCAAAGTTTTTCTTTTGCAAAAAGCGATAGATGTTATAGAAAATCGAAGAATGAATGTTCTGTTCCCATGACATATACCAGTCAGCAGAAAATGGCAGCATACCTTTTGCAGGTGAACACCCTTTAATTTCCTTGTAAAGTCTTAATAACCACCGACGACTAAGGTTAGTTTCACTTTCAAGAACCTGCATTCTGGCGCCAAGATTAATCAGTTCCATTGCAATTTGAGCATCCTTAACTTCATTAATAATGCTTTTATCACTCATAATCGTACCCTCAAATGGCAATGTTTTTCTGTTCGGACAAGGAATCCAGTAATTCTGTGGAAAGAATAATTCCAGTGTGAATACGTTGCAGAGCATCAATCCTTGAATCTCTGGTTAAACAATTAAGTATCATTTCACTGTCTATACGTAAACGACAAATTAATTGTCCGGTAGATGACAGTTTAATCAACTGGGGAAGAGATAAACCTACCAGAGATTCCATTGTCGCTTCATTTAGTCCCAGTCTGAACCCGGCAGATATTTTGTCCTCCAAAATTAATCGTTGTGCCAATAAAAGGTAAGTCAGATTCAAATCATGGATTGCTTGTGATTGTTCAGAAAGTTCAATCGCATTCATTACGTTATTTCTCCAGACAGACTCTTATCGAGTTCGTTTATTAATATTTAGACACAAAATAAAACATTATATTATCACCTGATTCTACTAAACACATCAGGTTGGCTTACTGATAAATATTTAAAGATGACTGCTTCAAAATAATATTCTGGCGTTGGGAAAACTATGTTTTTTGCTATTAAATGCAAAAAAACCATCTAACATATTATTTTAAAAGAAAAATTTATACTGTATATGCAGACATGCCACTCTTATGGTAGTCACCATAAATGTCGATATGGCATCACAACGCTGTGAGGATGATTTCAATTTTACATAAAAGGTCATAACTCTTACGAATGGTGATAACTATGGGTTATTTCCAGAAAAGCAAAATGCCGTTGAGTTATTTCATGAGTTAGATTTTAAACAAATGATCTCGCTATCAAAAGACCTTAGGAATCATTTCATGATAAAATGTTATTTAAATAAAAACAACACGTTACATGCGTAACATAAAAACATTCCTAATGATGTTTAAGTTATAATTAAGTATCTTGTACTGAGAAATGATACTTTACAGTAAATTCAACTGGCTTCGAGAGATTTCATTCTTAAAAGCTGTCATCCACCTTTCAATTGAGTTATCAGACAAATACTTATTTTTGTATACATTGCTGCTTTTCGTTGATATCAGGTTATTCAAACAGGAAAGGTAGTGAAGTGAAAAACGTCGACTGGAGCATAGCTACGCCATCTCAGACGAAAACGTCAGGAGTACTATGCCTTTAGCATCACCGGTCAGCAGGAAAATAGCAGGATGAAAAGCGCCGTGAAATGCTCTTCAGAGGTCTGAAAACAAAATGGGGACCAGTAAATGGTTAAGCCACTAAAGACAAGGTCTGACAGTAAAACAGCGGTTATGTAGTGAACGACGACTATAGTGCTGGCTCTCTCTTTTCCAACGATGGACTAGCGCGTGAAGGATCAGAGAGCCGTCATTGCTATTGCCGTAAAATAGTGGTCAATATTTATTATATGACCACTACAGTGACAGTGTTCTGACAGCACTCCCCGGAATGGTTCGTACTCTTATGGAGCTAAAAACGCCCTAAACACGCAAATTTTATTCTGACTACCAGGCGCTATACCCTTCCCTTCTACACTATATGGTACAGACTCCCATTCTCAGACCTACTTTTAACAGTTCAATGCCACTATGCACATCCATTTTTTTCATCAGATTTAAGCGGTGTGTTTCAACAGTTTTATTACTGACGTCCAAAATCTTTGCGATATGTTTGTTTGTTTGCCCATCTGCAATAAGTTGCAGAATTTGTCTTTCACGCATAGTGAGAAAATTACAAGGGACGGGTTTTCTTGTGATGGGCGATGTCTGAAGTAAACCATCATCAAAATAATGAGTATTATTATAAATATTTTCAATCGCATGGTTTAAATTTTCAGGAGGGCTGGTCTTCCAGACAACTCCCATAGCACCGGCATCAATGAATTTGTTTGCATCTATATACGGTTTTTTTTCCATATATGATATTAATTTTGATTTTACTCTCATAGAGCCTATCCAGCGTATCAGTTCAATGCCCTCCAGACCATCAGAGAACTCACCAAGAATCAATACATCCGGTTGATATTGTGAACAATACTCAGCTGCACTCAGAGCATCAGTGAAGGTAGATGATACATCATAAAGAGATGGATACTTTGATAAGAATGTTACAATTCCATTTAACATCAGTGGATATTTATCAGCTACCACCACACTAATTTTCTTCATTGTTTTCTTCCTTTTCTGGCGAATCCCTGGATCACCCTATAAATTTTAGGTGATTAACCCTATTGATTGTAAAAAAAACAAATTATATAGTCATGATGAGAATATGATTTGTATTTCATAATAACTGTTATAATCCTGTGTAAACATCCGCTCATAAAAATATAATTAATTTAATAAGCGTTAGTCGTTTATCAGAACAACTATCTACCCTGATAATTTCTCAATGCTGTTGGACTCGCTATTAACAGAGTTACCTTGTTGTTTACACCATTAGATAGTGATTTATTTCATAAATATCATCGTCCAGTAACCTACCACTTGCATACCGTTATATAGATTACGTCCCTTCCGCAGCACCTGATAATCCGCTGACCATATAGTCAGTTTCGGGCTTGCCTCCACTGCGTCATTTGCAGAGCATTACAGGACAGTAACACCATCATCCACGATGATATCCATCAGTGGATGCCTCAGCACGGCCAAAAGTCGTTTACCTCCAACAGGTGCACTTAGTCTTCACCTGTACGTAATCATGTGATGACGTTCTGTTTTAGCAAGTTCTCCATTACTGCCAGACGATGCTTACAGTAGCTAACCAGGCTGTTTCTGGCGCGGTTTTCTCGTGCCTGAACTCTTTATACCATCGGGTTGTGTTGCCTGACGGAGAACATTGCACATAACGGTGTTGTAGTACTAACGGAACAGTAGCGCCCTTTCAGGGCGAGCGTCACCGCTTCGCGGTTCCGATGGTTTGCATGTCCTGAGCACCGTTTTATACTCTGCGGCATGTATATTCCACGCCCCGCAAAACTGCTCTTCACCGTCGATGACGGCTGTCTCCGTTACCCCGCTTCGAACGGAGACAGCGTCAGTCCCTGGACCCGCCTCTGCGTTGAGCGCAAGCTCGCCTGCGGCACCGCCAGCATGGGCGTTCGACGCTACTGCTGCGCATCGGCAGACTGTACCCACTCCCGCTTCTTCTGCCAGAGCTGCAAGTCTAAGGCCTGCAGCTCCTGCGGCTTCAAAGCCACCGAGCAGTGGGTGACGCAGCAGAGCCACATTCTCCCCGACTGCGACTGGCAGCACATCACCTTTACCATGCCCCACCTGCTGTGGCCGTTTTTTAACAACAACTGGCCTCTCCTCAACGCCCTGTTCCGCGCCGCCACCCGCGCCATGCTCCGCCGGGCCCGCAGGCAGGGCGTGGAGGTCGGCATCTTCTGCGCCCTGCACACCTACGGCCGCCAGCTCAACCAGCATCCGCACATTCACCTGTCCGTCACCCGCGGCGGCCTCGATATAAAACACGGCGTCTGGCGCGACCTCTTCTTTAAGAAGCAGCCCGTGGAGGAAATCTGGCGCGGGGCGGTCATCCGGCTGCTGCGCCTCAGTTACGACCTGATTAACCCCGGCAGCCTGCCGGGACTGGGGCATATCCACGACAGAAAGCAGTGGCAGCGTTATCTGCAGGCGCAGTACGGGCGCCGCTGGAAGGTCCACTTCGCGAAGAAGACCCGTGGCGCCTGGCGGAGCGTCAAATACCTGGGCCGCTACCTGAAGCGCCCGCCGGTATCGGCGGCAAAGCTCAGGCACTACAGCGGTAGTGCCGTGGTGCACAACGACTATGATCACCGGACGCAGCAGTACCGTCAGCAGAAGCTGACCCGGAGGAGATGATCGGTCGCTATATCAGCCACGTGCCGGCGAAGCATTTTAAAATGGTACGTTACTACGGCTTTTTGTCTAACCGGAAACGGGGAGAGCGGCTACCGAAGGTGTATGAAGCCCTGCAGATGGAGGCGCGGAAAAAACGGAGCAGCCGGGCTTCGCCGCGCTGATGAAGGCGTTTCTGCATACCGATCCCTACAAATGCATTCTGTGCGGCAACCGGCTGCGCTTCAGCGGCGCAGAGACCGGCAGACACGCCACGGCGTTAGTGGCAGAAAGGCTGCATAAAATCGACCGGAAACGATGGCTTCTGGCCCGGGCAGCAGGATAAGTGCGCCTGAAAAACGGGTTTCAGGTTAAATCTTCGACGTAAACAGCATTTTATTACCCTAACTCACCCGACCTCACGTCATCACTGCGTTTCTGATAGCGGTTTTCATGGTCATGATATTTTTGAAACGCTTTTCCAAAATCCTAACCATCAAGCGGATGTCCGCCAAATTTAGTGGGATTGCAGAACAGGATAAAAATAGGGATTGTCGGCAGAATCATTCTGCCGACAGAATGCCAATTACCGCAGAAGTTGCAGAATGTTTTGCGGAACCTGGTTAGCCTGTGCCAGAACAGACGTTCCCGCAGACTGCAGGATGTTAGCTCGACTCATTTCAGACACTTCAGAGGCAAAGTCAGCGTCCAGAATGCGTGAACGAGACTCAGACAGGTTATTAACGGTGTTGTTCAGATTGCTAATCACAGAATCGAAACGGTTTTGCACGGCACCGAGACCAGAGCGTAGTTTATCGACCTGAGACAGTGCAGCATCGATGGTTTTCAGCGGATCAGGCGTAACGGTATTAGCGCCCTTAACCGCAACACCGGTGTCGGTGAATTCGCCTTCAATACTTACAATACCATTTTTAGTTATTACTTTTTTCTGTGTGTAGTCAGCCTTGGTGACGTGGCCTTTACCATCGTCCACATAAAAATTTCCCAGGTCGTCAGTTTTCAATGTCTTTCCCCCCAGAGTTGCCACTGAATTATCACTAATGGTGACATCACCGCTATATTTCTGACCAACCACTGAACTCACATTTTTGGGATCCACTGTCACTGGGGTATTAGTCTTAAAACTAACCACGCTGTTATCAATGACTTGAGCGGAATAGTAATTCCCATCGTCGCATTTCGCATAAAGATCGCCCGTTGCCTTGTCTTGTACGAGATCCTGCGCATGAATGTTTTGATCACCTCGATTGTCCAGATCAGCTACCGTATAAGTTATCTCGGCGTTATAAAACATACCATCGGGAATCACTGTGGTAATTGGCAACCCTGCGATATTTTCTGACACGGTAAAATCTGTCATGCCGAGGGTGTCAGCATCCATTTTATTCAAATCGATACCGATTGTTTCTTTATCGTTAGACCCCACCTGGATAGACAAAGATTGATCCCGACTGAGAACTTTAACACCGTTAAATTCAGTCTGATCGGAGATGCGGTTGATTTCCGACAGACGGGCGTTAATTTCATCCTGAATGGATTCACGGTCAGAAGCTGAGTTAGTTCCATTCTGCGCCTGAACAGTCAGACGGCGGATATTCTGCAGGTTATCGTTCACTTCGTTCAGCGCACCTTCAGTGGTTTGAGCGATGGAGATACCGTCATTAGCATTGCGGGAAGCCTGAGTCAGACCAGAAATGCTGGCGGTGAAACGGTTGCTGATAGCCTGGCCAGCAGCATCGTCTTTTGCGCTATTAATGCGCAGACCAGAAGACAGGCGCTGAATAGCTGTACCCAGTGTTGTCTGGGACTTATTGAGGTTGTTCTGTGCTAGAACGAAGCAGCCTGGCGGCTGCAAATCGATGTGTGGCAGAATAGCGTCATTCTGAACCCCATCGCCGGAGGTTATCCCGTGCCACACTCTCCTGAGCATCAGCTCATCCACACGAAAATGGTTAAGCAGATCCTGAAGGTCGTTGCCCGACAGAATAATTTCACGTACCAGTCTGTTTTTACCAAGGAGCCATGTCCGGTGTTTCACGCGATAGTGTCCATTAAAAATGATGGACACTATTTTCCCGGAACCGGGGTCTGCTGCACAGACGGTCTAATTGAGACGCTTACAACCGGGGCGGTTCATACCGTATATCCGCCACTACAACCTTGAGCGAAATCATACGGCCAACGGGGGAGAGTCTCCCGTGCGCTATGAACAACAGGCTGAGAAAAAAGTGTCCTGTTTAAATTGACCAGAACAGAAGACATTTGAGGTTTTAAGCGGATGTCCGCCAAATTTAGTGGGATTGCAGAACAGGATAAATATAGGGATTGTCGGCAGAATCATTCTGCCGACAGAATGCCAATTACCGCAGAAGCTGCAGAACGTTCTGCGGAACCTGGTTAGCCTGTGCCAGAACAGACGTTCCCGCAGACTGCAGGATGTTAGCGCGACTCATTTCAGACACTTCAGAGGCAAAGTCAGCGTCCAGAATGCGTGAACGAGATTCAGACAAGTTATTAACAGTGTTGTTCAGATTGCTGATCACAGAATCGAAACGGTTTTGCGCGGCACCGAGGGCAGAGCGTAGTTTATCGACCTGAGCCAGTGCAGCATCGATGGTTTTCAGCGCATCAGGCGTAACGGTATTAGCGCCCTTAACCGCAACACCGGTATCGGTGAATTCGCATTCAATATGTATATCGTGACCTTTACCTTCTTTTTTCTCTGTGTAGTCTGCCTTGGTGATGTGGCCTTTACCATCGTCTACATAAAAATTTCCCTCTTCGTCAGATTTCAATGTCTTTCCCCCCAGAGCAGCTACCGAATTTTCATTAACTTGGATGTAACCGCTATATTTCTGACCAACCACTGAACTCACATTTTTGGGATCCACTGCAACTGGGGTCTTAGTATTAAACTCAAACACGGAACCGTAATCCTCAAGTAAATAGAAATTCCCATCGTCGCATTGAGCATAAAGCTTACCCGTTCCATTTTCCTGTACAATATCCTGCGCGTGAATATTTTGGTCACCTTCATTTTCCAGATTAGCCACCGCATAAGTTAACTCGGCGCCACACCAACCGCCGTCGGTTTCCACTGCAGTAATTGGCAACCCATTGATATTTTCTGACACAGTAAAATCTGTCATGCCGAGGGTGCCAGCATCCATTTTATTCAAATCGATATCGATAGTTTCTTTATCGTTAGACCCCACCTGGATAGACAAAGATTGATCCTGGCTGAGAACTTTAACGCCGTTAAATTCAGTCTGATCGGAGATACGGTTGATTTCAGACAGACGGGCATCGATTTCGTCCTGAATGGACTGGCGGTCAGAATCAGAGTTAGTACCGTTCTGCGCCTGAACAGTCAGACGACGGATATTCTGCAGGTTATCGTTCACTTCGTTCAGCGCACCTTCAGTGGTCTGAGCGATAGAGATACCGTCGTTAGCGTTGCGGGAAGCCTGAGTCAGACCAGAGATGCTGGCGGTGAAACGGTTGCTGATAGCCTGACCAGCAGCATCGTCTTTTGCGCTGTTAATACGCAGACCAGAAGACAGGCGCTGAATAGCTGTACCCAGTGTTGACTGGGACTTATTGAGGTTGTTCTGTGCTACAAGGCTGAGAGCATTAGTATTAATAACCTGTGACATAGTATATCGTTCCTGTAAGTTAGACGGAGTGGATTGTTGATATTTAATTCAAATAAAACATGTAATTATGTTTACTGTTTAGCAGTACGGCTTATGACAAAGCGACTGAGGACTGAGGCATATGTAATATCGGCATGGAAATAAAACGACTAAAGATTGAAACATTAATGGAGCGTTACGGTGTTTTTTATGAACGTAGCGCCCTTTCAGGGCGAGCGTTCCGGTGGTGTTCATGACCTGCACACAGCTTTATGCTCTGCGGTATGTTAATTCCCCCAGGATATCCTCTGTATGCCGCGCAACAAATCTCCGAAAAAACGTAAACAACACAAACCCGGAAAACCCGGCAGGTCTCCTGCTGACGGGCGTATCCCGTACCGACGCTACCCCAAACGCTTCATAATATCCGCTCCGCCTGAGCACGGTCATGAGAGCCCGCATGAGTTCTTTTATGACAGCGCCGAAGAAGTCATACAGCACTGCGTCCACCATGGCCTCAGTTTTTTCTCGACACACTGGGCTATCCGCCTCTGGTCACGGTTATCCGCGGTTTTGAGCAACACCCCGGTGATGCAGAGAGGGCCGGATATGACTGTACCGATAGCGCAATGACAGAAAGCATGCCCGTGGACCAGTTCATGACCTGTACAGAACTGGGGATAATGCCGGTCTCCTTCGACCCATGGGACAAACCCACCGACAACTGGGCTGACTGGCCCGAAAAACCCGACTGCGACTGCGGGCAGTATGTTGATTTTCGCTTCACCGGCAAGATACCCGTGTGTAATACTCCGGATGTATATCCCGCGCCCGGCTAAACTCCTTTTCACCGTCGATGACGGCTGGAACAGGTACCTCGCTTCGAATGGCGACAGCGTCAGCCCCTGGACCCGCCTCTGCGTTGAGCGCATGCTCGCCTGCGGGACCATCTGAGATGGGCGTTCGCCGCTTCTGCTGTTCGTCACCCGGTTGCACCCATTCCCGCTTTTTCTGTCAGAGCTGCAAGTCAAAGGCCTATAGCGCCTGCGGCTTCAAAGCCACAGAGCAGTGGGTTCGCAGCAGAGCCATATCCTCCCCGACTGCGACTGGCAGCATATCACCTTTACCATGCCCCACCTGCTGTGGCCCTTTTTCAACAATAACTGGCCACTCCTCAATGCCCTGTTCCGTGCCGCTACCCGGGCCATGCTCAGGTGGGCCCGTTGAGGTCGGTATCTTCTGCGCCCTGCATACCTACGGTCGCCAGCTCAACCAGCATCCGCACATTCACGTCTCCGTCACCCGCGGTGGACTCTGTGTGAAGCACTGCATCTGGAAAGATATATTCTTTAAAAAAGACAGGGGGAAGAAATCTGGCGCACTGCTGTCACTGAGTTATTGCGGGACAACTATGAACAGATTAAGCCCGCCAGTCTGCCGGGCTATGGTCATCATCCGGGATGAGAAACAGTGGCGCCGTTATCTGGATGCACAGTACGGACGCTACTGAAAAGTGCACTTCGCAAAGAAAACCCGGGGGGCCAGGCGAAGCGTCAAATACCTGGGCCGGTACCTGAAGCGACCACCTGTGTAGGCGGCGAAGCTCAGGCACTACAGCGGCGGTGCCGTGGTGCACCATTATTACGACCACCGCACGCAGCAATACCGCCAGCAGACGCTGACCCAGGAAGAGATGATCGGACGCTATATCAGTCATATCCCGGAGAAGCATTTTAAGATGGTACGTTACTACGGTTTTTTGTCCAGCCGTAAACGGGGAGAGTTGCTGCCCAAAGTGTATGAAGCCCTGCAGATGGAGGCGCAGAAATGCCTTCTGTGCGGTAACCGGCTGCGCTTCAGCAGTGCACAGGCAGGGAGACATGCGACCGAATTAGTGGCAGAAAGACTGCATAACATTGATCGGAAACGATAGCTTCTGGCACAGGCTGCAGGATAAGTGCGTCTGAAAAACAGTTTTCAGGTTAAAAATACGCCGAAAACGGCATTTTATTGTAAATAGACCCGTTTTAGTTCCATGCATTTTTTGAGAACCCGGCCAAATGACCCTGGCCCAAAATCAGTGCAGTGCTAAATCAGAGATCTTCGTCTTTCCGGAGACTTCGGATGAATTCAGCCGGAGTCATGTCATTTAATGATGAATGTGTCCTTTCATGATTATATTCCCTGCGCCAGCTGTCGAGTTTGTCCTGCGCATCTTCCAGTGACAGGAACCAGTGAATGTTCAGGCATTCATCCCGCAGACTGCCGTTAAATGATTCAATGAACGGGTTATCTGTCGGCTTTCCGGGGCGCGAGAAGTCCATGGTCACGCCGTGTTCATACGCCCATTTATCCAGACTTTTTGAGATAAACTCGCTGCCGTTATCTGTCTGAATACGTACCGGCAGGCGCTTACCCAGCACCCGCAACCCTTCCATCACACCGACCACATCCTCGCCTTTCAGCGACTTTCCGGCATGGATCGCCAGACACTCCCGACTAAAATTATCGACTACAGTCAGCGCCCGGAAACGCCGTCCGTTAAACAGATTATCCGACACGAAATCCATACTCCAGCACTGATCGATATGCGTCAGGACCGGACGTTGCTGGCGATGTACTGCACTGACATGTCTGCGGGGGCGCTTTCTGCGCAGGTTGAGACCTTCCAGACAGTAAATCCGGTGTGTTTTCTTATGGTTAACAAGCCAGCCCTCCCACCGCAGCTGGATATGAATACGCGGACAACCATACCGTATCCGGGTTTCCGCGATCTCCCGGATACGCAGGGTTATCGCCCGATCGTCACGCCGGCTCTGCCAGTGGTAGACAGTTCTGTTCTGCTCTGCATCAGCAACCCGCATCCCCGGCGGACACTGATGCGGTATGCTTCCTGCAGGAAATGCACCGCCTGGCGCTTCTGAGCCGGCCTCAGAACTTTTGTTTCAGTACCTCCTGCAACATCTCCTTATCCAGACTCAGATCGGCCACCAGTTTCTTCAGCCGCTGATTTTCATCCTCCAGTTGCCGCAGACGCCGCAGTTCCGTCACGCCCAGACCGGCAAATTTCTTCTTCCAGTTGTAAAAGGTGGCCTCAGAAATACCCATCTTTCTGCAGACTTCCCCGACGCGGGTGCCGGTTTCGGCCTGTTTCAGCGCAAACGCAATCTGTTCTTCGGTATAACGGGTCTTTTTCATGGTAATAAGCCTCTCTGTTAGCAGGAAGAAAGACCGGAGACTTCAGTTTAGACTGGTACTGTTTTCAGGGAGGAGATCAGCACATCATTACTGCATTGTTGACACTGCTGTTCATGGTCAGGAGATTTTTAAAACGATGATTCATTTTCCTAACCATAAACTGCTGTCGTGGTGTGGATAGGTCAGGACCGAGTTCATGGCTGTAACAGCAACATCTGCGCGCTGTTGCGAAATCAGGGTAAGTGCTGTTACGGGGTATCCTGTTGGTTGATACTGTTCTGTTATGTGGAGTCACCTCTGGTTCAGAGTTTACTCACGTCGTAAGGAGTTGCGGGTAATTGTTTTGTTCGGTTAGATCATAAAAGTTGATCCTAAATAGATCCATTTAAGATCCTAAATAGATCCCCGATCGCTGTAGCCTGCGCCCACTCTGCCTTTCAGACGATATCGATAAGCTATAGTTTGTAAAATATAAACTATAGTATGCACATATATAAGTTGTAGTGAGATAAACCCAGGCTGTAGTTTGCTATCTATATAAGCTATAGTGTGCATTCACTATAAAATGAAGCGATAGATATAATGAATTTTTTCCTTATTTTATAATGAGATACATACAGCAAGATAACGTTATACAATAGTATCAACAGGTTATGCACAGCGTATCAATAGCGCATTTTTTTGTGCTATTAGCTCGGTTATATGGACTGGGTGCCCAAACTTGGAGCTGATTTTGGAAAAAGATATTGATATTAAAAGCTTTTTTTACGAGGTGGATAAACGAACAGGAGAAGTCGTTTCTCTTACTCCAAATGCAAATAACACAGTACAACCTGTTGCTCTGATGCGTCTGGGGGTATTTGTGCCTACCCTCAAATCGCTCAAAAACAGTAAAAAAAATACACTCTCGACGACAGATGCCACTGAAGAGCTGACCAGGCTCTCACTTGCTAAGGCTGAAGGCTTTGACAAAGTGGAAATCATTGGTCCGCGACTGGATATGGATAATGATTTTAAAACCTGGGTTGGAATCATTCATTCCTTTGCAAAACATAAGGTTATAGGTGATAAGGTTCAACTCTCTTTTGTTGAATTTGTAAAGCTTTGCGGGATCCCCTCAAGCAGATCCTCTAAAAAGCTTCGTGAACGCATCAGCCCTTCATTAAAACGAATTGCCGGGACCGTCATTTCTTTTACCAGCCAGACTAAAGAGTATACGACTCATCTGGTTCAATCCGCGTACTACGACACCGCTAAAGATATTGTCATACTTCAGGCTGATCCCCGGTTATTTGAACTTTATCAGTTTGATCGGAAAGTACTTTTGCAACTGAAAGCGATAAACGCGCTGAAGAGACGGGAGTCTGCACAGGCGCTTTACACCTATATCGAAAGCCTGCCCAAAAATCCTGCGCCTATCTCAATAGCGCGTTTGCGCGCCCGACTAAATCTGAAATCGCCTGTTTTTTCGCAAAATCAGACGGTTCGCAGAGCTATGGAGCAGTTGAAAGAGATTGGATACCTCGATTACACGGAGCTGCAACGTGGGCGTAGCGTGTATTTTAACGTGCATTACCGTCGGCCTAAGTTAAAAGCGCCCCGCTCGGATAGCGATGCTTATGAGCAACCTGAGCATATAAATGATTCGGTTGACTCTTCGCTGATTGAAAAAGTTAAGCTACTTGAAAAGCTGGGAATTGATCTCAAAGATTTGGAAGCACTTCTGAATCTCCGTAAAACATAAGCTGTAGTCAGTAACATACTCATGGATGCTCACTATAGCTTATATTCAATGGGATAGTGTTTCTCAGATTCACAAAACTGGCATCTTTATGTCTCATATAACTTATTGAAATTTATATTTTATTCTTCACTTTCTTACATCATCAGTGGTACTGGCCTGTATTGCTGTTGATGTCTTTTAAACTACGTTATGCATAGTCTGCTCTTCTCAATTGTGTTTGCATCGACGAGTTAAGCAGTACTGCTTTATATGCGATAAGCAATAAAAATCATTTAAATCAATAAGTAATGGGAAATGTATCAGGTTTGAGCGTCAGTATTAATACTGACTATAGCTTATATTTATCTTATAAATATCGACCCTGCATCCTCTCTATAGCTTATGTTACTGTCTATAGCTTATATTGCTGCCTATAGTTTATTTAGGTGAAACTAACGTACTGATATCCCGGAAAAAGCTGATAGAGAAAAGGTATTGGATAACAGAGCTCAGAAGTGAAGGTTCGCGGCGTGGTTATCAGGTAAAGAGTGAGCGATAACTGATAAAGAGCTTATAGAGTGCTGTTACATTGAATTGTGACATATTCACGGGGTGATTAACTAAGGTATCTGTTATATCTGTATGATTTATCATGCATATTTTTGTGGCTGCTCGTTATTACAAAAAATGAAAGGTCGCTCTGATGGTTTCCATAACATAATATCTACTCTCTATAGTTTATGCTGCTCGATATAGTTTAGATTGTAATAATATGCTTATCTCCAGCTTCGTTTGAGCCGACTCATCTTTGTATCATTCTAAATGAGTTTATTAATAAACCGTAAATAATTCATAGTGATAACTATCTTTTTGCATAACTGGTTTGGATAGCTAGTGATTATGTAAATTTCTACGACCCTCATATGTCAATGTTGGCGTGTTACTCACTGTAGCTTATCATCCTGAACAGATGTGTTCTGTCTATAGTTTATAATAAGATGCAGAATTCTTTATTATCATCAGTAAGCGTATAAATAATCGATTCAGGTATTAATACGGATCACTACAACGTACTAACAGTTTCCAATGTCTTTTTTCCTTTCAATCAGTTATTAGCAGGATGGTTTTCCTCATTTGCTTGTACCTGTCTGTAGTTAAACCACTTTTATAGTACTAATTTTTGTATGGGAGTTAATCTTTTTTGCTTTCGATTTTTAGTTCGTTTCTGATACCTCATAGTCTGTTGTCTGAAGTGAAGATAATAGCATCTGTATTCTTTCCTAAGCTTTTGCCATTAGTTTAGTTCGCCACTTTGTGGAACTATGGCATTATTTTTCACTTCATATGCTACTTTCAATTATTAGTAACCATAATCAACCTTTTCTTCGCTCGATACGTGTTGTCGACGAACAAACATCAACTAATTGTTTTAGCTGAGTGTAACTGTGCCGATTTCACCGTGAAATTGATGTGTAAAAACAATATAAATCAATATGTTATTGATGGTTTTTCTATGGCGAAATCGTCAGAGACAACAGATGATGCGGTAGCCTGTCACTTTGTGATTTTTAGCACAACTAGCCAGATTTTTATTACCTGTGCATTGAATCCGGAACTGAAGGCGAAATTCTTACGTCAAATTTGTGAACTACACAGTAGATCAATGAGCCGGTTAACTGAATAGCCAATGAATGACCTGGTAAAAATAAGAGACAATGAGTTGGTTTAAATCGTGCACGCTTAAAAGGTTATTCATATTTAATGTTGTCATAAATGTGATGAGGTACCCGAAGTAAGAGCTGATTCGACGCATGTTAAAGGGCTGACAAAAGTATCCTGAGCCCGCATTACGCTGCATTTGACGATTTCAACCTGAAATTTTTTGAAAAAATGTAGTAAATCAATGGATTGCTCACATTTAAGATTGGCGAAAGATCCTGAACGTTCACGACAAAGAATGGTGCAGTAAGCGCATAATTTTTCTGAGGGTAAAACTGCATTGCTAAAAGATAGATTATCGTAAGGCGATAACCTGATAGAAAAGATGCTTATTTCAGAATGTAATGGCTATTGTATACCACGAGTTCCGCATGTGACTTTTCAGGAAAGAGAGAAGAAGCGTACAGATAATTACTGAACTGTTTGCCTGTAAATGGTATTGCGCTATCGGATGTTTGAACCGGTGGCGCCTTTATGACTATTGGTAAGTTTGAATAAAAGGCTGAAAGGATTTGGCGCCATGGGAGCCACTGATGATGTGTTCTGTGCTTGTTGAGTAGTTGTGCAGACATCTAAAGTTCAGTGTGCTGATCCTGTTGAAAGGAGGATATCGCATATGTCAGAAAAAGATGGCCAGAGATGCTCTTCTGTATGTGTGATGAGTTATTCAGACACCGTTCCATTGAATGGAACAGATGCGTATTCGACTAAATGCGGGATGGAAATTGCTGCGGCAAATGTAGATTGTGGCAGCGTTAATACTATTGCCGATTATGTAATTCATGCCCCCTCTAACATCATCATGCATGTCATTAACCAAAATTTTGGCAAGGGTCAAAAAAGAGAAGCGCAGGTCATTACGGGGTTATTCATGGTATCGTCGCAAATAACAAAGATGCCTGAAAGCGTAGAAAAACAACGTGCTCAAAAAAACTATGCTGGAACATTGCGTTACTTAGTCTCTCAGAAGCATGTCAGTTTAACGTTATTTGTATCCGTAAATGATAAAGCTGATCGCATCAATCATCGACTATTAAACCGATTGCTTGATATTGCAAAAAACGCTGATTATCAACAGAAGTTGCTGCAGACGTTTCAGCTCACAGATATCAACTTCTTTATGCATGGTGTTGATGATAAGGAGGCAAAAAAAACAGGGATTTACGGGACATTAGTTTTTCGTAATGAGACTTCATCACACGATAGTAGTGACATACCAACATCTGTCCAGTTTCCCATTCAGGTAGAAGATGTAAGTAAAAAAACTTACGTGCTGTCATTTATCAAAAAATATTATTATCCAGATCCTCATGAATGCACCATTGAAGGTGATTTTGTCGGTATCGCACAAATAGCAGAAAAATTAGATAAAGCACGTCTGCGAGCTTTAATCGGGGCAGAACGTTACCAGAAAGCTAATAATAAGCTTAATGAATCAATTACGAACTTATCGCACGATATAACGCAATGTATTTCTGGCGTATTTGAGCTGAATGACATAGAGGCGAATTTTAACTGGATTTATCACTATATAGATGTTGTAAAAAAAGAACATGAGAATAGAAATGAAGAATATAAAAAATGGCAAAAGTGGTCATTACAGTACATAGATTATGCAAAAAGATTCTTAGATAACACACTGACCATACAGAACTATATAAGTGCTGTTTTGGAGATTGCTGCCGGGCTAAATGCTTTAGGTGATGACTATGCTGTTGTTGCCAGCAGGTATCTTGGTTCAAAAGGCTTTAACATGGATAGTCATGGTAAAATTAAAGCAAAATTTAGCATTCCTTCCATCTTAATAAATGGGAAATTGGCAGATTACAATTTTGAATCTGGTTCAGAAATAGCGATTCTTGCTGAGGCTGAACGTTGCTATTTAAGCTGTGAGAAAACTGAATTTATATGTCAGAGTCATGATATTGTCCCTGCCGTTGACTCTTCTCTTGAGTTCGAAGTTAAACAAATCATTGAGCAAGTAATTTATTATAAGAATAGCGGTAATGAACTTATAAAGCGTGGCGCTGCCATTTTCATTGAAGGGTTAGGTTAGTTACAACGGCGTGTGACTCACTATCCCTGAGCCTGGGATTACCTGCTCAGAGCATTCCTCAGATATTTTTCACATAAGCTGTATTAGCTCAGACCTGATCTGACAGTTACCGGTTATTTATACAGGTATCTGTCAGATTACATCTGGCTTAAATTTTTCTCGACCCAGATGCGCTTTCCATCAAGTAACGTTTCCATTGGCGTCCGCCCATTGCACATTTTTCCCTGATGGGTTCGCTCATTATTATAGTGAGCCAGCCATTCATCAAGATCCGACTGTAATGTATCAAGATCGCCGTACAGTTTTTTACGGAACGTTACCTGATAAAATTCGTTCAGGATTGTTTTATGGAACCGCTCGCAGATGCCGTTGGTCTGCGGGGACATCGCCTTTGTTTTCGTGTGTTCTATATCGTTTATTGCCAGATAAAGCTGATAATCATGCTGCTCTACTTTGCCACAGTACTCCGTGCCTCTGTCGGTCAGTATTCTCAGCATCGGCAGGCCCTGAGACGCATAAAACGGCAGTACACGATCATTCAGTAAGTCAGCCGCGGTAATCGGTGTTTTGGTGACGTAAAGCTTACAGTGAGCCACTTTCGAGTACGTATAAACGAACGTCTGCTGATAAATACGCCCGACACCTTTCAGGTTGCCTACATAGAACGTGTCCTGCGAACCCAGATATCCCGGATGAGCCGTTTCGATTTCGCCACAGGCCTCGTCATCACTGGCTTTACGCTCCAGTGCTGCGATCTGGCTGTCAGTTAGCTCAATGCCATCACGGGCTACTTTTTCTTCCAGTGCTTTCAGACGTTTTTTGAAATTCTCAAGGTTATGGCGTAACCAGACAGAACGGACACCACTGCCGGAGATAAAAACGCCCTGTTTACGCAGCTCGTTGCTGGTCCGGTGCTGACCGTGTGCCGGGAAAGCGACGGCGTAATCAACAACAGCCTGTTCAGTTGCCTCATCGGTACGGTTCTTAAGGTTAGGAGCGCGGCGACTACGATTAATCAGCGCATCCACACCGCCTTCATCGGCCAGTTCGCGGTAACGATAAAACGTATCACGCGAAACGCCCATGATTTTACAGGCTTTTGATACGTTGCTGAGTTCTTCAGCCAGATTGAGCAAACCGGCTTTGTGTTTGATAACGGGATTGGTAGTATGAAGCATGAGAGTTACCTCGTGTTTTGTATAAGGATTCGACACCCATATCAAAACCGGTAACTCTCAACCTTTCAAGGCTCAGTGTCAGATCAAGTCGCGACTAATACACATAAGCATTTCAACGACTTTGTATCGGTTCATCCTCGATACAAAAGCCTCCATCAACTATTTATACCCCTGAGAACAGCCTTCCTGGCGCTTTCCGCTTAAGCTCGTGACTTTTACTCTTTAGAATTTTTCCCTTTGTGCCGATTTGTACAGTAAGTCAATGTTCGTGACGGCAACATTGCAGTCTGGCTTTATGCGTATACCCACAGAAGAAGAGTATGTTATGTCCCGAACCATGATTATCGAAAATCAGAGTCAGTATGTTGAGATGAAAAGCAACACATCGCCGTTATTCAGAGAAAATGCAGCGAGCACAATAGCGATGATGAAGGCGCTATTCCTGGGAAGGATATATGGCCTTAATATCATCTGGCGGCCGGTGTTTCCCGAAGATATCGTTTACTGATGAATTTACCAATGAAATCTCTGGCTCATGATTACAGACCTGACTATCGGTTTCTCAACGCGGGAATAATGTTCTGGACCCTGGCATTAATTTTCTGGTATTCAGGAAAACTGTTTATCTCATCCATATTATTTTTCTTCATAATTTGCTCTTTCTCCACTCATTTTTTAAAGAAAAGGATACTCATGATGTTTAATAAATCTAAAGCAGCAAAAGATAAGTTAGAAATAGTGTCAGAAAAGGAAAGTGCAGACACCAGCAGTTCCTTAAAGAAAATTGAAAACAGAAATTTAACTAATGAGAGTGGAACAGATAGTACGGTTATTGCCAGTGATGTCGTTTTTGATGGAAACATAAATTCTAATAAACAAATATATATCTATGGTTGTGTGAATGGGAATGTCCTTGCTAAGGATGGACTGGTAAAAATAATGCGTAATGGCGTGGTGGAAGGCAATATTACCAGTCGGGAATTAATTATTGATGGCGTTATAAAAGGGCACTGTCAGTCTGATTCTGTCGATATTTATGAAAACGGACGACTGGATGGTACGTTAGTTTATGTTTCTTTATCTATTAAAAAAGGTGGTGTTTTGACTGGTAAGGCTGAAGTACTAACGTCGAGTCCTGCAAAGCAAAAAATTGTCGATCTAAAGAGTGAGAAGGTCATTGCTGTTCCAGAGCAACCTGCAGTACGTGGAAAGTGATAAACTGAGCTATCTATATTTTTCTGGGGAGATCTCCAGTCCATTCACGCATCGGATGTCCTGAAGTCCTCCCAATTTAGCACACAGGGACTGAACGCCTCAGGCAATTATCAGACGCCTGGCTCCCAGATAATGACGGCGGTAAAAATCTTTTTCCAGGCTGACAATTTTGACATTTTGCCCCGTATGCGGCGCTTCTATGAAATGACCATTTCCCACATAAACACCGACATGATCGACTTGTTCCCCATGCATTGAGAAAAATACCATGTCGCCGGGTTGTAGAAGCATATAAGGCACATGGTGTGCCTGTGGCATGGAATACATTCCGGCGGCGGTCCTGGGAAGGGTAATGTGAAAATTCTTACGCCACGCGTACCAGATAAGACCACTGCAATCAAATCCGGTTTCAGGAGAAGCGCCTCCCCAGCGATAGGGTTTACCCAGCTGTGCCATCAGCGTATTAATGAAGACTGTATTGGGCGACAATTTATGCTGTTTTGTTGAGTGGGATGTTTTTGTTTTGCGGTGATGGTTAACGACAGGAGTGTGTCTGACGTGGTGGACCGGCGATGCCAGTGTTGAGGCATGGTAACCTAACATCAGTAAAAACAATAAAGAACGATGATGTCGATACATAATGTAGACCTCTCGTTAATTTGTAGAAATTCCGATGCTGTAAATTCATCCGATGATTTCTTTAAGATTTCTTTGAACCCGAGAATTGGCACGATGTGTAAAACCGTTAACGCTGGACCGACTTTTGAACGGGTAGAAAAGATCGGATTTTGTACGTCTATCATTGCAAGGGGTGACTGGAATATCCTGATGGTGTCGTGATGAAATTCTGATGAGAAATCATAAAGCAGGACTTGTTACAATGAATCTACTTTGCTATTCGGTGATGGTGAGAACGTGGAATCCGGGCTGTGTTTCCTTAAAGTAATCTACTCATTGGCGTGGCCATTTAGATATATCACCAGTGATTTATTTGTTAATGAATTGTACGCCTGATAGTGATTCTATTTTATTTAAGTTTGGATTTAGATATTTTATAAAACAGTAGTAACTGAATGAAATTAAATAAATATAAATCAAATTACTTGTAAAATACGCAAGACATGCACGTCCTAGTTAACACAGGAATGACGTGCTTGTAAGTAGTGAATTAAACACAGATTGCTGCTCACGTAATTTATACTCAATAAAATCAACAATTAAGCTTGTGAGATTGCGGCTGTGGTGGTGATGCATCAGCTTCGGAGTATTAAAAAATATTGTTAGTTACTGCGATTAATATCTGTGAACTTACCGGTTGGTTAGGTGTCTTGAGTTATTGAAAACAAGCTATTTTGGCATCGATTAAATATAAGTGTCTTTCGTCGAGAAAACTGCATGCCTTTTTTGATGGACGACACCTGTATATAGCTTCGATGGGATATTTATTAAAAACAATCTATTCTTTTAGCCGGGAAAATAAAAATGAAATTTACGCTAAGTCAGTATTCTCTGCTGACCTGTGCTTTTTTTATTGCGCTGTCTGGTAATACTCAGGCGGCTACGACCTATATGGAAGCCAGTAATGATGCTATGGGGGGAACGGGGGTTGCATCGTCGCATTATTGTGCGGCAGGACTCGCTAACCCGGCACTGATGACAAATGCCACTGCTTCCGATGATTTCAGCATGATTCTGCCGTCAGTCGGAGTACAGGTATCGGATCCTGACCATTTGCAGGATGGTGTGGATGGTGTGAAAGATGCATGGGATCGCTATGAGGCAGAACTGTCTGCTACTGGGACACCTCTGGAGGCAGCGACCGATCTGCAACATCAACTGGAGAAATTTAAAAATACACAGGTGAATGTACAGGCCAGTGTGGGCATGGTCGCGGCTGTCCCTAACAGTCAATTGCCTTTTGCCCTGATGATGAAGTCATGGGGGACAGCAACGGTAGAGGGAAAAGTCAGCAATCATGATCTGCAATATCTGGATGATGTGACTAAGGGTAAAATTATTCCAACAGCGGATGACCCTGATACGTTGACATCGAGGGCTTACGGTCGAGCGGCGGCGGTAAGTGATGTCGGAATTGCCTTTGCCAGGGCATTTGAGACTAACGGATTCAGATATTCCCTTGGTGTGACACCAAAATATCAGCGTGTAGATTTGTTTAATTACAATACCACGGTACAACATTACGACAGCCACGATTTCCGCAGCCGTGAATACCGTAACACGACTGGCGGGGCTAATGCCGACATTGGTTTTACCACAGAACTGAATGAACACTGGATGCTGGGGCTGGCTGGACAAAATATTGTTCCCCGCAGCATTGATACGAAAGAGGTTAATGGGCTGAAAGAAACCTTCAGAATTCGCCCGCAGGTGACTGCCGGGGGCTCATGGCATAACGGAATCGTGACGACTGCGCTGGATATAGATCTGACGCCGGCCAGTGGTTTTATCCGTGATAAAAAGCGTCAGTTTGCGGGTCTGGGGGCTGAATTTAATGCCTGGAATTGGGTGCAATTACGTGCGGGGTATCGTCAGAATATTGCCTCTTCAGAGGGCAACGCATTGACTGCCGGTATCGGCATTTCTCCATTCAATGTGGTGCATCTTGATCTGGCTGGTCTGATTGGTGCTGATCGGACGTACGGTGCAGTGGCCCAGTTGAGCGAGACTTTCTGACAGAAACCAGAATCCGGGGCTTACAGTAACATATTGCTGTTTTAGTTTGGGCATATAGCGGCGCTGTGAAAAATATAGTGAAGCGTATGCCCGTAGTTTTGTGGCAAGCTGTCGATGTATGATGTCAGTAGGGGAAGCTATATAGCAATACAATCATGTACCGGTAATGAACAGGGATATATGGAAGAATACAAAAAGCGCACTGACTAAAATTCTAACGATAAAGATAATCGAACGTAATCATATTTAGATGATGTTATTTTAAGATAAAAAATACCCACCATGATACATGGTGGGGAAATCGAACAATGAGTAGGACGGTTGTAGCAGGAGTTACCTCACACAAGAATCATTATTAACAGGATTAAAAATTGTGTATATAGGGCCATTGCCTGACAAAGTTTTATTTTGATAATTATTCTTATCACTTACCTTACATAAGTACTTTGACTTTGGATATCCATCCCCTTTGTTGCATACAAAGTTCCATCCACTCATAACGAGTATGTTCATTTACATCAATCACATAACTTCGTAAGGCTGGTGAACTTTCATACTTTTTTTTGCAGTGCTTGTTGTTGCGACATTTTTTCGACGTGTGTTTCATAAACTGTTCTTTCCGCTACTCTATTCTTAACGGGATATTTCTCTTCAGCCAATGTTCCGCATTCATATTGTGCAGTTGAAAGATCCTGGGCATCATAGCGAGTGCGTTGCCATTCTGTTGTACATCCTGATAATATGAATGAGAATAGTAGTAGTAAGTGTATTTTTTTCATATCATGTTCCTTATGTTCTGTTTGAGTATCGACTTCTTATATCACACACACTACGTTTGTCTAACTGAACAGTATCGTCGAAGCGAAAATTATATTATTGATCTGTGTAATAAAAATAATGGAAAAATATAAAAATAGAAGATTTGTATCAGATATTCAATACAGTTGATTACTTATGTCTGTGATCATTGAAGGTGGTTAGATATGTCATAATCCTCAGGTGCTTAGACGCTAACTGGCATCAGACAGTTGTTATCACCCTTGTTACGAAATGATGACGAAAACCAGGATACGATAGTTCAGAACGTAAACTCAGTTATGGTTGAGTATGGAATGGTCATAGAAAAATAAGAGAAACAACAGGGGCATATACGGCGGAAAATCGTGGATGCGGGAAGCATGAAGTTACCGTAACAAAAATAAGGATATCTTCTTAGTGAAGAACAGCAGTAATAGTCATTCCCGTCTGGTGACAGGAATGCATTATCAATGATAAATGTTAAGCTGGCGGGTTAGCTTTATTGTAAAACGGCATTTCTATGAGGAAATGGGGTATGGTGATCAATAACAAAACGGGTAACTTTACCGGTTATAGAAGATAAATCGCAGCGGAAATAAAATGGAATCCATTTCTCCCCGGAAATAAGGTATTGGCCATTGCCAGTTAGTCTGATAGGACTATGTAATATTAAAGTGTTTTGTTCCCCGTCACTGAGAATGACTTTCTCGACGAGAGATTCCTGTCTTTGTATAACAGTCGTTGCAACGGGGCGGCATAAGAATTCTGCTATTTGATGTGCTTCAGTCCACTCGTTCTTGATCACCGTTCTATCTTGTTCATTACTGATTTGTGTTGTCATGATTTCTTCAAGATAATTTTTTTGCTGTGTAGTAAGAACTGAAGAAAAGGAAATTGTGGGAAGAATTAGTGCACCGGTAAAAAGCAATCTAGCTGTTATCATGTAATTCTCCATTAAAAACAATATAATCCATAATTATTGAACTACCAGATACATTCATTTTTACACGAAAAATAATAAAATCTTGATGATAATTATGAAATCTGGCATTACCTGTCATTTGATTACATCAATGAAGAATAACAAGTTGCTGGGGAATATTGTTTTGGTTATAACGTAATGAAATGCACATTATGATCGGAGACAAACGATATCAAGGAACATGTTTAAAATTCACCATGTAACTCTGGACGTAACCAAAGATACCGGAGGAACTGAGGAATCATGCAAGGTGCGCCTCGTCAGTAACCCGAACTTGTTAACAGTCAAAGGTAAGGTCGTGATACAACCTTGCCATTAAAGAAGATGAAAGATGCAATAGAGTTGCATTTTCTGCTAAGAAATTAGTTAGAAAATAATTTACGTGTTAATTATATTGCCTGTAAATGTTTTGTCAGGAATGATACTGTGGTTGCTATATTGTAGTGCTAATAAAAATATTCCCCTGCCATCCGAATGCACAGAGGAACAATAGCTGAAGTATTGCGTAATATTGAAATTTAATTGTTTGAATATCATTAATAAGGGCCTAAACTATTAGGCTAAATAAATAATTATAGGTATAGGGTGTGTGGATTGAACTCAAATAAAATTTAATATTAGTGAAACAAAGCGAGTAATTAAATTACGTCTTATCGCATTTCCAGCTCCTTGTGCATGAATGGTCATTTTATAACCTCGCTTGTAAATATTTTCGATTATCACTGGTCCACCTACAGCATCAATTTTTCTACGAAGCTGAAGAATAAGCTGTTGAATGTTATTATTACTGATTACCTCCCATCGTTCTCCCCAAACAGATTGAGCAAGTTCATTTCGTGGTAGAATACTATCTGACTGCTGCTTGTGCATCAGCGACGAAAACAATGCCGCTTCTTTTGGGCTTAATCGGGTCGACTTTTTACCAAACATAAGTACACCGGTTTCATCATCAAAATTCAATTCAGTGTTCATATTATATCTCCTTGCCAAATATGTATTACCATATAAACATTAATCTATTATCAATACGTGAAACTGGTTAAAACAAAATAATTAATAACCACCTGATAACAGAATTCTGATACTGTCATAATTATTTTTATGTCCCTGGTGATTTTTTTGTGAATTTTGGCAGGCACTTATGTAAATCAAAAGTTTAATAAGCAAGATAAAAGTTACTTGACGAAATGAAGTATACACAAAGAACCTAAGGTAATTTTTTCACTATTTTAAAATTAGCAATAATTCTGGATGCTATCAGCATCGCTATTTCCAGAAAGGGGGTAAAAAACGACATCGAATCCCTGAATTCTTGCACACTGGCAAAATGCAGATTGTTGCAAGTATGCCCATTCATTAATTTCCATATTCACCGTATCGGATTCAGGTGAAGACTGTACAGTGATAAGACATGGTCTGATATTGATAATGTCAGTCAGATCTTTTTTACCTCATTGATAAAGCAGGGATACGAAACACATTGATGGTGCATACCAACAAATGACCCGCTGTTCTGGATGCTTCAGAGTTCGTCCCTCGCCATAACCGAATCTACGGCAGAACCACCATTTACAGCCGGAATTCATCAACTCGTGGATAAGGTGACCAATCAGCGGTGGTTTGATCTGGCGCTGAGCCTGGGCAATCATAATGGAGCTTCATCGTTCAGAAGTCGTCAATACAATCGCTAGCACATTGGACACACCTCCTGATGTTCAGGTGTTCCAGGCTCGACTTATCGTTGATGGATGATGAAAACTTCATGTTGCGTAGCATGATCCGCAGAAATGATAAAATCAAATAGCTCCAATGAGTACAGGTACAGTATTTTGTTTTTTTTAGTGAATAATTTTATTCCAGGAATTTAGATAAAAGACACAATTATTGTTTTGATATATATCTTCTTTTTTTCTTTTTTTTATCTTGTTTCCGATACTATTTCTGATTTACAGAGCTGTATATACTCAATTACAAGATTTTTTGCTTGTGAACGATATATTTTCCTGAAAATGAGTTTAGTTTTGTAACTGGATTCTGGAATGGCAGGAGAATTTAGATATCGTTGTGAATAATGAGTAAGGTAATTATTGTGAAATATTGGTATTCAGTTAATATTCTGATGGCTATAGCTACTATGGGTGTGTGGAATAATGCTGTTGCAATCGGCAAGCCAGCGCATATTGACGTTTATGCAGAAATTTCGGAAACAACATGTGATATAAATGTATCAGATGAGAACATAATATTAGGCACTTTCTCTGCAAAAGATTTTGCAACCGCGAAAACGGATGTTGGCGCAAAATCTTTTTCCTTGAGTGCCTCTAATTGTGCCGAGTCTGGTAGTCCTACGGGGGCAACCAATAGTGCAGGCGGTGTTTATGCAGAAGTTTTATTTAGTCCAGGAATGGCTATTCCCGGTGAAACAACATTATGGAGTAACACAGGGAAGAATGATGTAGGTGTCGTTCTTAGAGGCAATGTGTATGACTTTGCTACAAAAACACCAACTGCTGCAGAAATTAAAAACAATGATTATATTCAGTTAGCAGATGTCCCTGCAGGAACAAAAGTAAGTACAATTGATGGAAAACAAGCAATTATAACCGCATCATTGCAGGCGATAACTGCTTATACTGCTGCTGCGCAGCATATTAAAGTACCTGTAGATTTCATGATGGTCTACCAATAAGCACGAGGTAAGAGGCTAAAGTGTTTAATTTTTTGCAAAGGTATTTATTATTGTTTTTGTTCCTGTTGCCATCTGCATGGGCAGATGGTATTGGGATTAATGCGCTAAGAATAATTTATCCAGCAGAAAAGAAGTCCGTTTCAGTAAGCTTGAGAAATAATACTGACAGTACCTGGTTGATGCAGAGTTATATTACTAGAGTGAGTGCTGGCAAACCAGACGGGCAGTATTTTAAGGTACTTCCTGGAATTGAAAAAATTTCCCCAAGAAATGCCGCAGCGATCAGGGTTATTGCGACAGAGGAAACTGATAAACTTCCTGGCGATAAAGAATCAGTATTCTACTTTATTTCTCGAGGCATTGTCGCATCAAACCCATTAGAAGTAGAAATCTCTACGAAAACTCAGGCTGGAATTATATTTTCCTTATCCTCACAAATAAAAATGTTTTACCGCCCAGCTGGATTAACGGAAGAGGGGGCTGATCAAGCAGCCAAAGAAATCGTATTTAATCGAACTGCTGCGGGCGTCAAAATCATGAATAATAGTCCGTATTACGTTTCGCTTCATGACCTTTTTTTTGATCACAATAGTATAGCGACTCTTGGTCTGAAAAATATGGGGATGATCTCCCCCTTTGAGTCTATAGAGTTGACTTCCACAAAAATAGCGAATAGCAGACAGGTGTCATGGGTGACTCTTAACGATCTTGGTATGGCAGAAATGCATGAGCGAAAAATTCATTAATATGCGCGCCTTTTACTTTTTGTTAATTATCTTATGGTTACCTGTGATAAGTCATGCTGATGGGTTAAGTGTTGATCATACCAGAGTTATTATGAGCTCTGCATTGCACAGCACAGAGATAGTAATTAGCAATACCAGTAAATATACATGGCTTGTGCAGAGTAGAATTGTTAATTCTCCTGGCAGTGCAGAGAAACTAACGCCATCGGCAAATTTTTACATTTTACCGCCAATTTTCAAATTACCATCAGGTCAGTCGCAAACAGTACGGATAATTCGTCGACAGCCTGTAGAACAACATAATCAAGAAACATTACAGTATATTGTTTTCAAGAGTATACCGGCAATTGATAAAACGTTTTTTGAACTGAACAAGGTCAAACAGCAGCTATCGGTATCACTGAGTTTGATTATTAAGCTTCTTTCACGTCCCGCTGACATTAATGTATCGTGGGAGAAGTCTGTTTCATTATTATCATTTACGAAAAATGTTCATGCATTGACGATCAGCAATGCCAGTCCTTACTTTCTGACGCTTAGCAGAGTTTTTGTCAATGGAACAGAAATAGCATTAGAAGGAAAACAGAGAATGATTACCCCTTTTAGTAAAACTATTCTCGATAAGGTAATAACATCGCCAGGGGATGAAATAAAATGGACTATCGTCAACGATCAGGGCGGCGAAACCAGGATGATGACTTGCAATTTATTATAACGAAGGATATCTATGCCCTTTTTGCGCCAGATAGTTATGTTTCTGTTAATAGTAATAACAAACAAAGGGCTGTGTGATGAGGGTTCGCAGGGTATTTTCATTAATAAAACAAAACTGGTCTTCTCTTCACATTTAAATAAAGTTGTTCTCAGGATGGTTAACAATACTGCCGAACATTATTTATTACAGGCAGTAATTCAAAATTACGATCCTAAAACGGGGATGGCAGTTAATGATAATCAAGTCACACCCTTTATGGTTTCGCCTCCACTTCACGAACTACGTGCCGGTGATAATATTTTTTTGTCTTTACTTGTCGTGCCATCACGCGCAACGCTCTTACCATCAGATAGAGAGAGTTTATACTATTTGACGCTAAGGTTAATACCATCTGAAATTAAAGTGTACAACTCAGTTAAATTACATTTAGTCACTGCCTATAACATCAGGGTCTACTGGCGCCCGATGCTTGAACCAATTAATGGAAAAGAAATTTACTTCTCTTGCAATAATGGTGAGTTGAATATTTTCAATCGCTCAGGTTATTACAGAGAAGTGACACAGCTATTTATTGATAAGTTTAAGATCAAAAAGTCAATACTTATTAGACCCGTACCACCTTATGGCAAATTGGGAATAAATACTTCTGTTCAACATTGCTCATCAGGTATGCATCAGGTTTCATGGCGTTTTCGTGATGATTCTGGTGTGCCATCTGATTTATATCAAATGGATTTTTAGCGAGTCATGGTATGAATGTTTTGATAAGAAAATTTTGTGGCATTCTGTTGTTTGTTGTCTCTGTTTTTTCGCAGGCAACTCTGGCATCTACTCCTTTGCAGGAATACGCATATTTAAATTTTCATGCAGTTGTTGAAGCCACAACATGCGATATCTCTTTGGATAAAACGGAGGTTGAAACGTCGATAAACAAATCGATACTGACTGCTGTAGGTCCTAATAATGTTTATCCACTTGAGATTCTTGAACTAACGTTGAATAACTGCACAGGCCTTATTGATGCGGGAAAGAATGTGATGGTTGGTTTTAGTGGGCAGGAGGCCGATACCGATTATACTTTCCGTGCAGCAGATTCGAAAAATGTTAAGCTATCCGCTGTTTTTAATTTTACCGATCAATTAACGGTACCCAACATTGCACATTGCAGTCAGGCTAATGTAATTAATTATAATAATCTTACTGCAAATTTACTTCCCTGGCCTGTAAAGCCTGCGCCTTCAGGTGAACTCCACTCATTGAATAATAGTAAGGCAAAACTATTCACAGGTATTTGTATTCCTCTTGATGGTGATTCAGGAAATGGTCAATTTCACGCTGCATTAGATATCACATTATTCTTCATCTAATCATGAATCATAAGAAAATTATTGATCAGCTCTTATTCAGAGTCGAAATAAACCTTCTCAGATTATCATTAATATTAATGATTGTTGGGCCTTTTCTTTTCCAGAAATCGAGCCATGCTGAAGATTATTTCGATCCTGACCTGCTGATGACCGACCAGCAGGGAAGCACAGAAAAAATAGATCTTAGTCAGTTTGAAAAGGAATCATCACTTGCTGAAGGAACATATCTTGTTGATGTTATTGTTAATACTGTATGGATATCCTCAGAAATGGTTAAGTTTAAAGTATCTCCTCACGGAGGAAAACTGACCGCACAGTTAAACCGCGAACAACTTAGCCGTTGGGGAGTTAATACTAATAGTAACGATGCCCTTGCAGGTTTAAAAAACGGTGAATATGTTGATGATTTGTCACGTGTTATTCCCGGCGCAACGATTCGTTTTGAACAGCAGAAACTAAAACTTAATGTTGAGATTCCACAAATAGTAATGAAACCATCCGTATCTTCTCAGCTTCCTGCAGTCGACAAATGGGATGACGGCATACCCGCTCTGATGTTTAATTATATGTTCAGTGGTATGCAAAGTGATGCTGATTTATCCAACAGACATGCAAGAATGCGTTCACTTTTTCTTTCATCGCAAGGCGGTGCAAACTGGGGGCCATGGCGGTTACGCAGTTCCATTACATGGTCGCAACAGGCAAATTCACCGATATTCTCTAACCGATATATTGCGAGAGATCTAAAAAAAATAAAGAGTGAACTTACTCTGGGTGAAACATGGACACAAAATGACATACTGGACAGTATTAATTTTACAGGTCTTAAGTTGAAATCCAGTGATGGCATGAAACCTGACAATCTACGTGGTTTTGCTCCTGTTATTTCTGGTATTGCCAGCTCGCGTGCGCAGGTTAGTATCTATCAGAATCATAATCTCATCTATCAGACATCCGTTGCCGCTGGAGATTTCCGCTTAACAGATATTCCACAGACAATGAATAGCGGTGAGTTGACGGTAATTGTCAGAGAAGCGAATGGTAATACTCAGCAGTGGGTCCAGCCCTATACCGGACTCCCCATCATGCAGCGAAATGGCCATGCTGAATATGAGTTTGAGATAGGGAAGGCAATATTTAACTCTTATCATAAGGATGTTCAACCTACATTTGGCCAGGGAACTCTTATTTATGGTTTACCTGCAAACACCACTGGCTATGGCGGCTTTTTGCTTTCTCGAAAATATATAGCCATGACGGCAGGTGCTGGCGTTTCACTGGGAGAGTTGGGTGCTGTATCGATTGATAATACCTGGTCGCATGCAAGCCAGCCTCAGAGTTCTACGATATCGGGTAATGCATGGCGACTTAAGTACTCAAAAAATCTTCTTACTACGGGTACAACGATTGATATCTATGATTTTCGTTATGCGTCTCGTGGTTATATATCCTTTATGGATAGTCAGACTTTACCTGTTATGAGCTCTTTAATGGGTCGCCCGGTTTTAGGTGCATTATACAGAAACAGTAGACGTCACCGAAATTCACAACAAATTATTTTGCGACAAAATTTTGGTCACTGGGGAAATATGAATCTTAGCGCAATTCATGAGGATTACTGGAATTCAAGCGAAACTGATAACCGTTTTAGTTTTGGATATGGATTGTCTGTTAGTGCAGTTTCTATGTCGATTAACGTTTCCGTTAATAAAAATCAGCTCACCATGCCAGGGCAGAAAAAGAATTGTGAGGTTTCTTTTAATCTTTCAGTACCGCTTGATACCTTCTCATCCAATTCAAATTCCCGTTATGGTGATCTCAGTTACCAGGCAATTCGCGACTCTCGTGGGGATTTCAGTCAAATGGCCAGCCTTTCCGGAATGTTAAATGACAACTGGAATTATGAGTTTGGACAGTCATCGTCACAAGGCCAGTATGCGATGACAATGTTAAACATGGGATATGACGGAAGTACGGGTAATGCGCAATTTGCCTATGACTGGAGTCATCATCAGAAGACGGCGAGCGCCAGTGCTACTGGCGGCGTTGTCATCCATCCCTGGGGAGTGACGCTTGCACCTGTCTTAGGGGAAAGTATTGCTCTGATCCGCGCCCCCGGCGCTTCCGGGGTTCATATCGTTAATACTCACGAAAATACCGATTGGCGAGGTTATGCCGTGGTTCCCTCACTCACAAATTATCGTTATAACGCGATTAATCTCGATCCTGATGGTCTTGATAGCCATGTTATGTTAACGGAAACCGGAAGACGAGTTGTACCGACAAAAGGGGCTGTTGTTGTTGCAGAATATCCCGTACGCACCGGAAGGCAGGCCATTATAACGTTGCATTATCAGCGAGGTGTTGTTCCGTTTGGTGCGATGGTAAGTTTAGCGACGGATCATAATAAAGGGAATGCGGGGATTGTCGGCGAAAATGGTGAAGTTTACTTATCCGGATTAACTGATGAAGGAGACTTAAAGGTTATATGGGGTAATGAAATAAATAAACAGTGCAGTACCTCTTTCAAGCTCCCGCATGATTCCGGGCGTTATTTAGATGAATTAACCCTGACTTGTCATCAACACCCTCTTTCCTCGAGATAAACTTATGTTCAGATTTATGCTTCTGCTGTTCCTTATAGTCTGTTCTTGTTCCCATGCATCATCATTCTTAGCAAAATCTGTCTCTGATGGAAGTCAGGCACAATGCGAAATTACTGGTATAAGTCATACCCAAGGTGCTACTTCTCCTGCTGAACTTGGTGTTCTCTGTAGTTACCACACACAAAATAATCGAATATTTGCCCTGACTCTGGGGTGGTCTGCTCCTGGTGCTGTTTCTGTGAACTGTAATGGATCCCAGAATGTGCAATCTTCACCATTGGGAACAGTGATTAACACTACGTCCCCCCCTGCAGAACAGGATGTGAGCGCTCTATACTCTTCGGGATATCTGTTTAATGTGGGGGCTGGGCAAGCTGTATGTCAGATATCTTTTAATAATTCCAGCCTAATGTTAAAACCCGGGTTATACATTGCTGGATTATTCAGTAATTTTAAAAACCAGCCAGATGTATGGGAATTGCCTGGTTATGTCGCAATCAATTATAAGACCGTACCAGCAGAGACTGGTTCTGTTTTCTGTTATCTTATTACTCCTCCAGACACCACTGATATGGGGATTATAAAACCAAATAGTGAGTCGAAACAGGTGAGCATTAATATTGGGGTTAGTTGTTCTGGGGCAGCCACCAGTACGAAGGAAGCTGTACTGGGCTATTCTGTGCGATTTAGTCAATTCAATTGTTCTACTGATTGTTCGTTACTGGGTGAATATGATTCTTATCCTGGTGGTGTTGCTGATCCCGGCGATGACCCGCAAACCGGTTTTACTATGAGTGATGTTATGTGGTTTAAAAAGGGACAGACTGAGAATACAAAAAACTACACTACGCGATGGAAAATCAAGGATAACAGCGGAAATCCCAGAGATATTACTGCTAAAGCATATGTGGGGATATATTATTATTAGGCTTTAGTTAATTTTATATCACCACCATTTTCAAGATTAAATGCATAGCATTATGCATAGCACGGCTGATACTATATTTTATATCATTATACATCCATTGTTTCAATCCAAGACACATCCCCCTTTTCAGCTCTATGTCTAACCAGTTTATATGGATGTGATTTTTATTATATTTTGATAATTAATTTAAATGATAGTCTGTAATAATTATTGCTGTTAATTATGACTGTTTTATGATTTTTTATTTGTTTTGATTTTTATTAGCCTTATTGAATCTAATCAGAGAGTAAATGTTCAAGGTTTTGATATGACTTCAACAGTATATGAAAAAAAAAACTACGTATGATGGGTTAACAGTCACATTAAGCATGCGTAAAGGTAATTACGATGGAGATGTTTACATCCGGAATAGTAGCTGGGAATACCTGGGGGACTTTGAAAAATATCATATTTATTATATTTTGAAGGTAAGTGACAGATATGGTAATCCTGTCTCTGGGAAACGAATTACAGTGAATGTCAACACCATTGCATTTCCTACTACCAGTGATTATAAAGATTATGAACCCGTAATGTGTTACTCAGGGGATTTAAAGAGAGATAATCCAATAGTTAGTGCCTGGACTGATGTAAACCTTGATAGCAATGGTGAATATCTCGCTGGGTTACTCCCCTCTCTGATAGAAAAGGGGGCAGGCCAATTCAAAAAGGATGCCGGTGGGCCGCTTATTTACGCAGTCGTTGAATTAATTTTTCTTGTTAATGATGTTGATGTTCGAGCTGTTATTAATATTAATAACAAATTTGACCAGTTACATATGGGGATGTTGGAATCATATCCAGTGGTTACTAATTCTACAGGTGACTACAGAGATATTACTGATACAGTAATCTATTATCCATCAGTTTTTGATTTTGCGCAGCCTCCGTCACGAAAACAAGTGTATTTTGGTTTTCGTGAGGATGCGGTTTACCTGCCTATGGAATCTGATCTCGTCGGGGTTTCAATAGATAAAAATAATCTAGCTCAAATACCATTTACTGAGAAAGAGATTAATAATAGAGCCGTGTGGGCTTACGGTGTTAATAGATCAGGTTGGCTATCCTCCCCGTTGCGTTGTCGCGAAGCTAATTCGCAGTTCAAACCCGTAATCATCGTCAGTCCTGAAAACAACAGCAATATTTTTCCGGGGCAGACGGTTTATGCCACTTTCCAGTATGCACTGAAAACCGGTGAAGTTTTTTCCGGAACGGAATGTCCATTTAAATTAAACCGGGGGGCATTTTATCCTCCTGATATTTCCTGGTGGCAGGACGGGAATACCTTATATGGCGGCTGCTTACTGACTGTGGATGACAGCCTGAAGAAAGGTGATCGGTTGTCGTGGACGGTTTCCTGCTGCCTTGATAATACAGGAGTTCCGGTTGCCTCTGAAACCGTGACTTGGAATGTGGCCTGGGATGCCGATATCGATGTTGACGTCACTTTTGCCGCCGATATACCCGCGTTAATTGATTACAGTAATGACAGTACGCGACCGTTATCCTCACGTCCCACCATGACCTGGCGGCTGACCGTACCGGGACTGAGAAACACCCAGGCCTGTTTTTATCCCCTCGTGACCCGCATTACCGAAGACGCCATCATCAGCGACGAGTCGTTCAGTGAATTTGTCCCCTGTGTGGTGGACAGAATCAGTGGTGATTATTTTTACGTCATGCTGGACGACCTGGGGAGCGCTGTCATTAATGTGCAGCCCCGGGAAAACCGCACGCTGCTTACCGCGTTCAGCGCCGGGATTTACGGTGTAGGGACGATGATTAACACCGCGAACTTTTTTATCAACAGTGCCTGGGAAACCGCGAGTGTTCCTGCTGTCAGCGTGACGGAAGGACAGAACCCTCAGGCGCGCCCCGGTGACGACAGTTATGCTCTGGCAACATTTCCGCTGCTTTCTAACTGGGAGGCGGTGAAGGCGCACGATCTGCTGGGTGGCGCAGTCTATCTGTTTGCCGGAAAAGAGATACAGAAAAAGAACCACTACACCCCGTTGATGTTACTGGAAAAAACGCAGATCCCGCTTAAAGCCGATGGTGGCGCGCCCGATATCGCCCTGTATTTTACCGAATCTAATTTTGAGGCCGGAAAGACCTATTACATCCACGCCTGTCTTGTTGAAAACGCTTATCTGCACAAGGGGGTGAATTATCTCCGTCTGCAGGACATCAGGTTCGATATTCCGCAGGATCAGCCTGCCGTGCCGGAAGGGGTGAAGCGGACGTACCGGGCGCCGGAATTTGTCTGTAAAGACGGCGCGGTGATTGATGAAGATGACGTCCTGCTCGGGCGCAATGAAATCGGTTATCAGGGGCTGGAATACCGCATTCCGTTATCTGGCGGGCAAAAACACCTGGTGGCGGGCGACCAGATAATGGCCACAGCATATCTGCACACGTGGAATAAACAGACGCAGGAAATGGAAAACAGTAATCCGCCGTTGAAATTAAATCAGCTCTACACAGTGACAGAGGCTGATATCAACCGGGGCTATCTGACGGATATTATTTCCGCAGATGATCTGGCGGGCTGTGATATGCCGCCGCAGGGCGTGGATCAGAGCACGCTGAGAGTGGAATACTTCTGCCAGAATAAACAGGAATACTCTTATCTGCGTGAAGTATTTATTGATATAACAATGTAATTAATAAAGTTAAAGGTGATGTCATGTTAAATATGCGTAAAATTAAAGCTGTAGAGAAGTTTAAATCTGAACAACATCTCAGAGATGTTCATCCGGTGAGTTCTCATGTTAACGCCCTCACTCCAGGGGCATTAACATGCAGCTTCCCTTCCCAGAAAGGGATAGTGCGAGGGCAGACTGTTTATCTGGAATTTTATTATAAATACCAGAATGCGGAAATTGCCATGGATCCTAACGCAATAAAAATGGATGTGACGAGCAAAAATATTTCTCCAGAACTACAAGGTGAGGGGGAATTTACGGATACTGATGGCAATAAAGTGTATATGTACAAGTATTCGTTCAAGGTAACTAACAAGGTTGCTCCGGGCGATAAAGCGATCGACTTGACATTGACTGTACAAGCCCTGGGAGCAGCTACGCCAGTAACATGTAACTGCCAATATTATGTGTTGGAGTCAAATACTGATTTCGATGATGAGGTTACCATCTCTTTCGATAACTCTCAGGTTATTGATTTGAATGCCCCGGAAACTCTTAATGATAGTTATTCAAATCTGTCTGGCGTCACCTATCTTACTGGTACGGTAACATTTAAACGTAATTTGACGAAATATCCTGGTGATGAAAATCACCAGGATATCCAACTGTATTTGCGACCTGCGAATATGCTCCAGGCGGTATGCGAGGACGTGTTTTTTATGATGTCTGATACTAATCAGGGGGGCGCTAAATTATATCCTGATATGCAATATAATTATGTTAATCATTTAACTACGAGTAATATTGATGGCTTTGTCATTAATCTTGAAAATGATCCTGTATCGAAAACTGGTGTAGCAAAGTTCCGTATTTACCCCTGTGCTAAAGATGCTGGTTTCCTGGTGATAACCGTCAGTTCTGGTTCATCAGATACTGATACTTCTGACTCTAATGGGCTGTTTATTGAAGGTATTGCACCAGAGTATATGGGGTATTCTATGTACTTTGAAAATACTGAGGGCGATGTTCTCGAAGAAGGTCAACAGACAGTGAATATGCATTTCAAATCTCTGGAGGATGCGGAATCTGAGCCAAATTATGGCGGCTTTATAAATGATACTGTTCTTGTATTTAACGATCCAACTTATGTTGACCTTATGGGAACACAAGTTATGGGTACTCAAGCCTTTTTGGGACGTTACGAGGTTCCTTCACAACCGCAGAAAACGATTTATCCCTTTGAATTTGATACTACAGAGTTAATGGTGCAGGATAACGTAAATAAAGCCAAAAACAGGATTTCATACATTGTTGCTGAACGTAGCGGCAACGTAGGGATTTCTGAACATAAAAGACTTATTGTCACGCAGGCAACTCCAGTGACGCCGCCGAAAAAAGGGACGTTAAAATCACCAACCTTTATTGATGTTAGTGGCACGGAAATGGTATCAGGAAGGATAATTAATAAGCATCGTATTGGCAACGGCCTGCCTGGCGAGCATATGTACTATCGGATCCCGGTTACTGGAAACCTTACTGCGGGAGATGTTATTAATTCTAAAATTGAGTTATCGTATTACGATGATGATAATTATGTTTATTCAAATTTACCTGGTCGGTTACTTCATTCCTACGAAATTACGCCAGCAGATGTTACGCTAGGTTACCTACGGGTTGAGGTTATGTATGAAGATCTTTGTAATTGCAACAGTGATCCTTTAGGCCAAGTCAGTAGCAATTTAATTATCTGGTATGAGACTGAGGGGAGTATTAAAACTGTGTCTTCTACGCTAATTCTTTATATCGATACAGTAATGTAAGTCCAAAATGGATACCAGTAATAATGCTGGTACCCATATTTATATTTTATTGCAATAGTGTTTTGGTATTAATATGTCAAAGTATAAATTATTAATCATTGGTGGCATATTATCCTCATTGGCAGGGTGTGCTTATGTTGTGCATCCACACTGGGATAAATGTGGTAATTCAGCGTGTACAGTACAAGCGATAAATGTAGCAAAATAACAGTTATGATGAATCATAAGGCAGTCTATTCATTATTATTTTACACTCCATAGGGAAATAGCCTAAGTTTGTCAGAAAACCACCAATACCGAGTGGTATGGTGGTTTTCTGGCTTTACAAGGGAATTAAGGATTAGATACAACTACCTGAACTTTTCGTTTCTGAGTCTCTTTAGTTACTTTCCAGGTACTGTTTGTTGCCCCTGCTATATCAATATATTTACCGCTATTAACTGGGTCCTCTTCCTGCCACTGGTAGTTCAATACGCCGCACGCTTTTGTACAGGTTGGTGTTGCTGTCAGAGTGTCATTAACGACTGGCGCGCCAGAAGCTCCGGTACCACCGCTTATCGCAACGCTATTAACGTCGTCACTTCCAGAAATTTGCAGACCACCTGCGGTTCCGTTTCCCATAGCCTGAACAGGTTTTCCCTGGAATGGTTCAGTAATATTTTTGTCAGTTTGTGGAGTAACAAAGAGCGTTATCGTCTGGCCTAAATCATTTTCCTGAATGGTATAAGTTTCAGTTGTTGCCACTTCCGTAGAGCCAATCTTCCAGCTATAGAGCCGAGGCGTCGTTGTATCGGGTTTATCTCCATCAACATCGGCAAATGCAAAGTCATGAGCGGGATCGATTTTTACGACATCGCCGTGGTCAAGAATACCATTTGCATTTTTATCCTCAAAAGTAATATCACCTGCAGTCAGGGTTGGCTCATGACCTGTAATGGGTACTGTTGCGGAAGAGGTGATTATTGCTGCGACGGCATTAACACTCATACTGAGTAAAAAGCCCATTGTAATGCTGGCGGCAGTCTTTTTTTTCAAGCTTAGTTTCATATTCTCTTGTCTTATCATTTAATAACAAACACCCAATAAAGATATGGGGTAACGACTTTCTGATTCAGGAGTAAGTCATTTGCTAATTTGTACCCGTACTTTTCGTTTTTGATCTGCGGCGGAAGGAATATATGTCATCGTCGTGGCACCAGATATATCGACATAATGATTACTACCTACCTGATCCTCTCTCTGCCATTGGTAAGTCAACGAGTTGCAGTCCGTACTACAAGGCATTGTTATTGACAGCGTATTTCCCACTACAGGCGCACCAGTAACCGTTGCGACAGGAGCCGCTATAAGGTTAAAGATAAGGCGTTTGCCTGTATCCTTGCCATTAATGTTGACCCCAACAGGTAACTTCGGGTTTTCCAAAAGACCACTAAATGTTGTGGTGTAATGTCCAGGGCTGCTTTCCTGAACGGTATCGAAGGAATATTTCGATGTATCTACAGTACTGTCAGCAATAAAGAATGTTATGCGTTCTTTTTCGTTGCTAATTGGCTGGCCCTTGCTGTCTTGCAAGGTAAGGGTCAGAGTCGACTTGTCAGTGCCTCCGACAGAAAACGTTGTCTTATCAGCAGTAAGCGTACTTTGCTCAAGTGCGGCTGATGTATCCGTAAAAATGATGTCAGCGGAGGCCAGCGTTGTATCTTCCAGACTCGCAGTAATAGTAAATTTTCCTGCGCTTTCACCGGCAGTTACCGTTGTTGTGTAAATGCCATTACCAGACTCTGTGAGTTTTCCCAGTTGCGGCAAAACCGGAGCCTGAGGCTTTAATGTGGCGGTTCCTTTCGCCAAAGTCATACTGTCTACCAGCGAGTTGATTGGTGTAAATGCACCATTGAGGACTATCTGATCTACTTTACCGCTTATCGGTTTTTTCTCATCATCAAGTAGAGTAATTGTCAACGTGGTTTGTGTTTTTGTATCTGCCAGCAGATGCGAAACGGCGATGCTAAGGTTGGAATATTTCTTACTTATTATCGGTGGTGTCAGAACCACCTGCATTTCGGTGGGTTGCGATGCATTACCACGGGTATCATGTGCAATCGCAGAGATTCCCCAGGCATTGATTTCGTCATCTTTCCATTCCGGCAACACCATCTGCCAGTGGATTCCCTGACCGACCAACTTACCGCCAGCGGCTAAAAATGAGGCGTCATCCCATTCAACATCTTGCAAACCATGTTTCGCCTTCACCTCAAGTAATAATGGAATGACCTGTTTTGATTTTCCTGTTACTCGTTCAGGGATATGTAATTTGATAACGTTCTGTTTCCGATACTCAAGAACGATGTCGTTATTACGATTAACAAGATCATAGCGACTGCCATTCAGAGTACGGATGCCTTCTACCGCATCGGTATTTAATTGCTGGCGAAGCGGGGTGCCAATGCGCCAGTTCACATCCGCTTTTAGCTGAGTGTCATGTTTCCCACTCTCGCCAGTGCGATGCTCCGCGCTTAATGTCAGCAACGGAAATGGTGTGAAATTCACGCCGACAGTCAGAGCTCGGGGGTTTTTCTGCCGGTTTTCTTTGCCAAACAGCGCGACTTCCCGACCGAAATACTGCTCATACGTTAGCCTGGTACCCAGTTGCGGGAGAGCGGGAAGATATCCTTCCAGACGTAAATCCCAACCATTGGCAGGCCGCTCTTCATAATCTTCAACATCCGGGGATGCTTTCCATCCGGTTAGCCCGATGTAGCCATTGGCAGAAAATTTAACAAAATTACGCCAGTATTCGGCGCCAATCCCCGCCCGGGCATGATCACCAGATAAATCGTAATCGATAAAGGTATTGAGGCCATACATCGTTTGCTGGTTGAAGTGGCGATAACCAATGCCCTGATTCACAATACCGCGTCCGTCCACACGGTGGACGCCGCTTTGAGAAAACAGCAGATTGTTAGGTACGTCGTACCACGGATGAAGCAATATAAAAGAAGAGTCTTTTAGCAATAAGTTATCGTCGGCGTTGATTTCTATTTGTGCTGTTCCGTAATGTTGCAGCCATTCAGCGGCGCTTTGATTTGCCTTACCCAGTACAAAGCCTTTGGCCATCGCTTTTGCCATGTCGCTATTGGTATGGCCAGAAAGCAAATCTCCAGTCTGAGAAGCGAAAGCGGCTAACTGAGTTAGTTCAGCATTTTCTTGTTGTTTTTCATCACTATTTTCAGCGTCTGAATCCACTCGAGAACTGTCTCGTTGTGTCTCGTAAGGCGTGCTTTTTTGATCTGCGAGCGAAGCGATATCGTCTCCGGCAATCGCCGGAAACATGACCTGGCAAATCGAGGTGAGCACGACCGTTAGACTTTTAATAACAAAACTGGGGTTTATAATTTTGTTGGTGTTGTACATATTCTCGAGGTCAGTCGTTTTAAGTTAATAAATGATTTTGGTTTGGGGATTAGGGATAATAGAATAGATATATTTATTATTTTATAGGCGAAACTCATTAAGTTAAATCCTGAATAAATGCTATGAATAGAAGGTTATTCTTGCATTGATGTAACTTTTTGTTAAAGGGACGTTAGTTCTGTAATTAGTACAGTGGTGTATTTTGGGTGTTGTATAACTTAAAGATTCATCCGGGAGTTATAAATCAGTATGCGCGTGCAGATTCAGTTGAAGGAGGAGATAATATGATGTGTTATTTTTTTTAGAGAGAAGAAAAATAATGCTCGCAAGGGTTTTTTATAACGATGACCAAAAAGCGAATATTCTCTGATAACAGAATGTTTGGTTAAAATCCTATTAAATCACCTGCTATATCACCATTTATCCTGTGCGACAGGGAAAGCTAACCTATGGATTAACGCCAACACGTTTTGGATATGTCAGCACTTTCTGGCTTATCTAAATCTTCTTTGGGCCGATATTTTATTAAACAACCTATGTAATCTGTGAGGTGATGCTATGAACGATCATGAAGCACTAGAGAATATGATGAAAGAGATTCAGCAAATCGTCTCGTTTCATGCCGGAGCCGAAACGAGAGTCCAGACCAGAGTGACTATCAGGAGCAACGACGATAAGCACATTTTAATAAATATAGATGAAATTTCAGACATAGACATTCACTTTAAAAGACCTGCTATGAAATAGAGCTACATCACATTTTGTTCGTCAAAATGTCTGGTTTGCATATCATACGCTTTCTCGCGATGGAACAGACATAATTGCGATAATGCTTCATGTGGTACATTTTTAGCTTTTATGTCTGAAGTTAATATATTTGTAGGTTGTGTTTTATGTTTTCTTCTGGCAATCAATCCAGGAATGCTGATATATCCTTTTTATAATGAGTTGTTTTATCAACATAATTTTCATTGGCTTGATAAATATCCTGGTTGTTAGATTTGTTATTATCTCCTTTTTATTCTTCAACTTCTATTGTTTCTGTCGTAAAACGAATGGTTTCTTACGCCAGGGCAATTAAACGAATTTGCTGTTATTGATAATCCCTAAACAGGGAGTAGCATTTCTTTATGTGCTCATATCGCAGAATTAGCTTTATTCTCACCTGTTGTACAATACGATAACTTATTTTGTGCCTGACCTGGCTTTGTAAAGTATCAAGAGAAGTTAAGTAATCACCTGGGATTATCCGAAACTACTCTGCTACAAGAGATGTGGACAGTAATGTTCATACACCTTTTCTACGTTGATGTAGTGCAATGAAAAGATTATCGATGATTATTAATACACGGCAAATATTGGCACTGTCGGTGCTTGCCGCGGTTGCCCTGACAACCTCAATATCCGTTTATGCGGCAACAGTACAAGCGCAAACACTGGCGATTATTACTGGACATAAACCCGTGTCTACACCTGTGCTTACCTTGGGGGATACATTAACGTTGGATCCCAAATTCAGCGATCCCGATGGGGATACTGAAGATAATTCACCGTCAGGAACGACGTATCAGTGGCAGGTGGAAACGACCCCCGGGCAGTGGGAGGATATTCCAGGACAGACTACGACTCAATACACACCTTTTTCAACAAATAAAGGCCACGTACTACGCGCGCAAGTCATAGCGCGGACAGACAGTAATAATACCATTCCCTTTGAGGGCGATGAGGTTGCCTCCGCGTCTGTTGATACCTACAGCGTAATCAGCAGTACAAAGTCATCATTGCCAGATTGTGTTGGGCTGGCCGATACAGATATTAAATGCAGCGTGACGTTGATCAATAGCCTCGGCGAACCTGTCAGTGGTGCGATTATTGATATTCAGCCGGGATATTCTGCAAAAACAGTGCCGGGGACCACAGACAGTAGCGGTCAAACGACCGTTATTGTACACCCGGATAAAGTCGTTGATGCTGCGGAGGATAAAGACGCAGAATCTGTGATAACCGTGAATAATGTTGAGGTCTTACCCAGGATAAAAGTCAAGGTTACACCGATAGTCGACCTGTACGATAAAGTGAATAATACAGCAAGAGACTGGAGCGGGCTTATTGCACATGGTGCTTATTTGCCGATTAACAGTACCGTGGGTTTTGCAAGCGCAAATGGGAAAAAACTGGATAGTCATCGCTGGAAAGTTGAAGGAGTAACTCCCGTAGGCGAACAAAAAATCATATTAGATGCAACAAATACGGAAATTCAGGTTACTAATAAACCCGGTGTCGGTATGGAAGGTTTAATGAAATTTACTGATACCATGACGGGTATTGTACAAACGTCTCAATCATTTCATTTTGTGAGTTATATTAAATTTTCTAATGTAAATGTATCACCCTATGGCGGTATTGAAAATGTCTGTAAATCTTCAGCAGCAGCAATAGCAGCAGGTTCTCACGACGGCCTGGCAAGAAATGCTTTTTTAAATTGGGATTATAATGGGTTACATGAAGGGGCCCTTTGGGCAGGGATTTTCTATGAGGTTAATACGCTCGATGGTGCTTATGGTTACCCAACTGGTTCCGGTAAGTATTCATTTGTTAATAAAATTAACGGAAAATATGCAGAATCCACATTTATACGAACAGCTAGTGTGCCTTCGCCAACTGATGTTTTATGTCGTTAATATTAATCGTTCTATTTTGAGTGGCCGCTTATGCGGTCATTTCTTTCAATAAGTTTGTCAGTATAAAATCAACATTCCGGTTAATACTAAACCGTAACCGTGTTACAGTCTCTTCTTTTTCCTCTCATGTATTTCATCATTTGCTGTAGCGAGGCCAGACTGCAGACTGCCGTATCTCTTTGAATCCATAATTCACATCTTAAATTGCAATATCCTGCTACATGAAAAACAAATAATCGTTTTAAAACAATCAATTACATCTTAATCTGGCGATTTAAAATAATATCACATCAAAATTGGATAATTCTGTCATAAAGTTTAGTGATGCAAGTGAGGTGTGACAACGTTCACTAACCGGAACACAAAGAATTATCGATCACTATTTCAGCCCGGTTGTGAAAGCGTAGAACAGTGCTAACAGTGGGGATGATGTCCCTACCATAATGATTCACATAAGGGAGCTATGGTGAATATGATTAATACACAAGAACGTCATACCACTTTTCAGTTTGGTGATTTCTCTTTTACAGATGATGGTTTTTTGTGTTGCGGAGCGGAGGAAGTCTATCTGCCGCCTAAAGAAGCTGGCGTGCTTAAGGTTTTATTAGCGAATGCAAAACGTGTAGTCAGTAAACATAAAATTATTAATGATGTCTGGTCTTCTGCGGTGAGTGACGAGTCCCTGACCAGAAGCATTTATCGTATTCGTAATGCTCTTGGTCAGAACAAAGAAAATATCTTTATTGAAACCGTTTACGGCAAAGGATACAGATTCGTCATAGACGTTAACGCTACAGTATCTGATACCACTAAAAATAGCGAATATTATGCATCCTGCCGTGCTGTACAGTTAATGGAAGAAAAACGCACGTTAGCCGGTTATGAATTTGCGGCGTCAGACGCTGTCTATTACGCAGCGTCGAAAACAAAACGCAACTGCAACCAATGTGATTTTCTGAAAGAGTTAATCTCTGCGCTTAATAATGATTTTCCGCTGAGAGGATAATGTGGCTATGCATACCCATCGATGTGTTTGACGGTGGATTATTGCCACGAAAATTTACATCCCCGCCCTCATGATTGTGAGCCGTAGCCAATTGTTAATTGGTTTTTCACCACCGTCATGGCTGGTATTAACTGCCCTTTATAGCGCACGTTGTAAATAAAGTGAAAAACGCCTCCCGCCGATAAATGGCGGGCAGGTGCTAAATGACCGGCGAGAGCAGGCAGAGGTTGACACCAGGTCGTACTGCATAAATTTATCTCCAGTCCCTGCGGCGCTGGAGTGAGTAGGTTTATTTTCCACGTAATATATTTCACGGGCGCGTTATGCGGTACGGTAATGGGGGCGTGAAGAACACGCCCAACCAGTAATTCTTCCCCAGTCGTCAGCGTGCCGCCGCTGCTCTGTTGGCTCCAGCTTCCTGCGGAAGCCAGGCACAATGATGAATGGAGCGTCAGCAACAGAAGTGCTGTCTTAATGGCTTTCATTATTTTTGTCCGCCGATACAGGTCGACATATGTAAAATTCGGTCGTGTGCAATCTCCTGCGTGGACAGCACCACCAACTGCGAGTAAATCCGGCGCAGAAAACGGGAAAGCATGGTTCTGAGCGGCGGCGCGACAAGCAGTACCGGCGGAATATTACGCGCGTTTTGCTCAAGGATTGCCTGTTCTGTCTGGCGGATCAGGTTGTCGGCAATACCCGGTTCAATAATGCTGTTATTCTGGATTGCCTGCAGGAGAATCTTCTCAAGGTTGCTGTCGAGGCCAATCACGTCGATATCTTTATTATTACGGAACCAATGTTGGGTAATTGCCCGACCGAGGCGGCTACGGATTTGAGCGGTTAAATCATCAGGATCGGTGATTGTCGGCGCAAATTCAGCCATCGTATCGATAATAGTGCGCATATCACGGATAGAAACTTGTTCCACCAGGAGATTTTGCAGCACTTTATGGAACAGCGTTAAAGAGATTACGCCTGGGATCAAGCCATCTACCAGTCGTGGCATATCTTTTTCAAGGCGATCGAGCAGCAGTTGGGCTTCATTGCGGCCAAACAGTTCGCCAGTGTGCTGGGTAATCAGATGGTTCAGATGCGTTGCCACCACGGAGGCCGGGTCAACCACGGTATAACCCTGCACCTGAGCTTGCTCACGCTGCACTTCATCAATCCACCATGCCGGGAAACCAAATGCCGGATCTTTACACGGCGTACCGTCCAGCTCTCCTTCGGCGCAGCCAGGGTTAATCGCCATCCAGCGTTCAGGATGAATCGTGCCATGACCAATTTCCACGCCTTTCAGCAGGATCCGGTAACTGCCTGGTTCGAGACTCAGGTTGTCACAGATGTGCACCGACGGCGGGAGAAAACCCATTTCATGCGCAAAGTTTTTACGCAGGCCACGGATACGCGTCAGTAGCTGACCGTTTTGATCGCTATCAACCAGCGGAATTAAACGGTAGCCCACTTCCAGCCCCAGTACGTCTTCAATCTGTACGTCTGCCCAGGAGGCTTCGGCTGTAGCGTGAGCGGCTTCAGCGTGGATTTCGTCACGCGTTTTATCTTCTTTGCTGGCCGACTGGTTATTCTCCTGACGACCGCGTAACCACCAGGCTAACCCCAGCAGTGCAGCGGTAAAGAGCAGAAATACCAGATTAGGCATACCCGGGATCAACCCAAGCAGACCGATTACGCCAGCCGCCAGCAGCATCACCTGAGGATTGTGGAACAACTGCCCCACCATTTGCTCCCCGACATCCTGTTCGGTCGCTACGCGCGTCACAATAACACCGGCAGCGGTGGAGATTATCAGGGCAGGGATCTGGGAAACCAGACCGTCGCCGATGGTTAACAGGGTATACGTTTCACCGGCTTGTCCGATCGCCATGCCGTGTTGCAGAACACCGATAGCGAGGCCGCCGATGATGTTAATGGCCATAATCATCAGGCCCGCGATGGCATCGCCGCGCACGAACTTACTGGCACCGTCCATTGAGCCGTAAAAGTCGGATTCCTGGGTCACTTCGTTACGACGGCGCTTGGCTTCGGCTTCACCGATCAGACCGGCGTTAAGGTCGGCGTCAATGGCCATCTGCTTACCAGGCATCCCGTCGAGAACGAAGCGAGCGCCCACTTCGGCAATACGTCCGGCACCTTTGGTAATAACCATAAAGTTAATGATGATCAGAATCGCAAACACCACGATGCCGATAGCAAAGTTACCGCCTACCAGAAAATGACCAAACGCTTCCACGACGCGACCCGCCGCCGCAGCGCCGGTGTGGCCTTCCATCAGGATGATACGCGTCGAGGCAATGTTCAGCGCCAGTCGAAGCAGGGTGGCAAACAGGAGGACCGTCGGGAATGCCGAGAACTCCAGCGTGTTTTTGGTGAACATGGATACGAGCAGGATCATCAATGAAAGGACGATATTGAACGTAAACAGGGTGTCCAGAAGAAACGCCGGGAGCGGCAGGACCATCATGGCGAGGATCATCATGATCAGCACCGGGCCGGCCAGTATTCGCCACTGGGTATCTTTCAACTGTGGTAAACGTAATTTAGTGGCGATATCAGACATCGGTATTCATCTCGTAGTTAAAATCCAGTTTTTCCGGTACAGGAAGGTTCCGGGGGGGGACGGGTTTGGTTTCGCCGGTGTGGCGCCAGCGACGCAGGCTGTAGACCCACGCGAGCACTTCTGCCACCGCGCTATAAAGTTCTGTCGGGATCGGTCTGCCAATCTCGCTGTGTCGGTAAAGCGCACGCGCCAGCGGTGGCGCTTCCAGCATCGGGATCTTATGTTCTTTCCCCAGCTCTCTGATGCGCAGCGCGACTTCCCCTGCGCCTTTGGCCAGCACGATGGGTGCGCTCATACTGTTTTCTTTGTATGACAGGGCGACGGAGTAGTGCGTTGGGTTATTGACAATCACATCAGCTTCAGGCACATCGGACATCATGCGGTTTCTGGCGATAGCGCGCTGCATCTGCTTGATTCTGTTCTTGATGTGCGGATCGCCTTCCTGCTGCTTAAATTCATCGCGTATTTCCTGGCGGGTCATACGCAGCTTTTTCAGGTTGCTGAAGATCTGGTTAAAAATGTCATAGCCAACCATCGGGATAATGCACAGTAGTACCATCATCAGGCAGTGCAGAATCAGGTCCATCGCGCGGCCAATCGCTTCAGGCAGTGGAGCACTCACTAACTGGATGAAATGCTCTTTATTATTAATAAGATACAAAGTGCAGCCTGTTCCTACTAAAGTAACTTTCAGACATCCTTTTAATAATTCAGCGACCATTTGTCCTGAAACCATCCGTTTCATTCCTGAAAGTGGATTTAAGCGTTTTAAATCTACTTTCAGGCCACCGCCCAGGTGAAGCCCACCAATCAGTAATGGCGCGGCAATCCCCACGACAAACAGCCCAAGCAGAAAGGGCATCAATGCCTGAATCATCATTACCAGCATGTCGTAAAGCTGGTGAATCATACTTAACGGGTCCTCAATTTGATTTCTGTTGAGGGTTAACCCGGAATGCAATAACTGTAATAACGTGCGGGCAAGGTTTTCTCCGCTACCCGTCATCAGCGACCAGCCTGCTAGCAGGATCAGCAGAGAGGTGAGTTCTCTGGAACGAGGAATCTGCCCTTTTTTCCGAGCTTCTTCTTTTCGGTGAGCTGTGGGTTCTTCTGTTTTTTCCTGATCGCTTTCTTCTGACATACGCCTGCCTGGATTTATTTCCTCTGATAGCCATTAAAGCCCTGGTTATCAGAGGAAATGACATTACATAGATTAAAAGCCGAGACTCTGGAGAAGGTCATCAACCTGGCCCTGGGATGTCATCACACCTGCCTGGGTGTTATCGATTTGCGGACCATTGATTAATGAATTAGCGACTTCTTTCGTCGGTACAGTCTCTTCAGGAATGTTCTCTACGAGAACCCGGATCAACTCTTTTTCAACAACTTCAATAATGGTCATCATGCGCTGGATAACCTGACCGGTCAGATCCTGAAAGTCCTGCGCCATCATGATTTCCATGAGTTGATTATTAGTTTTGCCCGCCAGACTGGTCGCCTGTTTCAGGTAATGTCGGGTATCCTTTACCAACTCACGCGCTTCAGGCAGTTCAACAGGCGCATCAAACCAGGCATCCCAGCGTTGCGTTAACTGCTCAGCTTCGCTGGTGATATAGTCCTGCATTGGTCTTGTTTCTTCTACACAGCTCAGAACACGCTCCGCAGCCTGCGATGTTTTCTTTGCCACATAATTCAGGCGTTCGCGGGCATCAGGGATCGCTTCAGCCGCATCCATGATGGTTCGCTCAAGGCCAAGACTGACCAGACTATCCCTTAGCATCCGTGTGATATTACCAATACGGGTAAAGACGTCTGGATCGTGATTCTTTGGTGGCAGTTGCGCAGACGCGGTCATGATTATCCCCCGAGCTTCTCAAAGATTTTGTTCAGCTTTTCTTCAAGAGTGGCTGCGGTAAAAGGTTTAACCACATAACCGCTGGCGCCGGCCTGCGCTGCCGCGATAATGTTTTCTTTCTTCGCTTCTGCGGTAACCATCAGCACAGGCAGCGCTTTAAGCGCGCTATCCTGGCGAATTTCATTCAATAGCTGCAAACCGTCCATGTTCGGCATGTTCCAGTCACTAATGACAAAATCGAATGGTTCTTTTTTCAGACGTGTCAGTGCGTCATGACCATCTTCCGCTTCGTCAACATTGTTGAAGCCGAGATCTTTAAGGAGATTGCGGACAATGCGACGCATGGTGGCAAAGTCATCAACAACGAGGAAACGTAAATTCTTATCTGTCATGGTATATCCTGAAATGTTTCTAAGTACGAAACAGGCTGTTAAATACGGCGAGACTGCCCGGTTATGTTATTGAGAATTTGTTGGCTCATTTCATCCAGGTCGGCGACTTCTGTTACTGCCTCTAATGCCAGTGCTTCACGGGGCATACCGAATACCACACATGAGCGTTCGCTCTGGGCGAGGGTTCGGGCGCCTGCGTTACGCATCGCCAGCAGGCCTTTCGCACCATCGTTACCCATCCCGGTCAGGATCACCCCGACGGCATTTCGTCCTGCGACGCGGGCAACGGATTCAAACAGCGTATCTACTGACGGACGATGGCGGTTAACAGGCGGTGTGTCGCTAAGTTTGATATGGTAGTTAGCCCCGCTACGTACCAACTCCATATGTCTGCCACCTGGTGCAATATAAGCATGACCCGGCAGCACGCGGTCATCATGCTCTGCTTCCTTTACTGACAGCAGACAGGACTTATCCAGACGTTGGGCAAAAGAACGGGTAAAACCTGGCGGCATATGTTGTGCAATGACGATCCCCGGACATGTCGGAGGCATTGGCAACAGGACATGGCTTAATGCTTCCGTACCACCGGTCGATGCGCCAATGGCAATAATTTTTTCACTGCCAATAAGCGGTGCGCGAATTACTGGGGGAACCGTTCTTTTCTGGAAACTCCGCACGCTCGCCGCGATACGAATTTTGTCAGCGATCATATCGCTGTATTTTTCCATACCTTCCTGAAGGCCTTGCTGAGGTTTAGTAATAAAATCTACCGCTCCCAGTTCCAGCGCGGCGAGGGTGATATCTGATCCTTTGCTGGTCAGTGATGAAAGCATTAATACCGGCATTGGACGCAGACGCATTAAGCGCTCAAGAAAATCCAGACCATCCATGCGTGGCATTTCAACATCCAGCGTCAGCACATCCGGGTTATGTTGTTTAATCAAATCACGGGCCATGATGGGGTCATGCGCCGTGGCGACCATTTCCATATCCGGTTGTTGATTAACAATTCGCGTCATGATGTTGCGGATTAACGCCGAATCGTCCACGCACAACACTTTTATCTTTTTCATTTGTTACTCCTTTGCCAGGCAGTAAACAGATTGCCCGCGCAGGCGGAAATGACTATTTGTGGTATTAAAATGTTCTGAATGGCCAGCAAACAGTATTCCACCTGGTTTCAGTATTTCTGCAAAACGGCGCATAAGAATATTCTGTGTATTCCTGTCAAAATAAATCATTACGTTGCGACAAAAAATAGCATCAAAAGGTGCAGGAATATCCCACTGCGGATCCACGAGATTAAGCTGTTGGTAATGAATCGAAGACAACAGCTCTCTTTTTACTTTTACTTTATCCCCGTGATTTCCGGTTCCCCGTAAAAACCAGTCTTTTTTCTGTTTTTCATTCAGACTAGCTAAATCGGATAATTGATAAATTCCTTTTTTGGCATGACGCAGAACATCGGTATCAATATCGGTTGCCAGTATACGAGGCCCCGTAATACTACGACCCAACGTTTCTTCCAGCGTCATTGCAATTGACAGCGGCTCTTCGCCGGTGGATGCCGCAGCGCACCAGACGTTATACATACCGCGTCGACTCCGCGCATGTTCTGCAAGAATAGGGAAATGGTACGCTTCACGAAAAAAAGAGGTCAGGTTAGTGGTCAGCGAGTTGACAAATGCCTGCCATTCCGGCGCCTCTGAACTGCTTTCAAGCAGCGCCATATACTCGCTGAAACTGTTCATCCCTAGCTGAGTGATTCGGCGGGATAAACGATTATAAACCATATCTTTCTTTTGGCCATTCAGGACAATACCTGCCCTACGGTAAATTAACTCGCTGACGCGTGTTAAATCCTTATCCGTGAGAGTGTTCAGACCTTGCGCGGGGAATTCAGTGTGATTAGCCATATTGCGGAATTTTATTTCTCAGTGTTTCCGCCTTTAGCGGGGAATTGAAAGTTATTTTCAACATGCGCTCAGGATTTCAATGCATATCACCCGATCATAAACACCGCCAGGCGGTGATCAGGTGATACGGGAAAACAGAAAATAACAATCAGGATTAACGGAGTGACTAAACCGAAAAATCGACAATCAGACACCCATATTCATGATGTCCTGATACGCGCTAACCATTTTATTGCGTACCTGAACACCAAGGTTAAGTGCTACAGATGACTTCTGCATCGAAACCATAACATCATTTAAGCCAACCCCCGGCACGCCTGCCAGATAGTCTTCAGAGCCTTGTTTGGCCTGATTCTGGAGCTGGCTGATATTATTGAGGCTGTTAAATAACACATCAGAAAATTGTGTTTTATTTTCTGTGTCATTTGTTCCTGTCGGAGCAAACTGATTCTGCATTGCAGAAACCTGGCCTGCCTGACGCTGAATCTGATTTACTACCCCATTGATTGTATTTAGGGACATATCGTTATTTCACCTTACTGACGCTTAACAACAGATAGTTGATACTAATGTCTTATCAGTTCTGTTTAATTTAGGCGTACTTTATCATGGCGGAAGTTCAGCAGCATTGTGGGAAAAGTCAGCACAAACCTGTTCTTATTGCAGATTAGGTTTAGGGCAGTTTCAGGCGATAATTCTTATCTGGCAAATTTTCTGAAATGAAAAATTGTCGCGAATAATACTCATCACCAGTTTGTTCATCTGCATCTGCAATATGACACCTGCGTTGAAGTCGTACCATTTAACTTTACAGGAATATGGCATGAATGCCACAACCCAGGGTAATAAAAAAAATAGTCCCTTTGATTTTAAGGCACTACTGGAACGAATTCGGGCAAATCCCAGAATTATTTTTATGATCGCAGCGGCGGCGGCAATTTCAATTGTTGTCGCCTTGCTATTCTGGATGCAAGGGCCAGTTTATCGCGTTCTCTACAGTAATATTAGCGAACAGGACGGCGGAGCGATTGTTACTCAGCTTAGCCAGATGCAGGTTCCTTATCGCTTTGCCGATCATAACGGCGCCATCATGATCCCGGAAGACCAGGTTTATGAGGTCCGACTTAAACTCGCGCAGCAGGGGTTGCCGAAAGGTGGCTCTGTAGGATTTGAACTGCTCGACCAGGAAAAATTTGGTATTAGCCAGTTTAACGAGCAGGTTAATTTCCAGCGTGCGCTTGAAGGAGAACTGGCTCGCACTATTGAGACGTTAGGTCCAGTACAGAGCGCCCGTATCCACCTGGCAATACCGAAACCGTCACTGTTTGTCCGCGAACAAAAAGCGCCTACCGCCTCAGTGACCCTGACTTTACAAAATGGCAGAACACTAGATGATGGCCAGGTTAACGCCATCAGTTACATGATAGCCAGCGCGGTTTCTGGCCTTGATGCCGCTCATGTCACCATTGTGGATCAGTCTGGCCATTTGCTTTCCGGCAGTGACACTCACAATACCCAGACAACACAGCTTAAATATATCCGCGAAGTTGAAGATGACTATCAAAACCGTATTCAGGCCATTCTGACGCCCGTTGTCGGTAGCGCCAACGTTCGCACACAAGTTACGGCACAAGTTGATTTCACCCAGAATGAGCAAACTGTTGAGGAATATGCTCCCAACACGTCGCCAGACAAGATGTCCATCCGCAGTCGCCACGTTGTTCATGATGAGCAAGGCGGGAAAAGCAGCGTTGGCGGCGTACCTGGCGCGTTAAGTAATCTACCGCCTACGGCAGCCAGCGCTCCGGTTACCACCTCAACGCCAGCGCGCAGCGCTAAAGATAGCGCAGCCCACCCGGTTTCTCAGACGACAACTCAAAAGCTACAGCCCTACAGTCAGAACCATGACGACATTACCAATTACGAGCTGGATAGAACGCTAAAACATATCACCCGTAACACAGGTAATGTGGAACGTTTGTCGGTCGCGGTTGTTATTAATTATCTGCCAGGAAAGGCCGGAGAACCGGCGGCTCTGACGCCAGCGCAGATGAAGCAAATTAACGATCTGGTTAAAGAGGCAATGGGCTATACCGCTTCCCGTGGGGATTCGGTAAATGTGGTTAACACGCCATTTAGCCAGGCAGATAAAGACATCGCTCTTCCACTGTGGCAACAGCAGGATGTTATTCAGTTAGTTCTTTCCGTACTGCGTTATCTTTTAGTCGCTCTGGTTGCCTGGGTGCTGTGGCGTAAAGCCGTATGGCCATTCTGGGTGAAACATCAGGAAATGCTGCTCCAGCGACTCGAAATGGAAAAAGAAGCACGTCAGGCTGAAGCAACGGCGCAGCGACAGAAAAAAGAACACTGCGAACGTGCCAAAGCGCAACAGCGCATGGATACAGAACTGACTACTCAGCAACTGCGTGAAATGGCCGATGAGGCACCGCAGATTATTGCACTGGTGATCCGCCAGTGGATGAATAAGGAGCAGAAACCATCATGAATGCCGCCATGCGAAGCGCCATTGTTATGCTAACGCTCGGCGATGACCGGGCAGCCGATGTCTTCCGCCATCTCAGTCCTCAGGAGGTGGCACAGATAAGCAGTGCCATTGTCAGCATTAATACTTATACCCATGAGCAGATTGCTCAGGTGTTGAGCGAATTTAAACGCGACTCCGAAGAGTACGCATCTATTAGCATCAATACGGATGAATATTTACGCAATGTGCTGGTTAAAGCATTGGGAGAATCCCAGGCTGAAGCATTATTAGATAATCTGCTGGATGCCCGTGGTGAAAACAACGGTATTGAAACGTTGGGGCTGATGGAACCGTATATGGTTTATGACCTGATTCGGGAAGAGCATCCGCAGATTATTGCGACGATTCTGGTGCATCTGAAACGTGCTCAGGCAGCAAATGTGCTGGCGAAATTTGAAGAACGCGAACGTAACGACATTATGTTGCGTATTGCCACCTTTAACGGCGTCCAGCCGGTGGCACTGCAAGAACTGACGGATGTACTGAACAATCTGCTCCACGGTCAGTCACTGAAGCGCAACAATATGGGCGGTGTTCGTCCGGCGGCTGAAATTCTCAACCTGATGAAAACTCAGCAGGAAGAAGCGGCGCTTACTGCATTCCGCGAATTTGATCCTGAACTGGCGCAAAAAATCATTGATGAGATGTTCCTGTTCGAAAATCTGGTGGATATGGACGACCGCAGCATCCAGCGCCTGTTGCAGGATGTCGATGGCGAGTCTCTGTTGGTTGCGTTGAAAGGATCCGATCAAGTACTGCGTGAGAAATTCTTCAGCAACATGTCCAAACGTCAGGCCGAAATTATGCGTGATGATCTCAATTCACGTGGTCCGGTACGTATGACCCAGGTCGAAGCAGAACAGAAATCCATTCTGTTGGTGGTACGTCGTCTGGTGGAAGCCGGAGAGATGGTGATTGGGGGAGGTGAGGATGTCTACGTCTGAGACAACCTGGAAACCCTGGCGGCCTGATGATCTGCTCGGGCAGGGCAGTTCTTCATGGCCAAATCTGGAGTCTGAAAACCACGCAGATGTAGATCCAATGTCTGACCCGGACCGGCAGGCCGAGCTTGCCCGTGTTCGCCAACAGGAAGGGCAAAAAGGCTTTACGCAGGGGCTGGTAAAAGGCGAGGAAGAGGGGCGTCGTCGCGGCTATGAAGAAGGATTACAGCAGGGAAAAACGGAAGGCATTAACCAGGGATTAGTGGAGGTTCATGCTCAACAGGCTTTGTTAACTTCGCAGTTTTCCCGCGTTATGGAAAGTTTTCAGATCTCGGTTGAAAACATGGACAGCGTCATCCCTGCCCGCCTGGTGCAACTGGCGCTGATGGCAGTGCGAACTCTGCTAGGCGAGCAGGGCGTTACGGATAAAATGCATACCGGACTGATGAATCACATTCGCACGCTACTCAATGAAGACCGCTTACTGAAAGGTAAATTTCGCCTGACCATTAGCGCGGAAGAACCAGAAGAGGTTCGCCAACAGCTTGAGACGTTGCTCTCATCCTATGACTGGGAATTGTGTGCTGATCCCCATCTTCTCCCCGGTGGTTGTCGGATCAGTACGGAAGAAGGGGAACTGGACGCATCGCTGGAAACCCGCTGGCAGTCGTTGTGTCAACTGGTTCGCAACAGGGAAGGTGTATGACTTCGCATCTCAAAAACTGGCTGGGTGCTCTGGAACAGCAAGAAACGCGGATGACGACGTTACCCGCTTTTCGTCAGTACGGCAGGCTGATCCGCGCGACTGGACTGGTGATGGAAGCCACCGGACTAAAATTACCCATCGGAACGCTGTGCATTGTTGAACGTGACGGCCCGGAGGGTATTCGTTGTGTAGAAAGTGAGGTTGTTGGTTTCAGTGGACAAACGCTGTATCTGATGCCGCTGGAACATGTGGACGGCATCTTGCCTGGCGCCAGGGTCTGGGCGCCGGATAGCGGTGATAAGTTAACACAAGGCAAGCAGCTTCCTATTGGGCCTGGATTATTGGGGCGTGTGCTGGATGCCAGCGCTCGACCACTGGATGGCCTTCCTCCTCCCAGTAATAGTGATCGGGCAACATTATTTACCGCTCCGTTTAACCCGTTACAACGCGACCCCATTCGCAATGTGCTTGATGTCGGCGTTCGGGCGATCAATGGATTACTGACCGTGGGGCGAGGCCAGCGCATGGGGCTGTTTGCAGGTTCCGGGGTTGGCAAAAGTGTCCTGTTAGGCATGATGGCGCGCTATACCACCGCAGATGTGGTGGTTGTGGGACTCATCGGCGAGCGAGGCCGTGAAGTTAAAGATTTTATTGAAAATATCCTCGGACAGGATGGCTTACAGCGGTCGGTGGTTGTTGCTGCGCCTGCCGATGTATCGCCGGTACTGCGTATGCAGGGGGCGGTATATGCAACCCGTATTGCGGAAGATTTCCGTGACCGTGGATTAAATGTGTTGCTGATCATGGATTCGCTGACGCGTTATGCGATGGCACAACGTGAGATAGCATTAGCCATTGGCGAACCGCCAGCAACCAAAGGCTATCCGCCTTCTGTTTTCGCCCGTTTACCGGCCCTGGTGGAGAGAGCCGGGAATGGTATCCGTGGCGGTGGATCAATCACTGCATTCTATACCGTATTGACGGAAGGCGACGATCAGCAGGACCCGATTGCGGACTCCGCTCGCGCCATTCTCGACGGACATATTGTTCTGTCACGCCGACTGGCGGAGTCAGGTCACTATCCGGCCATTGATATTGAAGCTTCTATCAGCCGTGTGATGACGGAAATTACGCAACCAGCGCAATTTCAAAAGGTACAGCGTTTTAAACAACTTCTGTCCTCGTGGCAGCGGAACCGGGATTTGGTCAGCGTAGGGGCGTATGCCAGAGGCAGCGATCCTTTACTGGATCAGGCGATCACCTTATATCCAGAAATGGAGCGCTATCTGCAACAGGGCATCCATGAACGCCAGGAATATGATGTTTCATGTCGCCAGCTCGATGCGTTATTCCCGGAGAATAGAGGCCCTGAAGCAGGTGAATAATCATGGCAACATCAGCACCAATGGATGTTTTGCGGGATCTGGCCGAAAAGAAACTCAATGACACTACGGTGCGGCTGGGGCGTGCGCGCCAGTTGCATGAGAATGAAATCTCCCGTTTACAACAATTACAGACATATGAATCTGAATATCGCCGACAACTGCAAAACACCATTGCCGATAAGGGTATGTCAGTGTCTACGCTCCAGTCATGGCAAAGTTTTATTGGTGCGCTGGAAAAGGTCGTTTTGCAGCAGGTACATCAGGTGAATAACAGCCAACAGATTGTCGATGCCTCGCTCAACGACTGGCAAAAAGATCGTCAGCGGTTAAACGCATTTGAAACATTAAAAAGCCGGGCCGAAGCTCAGCGTCTATTGAAAGAAAACCGACAGGAACAAAAAATGATGGATGAATTTGCCCGCCGCGCCAGCCAGAGGGGAAAATAAAATGCAGGTAATTTCTTTACCTATGAATACTGGCAATTTGGGGCATGGACCCTCTGCACCCCAGAATGATACAGATGCGCCATCATTTGCAGACGAACTCGGCAGTAAATTGCCTCCTGATTCCAGTACGAAGCTTCATCTTCCGCCGGGAGGAACGGTAAATCTGTTACCGACTGAAGAAGAAAAAGGAAAGGAATCCTCTGATGTGGAACAGCCAGGTATAGTGGATGGTTTGTTTTACATGCTCCCGGCGCAAAGTGCTCCATTACCGGGGGCGGGGATCAATCAGGAAATGACACAATCACCGTTTTTTGAGGGCGCGGGACTGGTTTCTGCCGTGAAAAACCCGGTGGTGTCGCCAGAAAATGTGGCATCCCAAACAGAAAAAGCGGATTCAGGCGTGAGTGTGGCTGACACTGAACTTTTACCGACTCCGAATGGGGATGAGTTACAAACTGGCACTTTCGATAGTCGCTCTCAAAAGCTGAACAAAGTCGTTGCATATTCTGCGTTGGCGGGGAAAGTAGGCAAGCCGATTGCGCATCTACCTTCATCGCTGCCACAAAATCAGGGCTCCTTGCATCTCGAGTCGGCAACAAATACCGATAAGGCACTGCCTCAGTCATCAGAACAGTTGGCAACGTCTCTTGATTCAGCAATAGCAGATAAATCGGCGGCACAGATGCCTGTACAGCATCAGGATAGCCATATGGCTGATGCTCTACATATCCCAACCATTGGGGATATGAGTATTCAAATCCGTGAGCCCGTGGGTGTATCCCCATCTGCGCAACCCTCGGTATTGACCGCGTCTGTGGGGACTACGGAATGGCAGCAGAATTTGAGTCAGCAGTTGGCCTGCTTTACTCGTGAAGGGATTCATCATGCGGAACTGAGATTGCACCCTGAAGATCTTGGTAGTCTGCACATTAGCCTGCGGATAAATAACGATCAGGTGCAGCTTCATTTTGCCGCAGCCGACCACCAGGTTCGCAATGCGCTTGAAACGGCGATGCCGCATTTGCGAAACTCCCTTGCAGAATCAGGGATCTCTCTTGGGCAAACCAATGTTGCTGCGGACTCCAGACCTTCGTGGGAGAACGGTTCGCAAAATCAGGCAGCAGAACAGGATATGCAATCCGATGATGGTGCGGAAAGCGTACCGGATGAACCAGGCGTAATTCTGCATACGCTCAGTCGTTCCGGCGGAATAAATACTTTTGTCTGATACTTTAATTTTGTCATTTATCTGAAAGCCCGGTTTCCGGGCTTTGTTGTTTTATTCTGGTGGTATTTCTGCCGGGTTTAAACATGCTTCTTTGCTGGCTGTTGATAGCGATCCTGGTCTTTAATTTCATTAAATTTCAAATAGTTATAAATCTCACTCAGATGGTGTGTTTTTTATCATTTATGCAACATTGATTTTTATTAAGGATGCAGGCAAACGTTTACAATGTTGTCTGAAGTCAAATCTATCTATCAATTTAATGCCAGCAGCGACATTTTTTTGCCGGATTATTAATACCTGGTTATGTAATAGAATACAGCTCCTGTCCCGGGTGTAACGGGGTACAAATTACTGAGTATATTTTTGTGATGTCAAAAAAAAACCTGGATACCACTCAGAGTGGCAAAAAAAGCAAGAGTCGCATAGTGCTGACCGTCCTGGCATTTGTTTTTGCCAGCGCATGTTTTGGTTATACCTGGACAGAACTGGAGAGTTTAAAGAACAATGTTAAAAAAGGCACAATAGAGCAGGAAATTGAAGAAATAGAGGAAACCTTTGAAGTACCTATTTATACACCTTTGGATACGTTTACTGTCAGCCTGAAGCCTGGTGTCGATGGAACAGAACATGTTCTGTATGTTGGATTGACGCTGCGTCTGAAAGATCCTCGCTCCCAGGAATTGTTAAAGCGTTACCTGCCAGAAATTCGTAGCCGCCTTGTTATGCTATTTTCACAGCAGACGATGGATGAGTTGAGCACACGCGAAGGTAAACAGCAACTGGTTCATGAAATTGAACAAGAACTGGCAAATCCACTATCCGGGAAACAGACGGTTAAAGTTACCGATGTTTTATTTAACATCTTTATTTTACGGTAATCGCTATGTCTGACAATATTTTGTCACAGGATGAGGTGGATAGTCTTCTGAATGGCGGTGGTAACGGCGCATCTGAAAACACTCTATCTGCCATGACTCCTGAGGATGATATCCGTCCTTACGATCCGGTGACGCAACGACGCGTTGTTCATGAAAGACTTAGCACGCTGGAATTCATTAATGAACGTTTTGCCCGCCAGTTTCGTGTCGGCGCGTTCAACGTGTTGCACCGCAGTCTGGACGTCACTACCGGTAATATTCGGGTCCAGCCTTATCATGAGTTTGCGCGTAATTTGCCGGTGATGACCAATCTTAATTTGATTCATCTGTCACCTTTGCGCGGGACGGCGCTGTTCGTCTTTTCTCCCAATATGGTGTTTATGTTGGTGGAAAATTTATTTGGCGGTGACGGACGTTTTAAAACAAAAGCGGATGGGCGGGAGTTTACCCCCACTGAACAACGTATTATTCAGCGTATTTTGTCAATTGCTCTGGAGTCTTATGACTTTGCCTGGAGTACGGTTTATGGCCTTAAAACAGAATATATTCGCTCAGAAATGCAGGTGAAATTCACCAATATTACGTCGTCACCGAATGATATTGTGATTACAACGCCGTTTTATATCGAACTGGGTTCCGAGTGTGTCCAGATGGATATCTGCATCCCGTTCAACGTTATTGAGCCAATACGTTCTTTGCTTACCAGTCCACCACAGGAAAACGCCTGGCAGGAAGATCAAAACTGGCGTAATACGCTGGCTTCACAGGTCAGAAATACGGAACTGGAACTGGTGGTGAATTTATCCGACGTACAGATGCGACTGTCACAAATTATGAGCCTCAAGCAACACGATATTTTACCGTTAGATAAACCTGAAATCGCTGAAGCTTATGTTGATGGCGTGCGGGTACTGTCCGGGAAATATGGCAGCGCAAGCAATCAGTACGCCTTGCAGGTAGAAGAACTTTTTAATACAGCATTAGCACCTTTTTCTAAGGAGAGCTCGCATGAGCAAGAATGAACAGGCGGGCACTACCTCTACTCCCGCAGATACGGCCTGGGCAGACGCACTGGAAGAACAGCGCGAATCCGCAGGAACGACGGGCGTGATGGACGGGGCGAAAGCGATTGCCTCTGACCTGAATCTGGTTATGGATATTCCGGTCAGAATGACGGTAGAACTTGGCAGAACCCGTATGACCATCAAGGAACTTCTGGCACTGAGCCAGGGGTCTGTGGTTGCGCTGGAAGGTCTGGCGGGTGAACCTCTGGATATTTTGATTAATGGTTATCTTATTGCACAGGGAGAAGTGGTTGTGGTGTCGGATAAATTCGGTATTCGTATTACCGATATTATTACGCCATCTGAACGTATTTATCGCCTGAGCAGATAATGATCAATAGTACCCATACAGTTTTACCCACCGCTTCAACAACCAGCATGTCGTCGGTATGGATGCATACCGGCGGTATCCTCTGCCTGATAATATTCGGGTTACTTCTTTTACTCTGGTATTTACGTCGTTCTGGCGGTATCTCAGGGAAAAAAAATGGCCGCAATGCGCTGTTAAATATTAAATTCAGCCAGTCTCTGGGGCCGCGTGAACGCCTGGTTCTTGTGGAAGTGGGAAATCAATGGTTACTGCTTGGCGTGACGGCAGAAAATATCTCCTGTCTGAGCGCCATCGACAAAAAAACAGTCGAAGAAAATTTTGCGGCTGTTGATCAACCGCAGTCCCGTAGCTCGCTGGTTGACTGTTTTCAGACAGTGCTGGCAAACAGTCTGCGAGGGCGTTATGGCAATCAGCAATAAAATAAAACCGTCATGGCGGGTAATGTCGATTATCTGTGGCCTGTTGGTCATGGTGTTTGGCATCGGGTTTCCTGTACATAGCGCATTCGCTGCTAATAGCGACATTCTGTTAACTCGCCCTGCAGGTGGGGAAGGCTGGTCTTTACCGGTACAGACGCTGGTCCTGCTGACGTCGCTAACCTTTCTGCCCGCTATTTTGCTGATGATGACCGGTTTTACGCGCATCATCATTGTGTTGGGATTGCTGCGTAACGCGTTGGGAACGTCATCAACACCACCAAACCAGGTGCTGTTAGGTCTGGCGCTGTTCCTCACTTTTTATGTTATGTCGCCCGTGTTTAATAAAATCTATGACGACGCGTGGATGCCTTTAAGTCAGGATAAAATCACCGCTCAGGTCGCCATCGATAAAGGCATTCAGCCGCTGCGGGAATTTATGCTGCAACAAACGCGTCAGGATGATCTGGCTTTGTATACCCGCATCGCTCATCAGCAAAACTTCGCCGGACCGGAAGATGTGCCGCTAAGTCTGCTGGTTCCGGCGTTTGTCACCAGTGAATTGAAAACAGGTTTCCAGATTGGCTTTACCATCTTTATTCCGTTTTTGATTATCGACCTTGTGGTCGCCAGTGTGTTGATGGCGCTGGGGATGATGATGGTGCCGCCTGCGACAATCTCATTACCTTTTAAATTGATGTTGTTTGTTCTGGTCGACGGCTGGCAGTTGCTGATTGGTTCACTGGCTCAAAGTTTTTTTAGCTGACGAGGAGAAGAGATGACAGAAGAACAAGTTATGGCGATGGGATTCCAGGCCATTAAAGTCGGTCTGATGATTGCTGCCCCGTTATTACTGGCGTCGTTGGTTGCCGGGTTGGTTATCAGTATTCTCCAGGCGTCCACGCAAATAAACGAGATGACATTATCGTTTATTCCCAAAATATTGCTGCTCGTGGTGGTCATTATTGCCCTTGGCCCCTGGATGTTAAGCGTCATGCTTGATTATATGCACGGGCTATTTAACAGCCTGCCTTATCTGATTCGTTAGTTATGCTCACACTCTCTCTGGCTGATCTTTACCTGCATATCGGTCAGTATTTCTTCCCGTTTTTGCGTATCCTGGCTCTTTTTACGTCAGCGCCGATCTTTAATGACAAATCGATCAATAAAAAGGTCAAAATTGCGCTGTCGGCACTCATAGCCTTTCAGATAGCCCCCATATTACCTGAGAGCAATATTCGTATTGTTTCGTATGAGGGATTTCTGACAGGGGCGGGGCAGCTCATTATTGGCCTTATCACCGGCTTAATCATTCAGTTGATTTTTGTGGCTGTCCGCCACGCGGGCGAACTTATTGGCCTGCAGATGGGACTTTCATTTGCCACCTTCTATGACCGTGCCGGTGGGCAGAATATGCCCGTTATTGCCCGCTTTCTTAATTTACTGGCTACGCTGATCTTTTTAATCGCCAACGGACATCTTTACCTTCTGGAGATTATCGCCCGAAGCTTTGATATTTTGCCCGTTGCGGCCTCGTTACCCAATGCGTCTGCTTATCTGGCTTTTGTAAAACTGGCGGGGCTTATTTTTAGTAGCGGCTTGATACTGGCGTTACCTATTGTGGCGTTACTGCTCTGCATTAACCTGACACTTGGCATTATTAACCGTCTGACGCCGCAACTTTCAGTTTTTGTGATCGGTTTTCCTATTTCACTCAGCGTTGGCTTACTGGCGTTATCGCTGATGATGTACTCTTTTGGTCCGCTTTTTGAAAGCCTGATGGCTACCATCTTTGATAATCTTCTACAAATTATGACTGCGATGAGATAGCCCAGCCTCACAGCCGTTGTGAACCCGGAAGCCTCAGTATTTTTGTCTTAAAATTTTGTCGTTTTCTGTGCGGATCTCCCCGCTGATATACAGTTCGCAAAATTGCCTGTATGAACTCAGACCTAATTTTTTTAGCGCGCCGCGTCTGATCTGATACAGCGTCGGTTCCGGTATTTTCATGCAGCGGGACATTTCGCTTATTGATTCCCCGGCAAGGGGAAGCACCAGACAAATCCATTCTTTCAGGGAAAAACCATAACGTTCGTCCCGGTAGCGATTAATCGTATGCATCGGACGGAATGTTTTACCCCGTAGCCAGGTCTGGAAGTTACGCTGAAAAAGACCGGAGCGCAGGTTATGAGAGTTAAAAAAAGTCACCTTACCGGCAAACTTGCGCGAGATGTAATACGTCAGATAGGAGTTATAGCGGCTGACCAGCACGCCAACGCGTTTACGGCTATTAATCTGGATAAGAAAGTCGACGGCGTCTTTGAAGATACGCAGCGATTCGGTCCCTGACATATCAAGCACTAGCATAATGGTCAGCGTATCATCCATACCGATAGTGACTTGATCAATTCGATGAATAAACGACAAGTTAATGTTGTTGTCGGAGAAAAGATGCTTCATCCCAAATGTGAAATACTCACACAGGGCCATGACAAATACAGGTGGTGTAGAATGAGTACAGATTTCCATTAGTGCGCGGTCCTCGCGTATATTCCTGATTACCTGACTGGTGTTGTTCATCAGTAGTAAAGGTACTGTTGGGATCTAACATCCTTAGTGGTCAGTATAATACACTATATTAAGGAAATCATGATTGAGAAACTTCGATATGAAATATATTCAGAGTTTAATACTAAGACGCAATAATTATTCGTAATAGAGATAAGCTGGCGGCAATGTCGATGTGTTCGATCCTGCATTTTTTTCAAAATGGCCAGGTGTAATCATTTTTATTATTACTTACGATAAATATTCTTATCAAGAAAATGACTATTCCGAGTATTAATGCGTTTTATTTCCAGTCGTTAAGATGATGGCGGGTACTTAATGATAAAAAACCAGCCCAGGAGGAAGATCCGGGCTGGTCGGGGGGCACGCTGGCAGAATCATTCTGCCAGGGGGGGGGCCTATTAACGCAGAAGCTGCAGAACGTTCTGCGGAACCTGGTTAGCCTGTGCCAGCACAGAAGTACCCGCAGACTGCAGGATGTTCGCACGGCTCATTTCAGACACTTCAGACGCGAAGTCAGCGTCCAGAATGCGAGAACGGGACTCGGACAGGTTGTTAACGGTGTTGTTCAGGTTGCTGATAACAGAATCGAAACGGTTCTGTACGGCACCGAGGCCAGAACGCAGTTTGTCAACCTGAGACAGCGCAGCATCGATAGCTTTCAGCGGATCGGTGGTATTGGCTGCGTTTACGCCGGTATCGGTTACTGTAGCCTTGTATGCTGTCGGTACAGCTTTGTCAATGGTGACATCAGCCTTAGTTAAACCACCTTTACCGTCATCAAGATAGTAGTTACCTTTACCATCGTCTTTCAGGGTAGAGCCGGCCGGTACGCCTGCCGGCGTAATCAGCTGAGTTGCTTCCTGACCTTGTACTGTTTTAGGAGCGGTAGCTTGAGTGAAAGCCGTACCTACACCACCTGTACTATCGAAGGAAAAACTGCCTTTCCCGTCATCAATGATTTCATAGTACTTGTTATTTGCCGGATTAGCATCGGTACCAACCTGGGCATAGATCTTACCTGCATCATCTTTAACGATATCATCTGCTTTGACGGGGGCGACATTCTTGTCTGCAGCCTGAGCCACATCATACTTATAGCCTTCGTCAACGGTTATTTTGCCGTTGGCATCTTCGGAGTTATGAAGAGTCGCAACGTCCGGACCCGCAACGTTGAAATTAGTCATATTGAGAGTGTTGGCATCCATCTGGGTCAGATCGATGTCGATAGTTTCTTTATCGTTAGAACCTACCTGAATAGACAGAGACTGATCCTGGCTGAGAACTTTAACGCCGTTAAATTCAGTCTGATCGGAGATACGGTTGATTTCAGACAGACGGGCATCGATTTCGTCCTGGATGGACTGACGGTCAGACTCGGAGTTAGTGCCGTTCTGTGCCTGAACAGTCAGGCGACGGATATTCTGCAGGTTATCGTTCACTTCGTTCAGCGCACCTTCAGTGGTCTGAGCGATAGAGATACCGTCGTTAGCGTTGCGGGAAGCCTGAGTCAGACCAGAGATGCTGGCGGTGAAACGGTTGCTGATAGCCTGACCAGCAGCATCGTCTTTTGCGCTGTTAATACGCAGACCAGAAGACAGGCGTTGGATCGCAGTGCCGAGAGTGGACTGAGATTTGTTCAGGTTGTTCTGTGCAACCAGGCTCAGCGCGTTGGTATTAATGACCTGTGACATGATATATCCTCAATGAGAACCTGGCGGTGCGATCCGCCCGGAATAGAATTTAAACTGAATATGCGTTGTAACTGCCGCATACCCTATATATCGGCGCAGCCATAAAATGGCTAAAGAGCATTTATCAGAAATATAAAAAATTTTATTTTAGATTATTAATAATCTGAGCTAGGGAGTGAGGTTGGGCGCAGGCAGCAGGAGAGGAAATATTTGTTTTCGGATTGTTTGAGCAAAATGGCTGTCAGGCAATAATAAATATTAACGACTGGATAAAAATAAAACCAGCCCGCGGGGATACCGGGCTGGTTGGAATTATCGACAGAACTATTTTGTCAATAAAGGATTAACGCAGAAGCTGCAGAACGTTCTGCGGAACCTGGTTAGCCTGTGCCAGCACAGAAGTACCGGCAGACTGCAGAATGTTCGCGCGGCTCATTTCAGACACTTCAGACGCGAAGTCAGCGTCCAGAATGCGAGAACGGGACTCGGACAGGTTGTTAACGGTGTTGTTCAGGTTGCTGATAACAGAATCGAAACGGTTCTGTACGGCACCGAGGCCGGAACGCAGTTTGTCAACCTGAGACAGCGCCGAATCGATAGCTTTCAGCGGATCGGCAGTGTTGGTTGCATTTTTACCGGTATCGGCCACTGTTGCTGTATATACGGCAGTCGTTTTATCAATATCGATTTTTGCTCTGGTCATGTTACCGGTGGTTGTGTTCTTGATAAAGTAATTGCCTTTACCATCGGTATCAATTTCTGAATTTGCGGGAGCAGTCAGAGCGACTGACTGCTGAGCTGTTTCGCCCATAACAGACGTAAATTTAGCCGGTGCAGCAACGCCTTTCGTGCTGTCAAAGTTTAAATTACCATTGCCATCATCCTTGATTTCACAGTATGCATTAGCTGCACCTTTTGAAGGATCAACCGCATACAGCTTGCCTGTGTCATCTTTAACAATATCCGTGATATCAGAAATTGCGCCAGCACCTGCATCTTTCAGATGTGCAGCATCGTATTTATAACCTTCATCCACCTGCATAGAGGTGGCTTTAGTCAATGTACCGGTTGCACCATCAACGGTGAAATTAGTCATATTGAGAGTGTTTGCATCCATTTTGGTCAGATCGATATCGATAGTTTCGCTATCGTTAGAACCCACCTGAATAGACAGAGACTGATCCTGGCTGAGGACTTTAACGCCGTTAAACTCAGTCTGATCGGAGATACGGTTGATTTCAGCCATACGGGCATCGATTTCGTCCTGGATAGACTGACGGTCAGAATCGGAGTTAGTGCCGTTCTGTGCCTGAACAGTCAGACGACGGATGTTCTGCAGGTTATCGTTCACTTCGTTCAGCGCACCTTCAGTGGTCTGAGCGATAGAGATACCGTCGTTAGCGTTGCGGGAAGCCTGAGTCAGACCAGAGATGCTGGCGGTGAAACGGTTGCTGATAGCCTGGCCAGCAGCATCGTCTTTTGCGCTGTTAATACGCAGACCAGAAGACAGGCGTTGGATCGCAGTGCCGAGAGTGGACTGAGATTTATTCAGGTTGTTCTGTGCAACCAGACTCAGCGCGTTGGTATTAATGACCTGTGACATGATATATCCTCAATTAAAACTTGGCGGTGCGATCCGCCCGGAATAGAATTTAAACTGAATATGCGTTGTAACTCCCGCATACCACAGATATCGGCGTGGAAATAAAGTGGCTAAAGCGAATGAGATAAAAAAAAGTAAAAAATTTGGCGGAAATGTAAGAGGACAAAATAAAGAAGGTTAATCATTTCATTTATTACTTTGTTGAAAAAAGGTTAAATATTTATCCAGTCTGTTTTTATGCCGATATAGGGTAGAGATTCTTAAAAATCACAACCCCTCAGGAGAAACAACATGGGTATATCATCACTGGGAATCGGTTCAGGGATCGATACCGCATCAATGCTGGAGCAACTGAAAGCCAGCGAACAGCAGCGCCTGACGCCCTATACCAGTCTTCAGAACAGCTATAAAGCGAAGATTTCAGCCTGGGGAACGCTCTCAGGGCTGTTGTCTACGCTGCAAAAATCGGTGAAGTCATTAGGTGGTGATGCGTTTAATACCCTGAAAGTGAGTACCAACAAAGCTTTTACCGCAACGGCAGGTACTGGCGCGCTGGCGGATACTCATGAAATTACCGTGGAACAACTGGCATCTGCCCATAAACTGAAAACGGCAACCCAAACCAGTGGTGACACTGCTCTGGGGACGACAACTAGTGGTGGAACAAGAAAGATCACCATTACGCAAAAAGACGGAAAAACCACCGAAGTTGAGCTTAATGATGATGAGACTTCGTTAAACAGCATCGCCAAGGCTATCAACAAGCAAAATGGCGATGTCAGTGCCAGCGTTCAGCACGCAGACAATGGTTATCAACTGGTTCTGAGTTCAAAAACCACCGGCAGCGACGGTGAAATGAGCGTTAAGGTCGATGGCGACCAGAATCTTGCTGACATCATGGATACCTCGGCGGGCGGCCAGCATCAGGACGATCAAGGTGTACCTGATCCGGGGAAGCCCGGTTTCGGTGACAAGATGATTTCGGTGTCGGATGCTAAAGACGCCAAACTGTCTGTTGATGGTACTGACTTTACCCGTTCCAATAACAACATTACTGACATCATTGACGGCGTGACCCTGAAGCTGAATGCCGTTTCTGAAGCCGATAAAAATGATCCAACCAAATTACAATCCGAGCAGTTGACATTAACGGCTGATACCTCCGCCATTAAAACCAACCTTAAGGATTTTGTTAAGCAATACAATGCGCTGTTGTCAGCAACAACTGCCGCCAGTAAATATGTCAAAAATGATACCTCCGGCCTGAGTGATGATGCTGTCGCAACGCCCAGCACCAAGAGCGGGGCGTTGATGGGCGATTCCACGCTGCGCGGAATGGTCAGTCAAATTCGTTCTACGGTAAACGGCGTTTACGGTGATTCTGGCGCTGATTATGGTTCATTAGCCGATCTGGGTATCAAAAATTGATGCCGCAACCGGACAGATGACGCTGGATGAAGACAAGCTGGATAAAGCGATAGCTGACGATCCGGACCAGATCGCCAATATGTTTGTGGGTCATGGCAGTAATGAAGGCATGGCAACCACGCTGGGAAATATCATCAGTAGCTATATTGGTACTGGTAGCGATGATAAAACCGGGCTGATCAAGACCACCACTGACGGTCTTGATTCACAAAACAAGGTGGTTCAGCAGCAAATTGATAAGACCCAGAAGCTGATCGATGCTCAGGTTGAGCGTTATCGCATCCAGTTCCAGAATCTGGATACCGCGATGTCAAAAATGAACAGCATGAACTCGCAATTAACCTCTCTTTTATCAACTCTTTAATAGAGTAAAGGCTGACGGAGCGATATTCCGTCAGCCTCGCAGGAGTCACATATGTACACTTCACAGGGCGCAGAAGCCTACAAAAAAGTTTCGCTACAGAGCAAACTGGCAGGAGCAACCCCACATCAGCTTATTTCTATGCTGTTTGATGGTATTCATAGCGCAATCCAGAAAGCGATTATCTATTTTGCGCAGGGTAATATTGCGCGTCGCGGGGAGATGATCTCAAAAGCGATTAATATTATTGATAATGGCTTACGGACCTCGCTCGATCATGAAAAAGGTCTGCATATTGCAGACGAACTCGAACAACTTTATGAGTATATGTCACGTACATTGTTTCAGGCTAACCGGACGAACGATCCTGAATTGCTGAAGCATGTCGATCAACTATTAATGCGGCTTGCAGAAACCTGGGAAGAAATTGACCCACAGCAAACCCGGGGGAGACGTGACTAATTTGATTTCACATTATGATAATTTGTTCGACATGAACCAGTCGATGTTAACGATGGTGCGTGAAGAAAAATGGGATGCCTTTTTAGCGCTTCTGGATATCTTTCTGGCGAAAGCGGAAGACTTAATGACTGGCACCAGTGGGGTAACGCTGTCTGAAATCGAACGCGAGCGTATCAGAAGCCAGGTACGCGAACTTATGAACGGTACTGAAGAGTTGATCCGTAAAGTCAATATCAGACTCGAAACGCTTAAGCAAAACATGTCGTCCTTGCATCAGGGTTCAAAAGTGAGTCAAATGTATACCGCTTTTGATGCGGCAAGACGTTAATTCCCATTGATTATACTGCATTTCCAGGGCGGCAAATGAACAGTGTTAACATTAGTTAATGTCCATAGGAGTCATGGGCATTAACAATATTTTTTATTCTCAACAGGTTACACTATATTCTTTTTTTCAGTCTCTGGATTTTACGCAACCCTCTCCTTTAACGTCGTTCTTCATTGAGATTTTCCTCAACTCTGTGATGCCTTTGGCAGAACATCCTCCTCCTTGCAGTAAAATGCCAGTCGATGTGTTCAATAAATGCAATGGAGCTTATGTGTTTACAATACGCTGGAATATAAAAACCATTGACCGTATTTCAATGATAGAAGACGTTTTAAAAGAGTTTTCATTTTATAATTTTAATATTATTTCAATGAAAGTGACAGCCGGTCGTATTCTGATTAAATCAATGTGTCGTCATACTGGAGATATAAATAGTGTGGTGACACGGTTAAGTAATCATCCTGACATTATTAATATTGAGCATTTTAGTACCGATGGTGGGATCTCTTCTCATATATCAGTAAAACCGAGCGAGTATTTTACTGATATCATTAGTGAAAGCCAGCAAATGCAATCGCTTATAGAAAAAGCGATAAAGTTTTCCGAAAGTCGTTTTACCGTATTGATTCGCGGTGAAACGGGAACAGGGAAAGAGTTGCTGGCGCGCGCTATTCATAATTGTGGGTCACGGCGTTTACACGCTTTTATTCCGGTAAACTGTTCGACTATTCCTGAAGAACTGATGGAAAGTGAGTTCTTTGGTTACGAGAAAGGCGCGTTCACCGGGGCCGATGGTAAAGGGAAGAAAGGATTGTTTGAAATGGCGGATAAAGGCACGCTGTTTCTTGATGAATTTGGCGAAATGCCACTAAGTATGCAGGCAAAACTACTGCGCGTTTTGCAGGATAGCGGTATCCGGCGTATAGGCAGTTCTCAGATTGTCTCTTTCGATACCCGGGTTATCGTAGCCACTAATGCAAACCTGGAAGAGATGATGTTGAATCGTCAGTTACGTGCCGACCTCTACTATCGAATAAATATTCTTTCGTTAACGATCCCGCCGCTTCGCCAGCATCCGCAAGATATTACGTTATTAATTGATCATTTTCTGCAAAAGCATGCTTGCAAGTTCAGGCGAGCATTGGTTTTTGATAAACATAGTCTGGAATTTTTGCAGCATTACACATGGCCGGGTAACATCAGAGAACTGGAGAATATTATAATCCGTTTGATGCATATGTCGGACAGTGGAATAGTGACAATGGAAGAGCTGAAATGGATGAATTCTACATGCCGTGAGAACCTACAAAGCCACAGTGAGAATATGGGGCCTTTAAAAGAGCAAGTTCGTTTAACTGAACGTAAAATTATCGAAAAGATGTTAGATGATAATAATTCTGCACGCAGCATCGCTAAAGTACTGGGCGTTTCGCACACTACCGTTTTGAATAAAATACGCAGCTACCAACAAGATGTGGTTTATTAACGCCCCCATCTAAAAAATGAGGGCGTCCGAAATACTACTCGATGAGTTTCAGCAGCGGTGAGAGGCAGAGTAGAATACCGTAGATAAAAATAAGCCAGGTTCTGATTCCGCGCAGGTTTTCTAGCGCCTTGACACTGTAAATTAAGAAAACTGGGATCAAACAAGAGACGATACCGTACAATGGACTTCCAAGCTGGAAAAACACCAGGACGGATACACGAAACGAAACCCAGACAACCAGTGTGGCAACAATAAAAACCCCAATTCCTGCTGTGAGCATTTGCGGGCTGACTTTCTCAACATTAATTACCCGACTTAGAATATTGAGCACAATGCCTTTCAATGCTTCATGAAAACCAAGATAAATACCGAAAAAAGCGGTCAGGACTGCAAAGATATTTAATATTGTCGACGCAAGATGAATAATTTCTCCAGGTATCACTTGCGTTGCCAGCGCCAGGGCGGAAATATTCTGTTCAAATGCGGAAACCGCTTCTTCATGGCTGATGGAAAAAGTGAATGAGAATGAAAAGAATAATATGATGGTTATCAGTGCAATGTAACTGATTCGATGCGTGCGGATGGCCATTCTGGTGGCCATCACCCTGTCTTTTTCTCTTTTTCGATACGCGATATTCATCGGATTCAACACCTGAATAAAGACGGCTGAAAAAAAACAAAACGGGATGGTCAACAGAACGTCGCGGAAAAAATCACTCATTGGCGGAAATGCAGTGATATTATTAAAATTCCAGTGTGGAATCATGATAAAACCCAGGATAACAATAATCCCTACTTTGATGATTACCATTGGCCCGGAAATTTTAAATAATATTTTTTCTCCACGAGAGGCAATGGCAACTAAAACAGAAAAAACAATGATTTTATAGATAATGGATTGTGACAAGTCGCTATCGGTTAAACCAAAGTGTCTGATGTACGAAGCGCTGTCAAAAATGACGGAAAGAGAGTAGATGAATATTCCATGAACAATCATCAAAAAGTAGATAACCCCTAAAAAAATGCCCCAGTTTTTCCCCAGGTAGTGGCTTATAATATCAGTATAATCGTTGCAGGTTTCACTTTTAGAAAGTGTTTTAAGATACATATCCTGCACAATATAAGTTGCAGGGTAAGCAATAATAAATGCTGTAATGAAAACCCATATCCCTTTTAACCCGATCTGCACCGGCATTAAAACAGTACCTGCGCCAATTGCCATGCCAATGCATAATAAGACCCAACCAAAGTCATAGCGTGTAAAGGGGAGTTTATTGGTGAGTGTGTGAGAAATATTTACATAATTATCCGTTTGTTGCGTGCTGATTTGCATAATGAGCCTCCATCCTAATCCCTCTGCCAATAAAGCAGAGGGCAGGCATTGATATTTTAAATTAATTTCCGGCGATGGCTGTGGCGATTGCCTGCTGAAGGTCATCAATAATATCGTCAGGATCTTCCAGACCTACAGAAAGCCGAATCATTCCATCCGTAATTCCTGCTTTTAATCGTTCTTCTGGCGGCACAGGAGAGTGGGTCATCGATGCCGGATGTTGGATCAGCGTTTCGGTATCCCCAAGGCTTACCGCCAGCAAACATAAATTGACCGCGTTAATCATCCGTCTGCCAGATTCAAATCCTCCGGCTATTTCGAAACTGATGACGCCGCCGGGTAAAGTCATTTGTCGCTTATATAAATCGTACTGAGGGTGAGCCAGTAATCCAGGATAATAGACATGGGTAATTGCCGGATGGCTTTCAAGGAACTGCGCAATTTTCATGGCGTTGCTGGAGTGACGTTCCATCCTGACGCCGAGAGTTTTAACGCCACGCAAGGTCAGCCAGGCATTAAACGGGCTCATACATCCGCCTGTAATATCCTTAAGTCCAACGTAACGCGCCTGATCGATAAAATCTTTTTTACCAACAATAACACCGCCAATTACATCGCCGTGACCGTTAATGTATTTAGTGACGCTATGTACAACAATATCTGCTCCCAGACGTAATGGTTGTTGACCGTAAGGCGACATAAAGGTGTTATCGACAATTAACAGCGCGCCGTGCTGATGCGCGATACCCGCGACCATTTCGATATCGACCAGTGTCAGTGTTGGATTGGCTGGGGTTTCGATATAAACAACCTTCGTTTCTGGCCGTATTGCTGCTTTTAGTTCAGCAATATTGGTTGCGTCTACAAAGCTTGTGGTAATGCCAAATTTCGGCATGCTGTGGGAAAGAAAAGCGTGCGTGCAACCATAAATTGCATTGGCAGAGACAATATGATCGCCTTGCTGACACAGAGTAAGCAGGGCTGTCGTAATTGCTGAAATTCCGGAAGCGGTTGCCAGCGCGGCTTCTCCGTCTTCAAGGACGGCCATTTTTTGCTCAAGGGCATCTGTGGTGGGGTTACCCAGGCGAGTATAAATATAACCTGGTTCTTCAAGTGCAAAACGTGCAGCGCCTTGTTCGGCATTATCAAAGACAAATGTTGATGTCTGGAAAATTGGCGTGCTGAGCGATCCTGTCGCGGGGTCCGGGTGTTGTCCTGCGTGAACAATTTTGGTATCGAATCGATAATTGCGGTTATTAGACATACTCTTTCCTTAATTTTATAAACGACTCGTTAATGACTTAGCAATTGCTATGCCAGATAAATAAGCGTGTATATTCAATTCATTAGTTTTTTTTACGCCGTCGTTTATGTTCGGAATATTTCCAGTCTGGAAATAAAGTTGCCACTATTAACGGAAATTATAGTTACAACATCCTATTGTTTGTCGAAATCACCGCCCCTTAAACTCCAGATTCTAAAATATCGCCATGTAATACATGATCGCTTAATCAAAACAATTGTTGCTCTAACCGACGAATAGTTAGATTATTAGGCTAAATTTTGTAATGAGCAGCGCTTCTCACCATGGGCCACTTTCAAGGAGATGAGAATTTATGTATTACAAGTTTGATGATCTTGAACAAAGAACCAGATATAGCCAAAACAAACATATCGAAGTACCGCAAGCCGCTATGAGAAAATACTATGAATGGCGTCGTCTTGTCAGGGACTATGGGCACGATCCAAAAACAGCGGCGAAATCTGTTTCGGATGCAAATTGTGAAAAGCTTCACGGTTTTACTGATACTTATTCATTTCGGCTGACTCAAGAGCATAGGGTTGTCTTCGTCAAGCGAGGTAATGATATAACAGTTCTTTCCGTAGGCGGCCATTACGTTCGTCAGTAAGTAAAGACCGGTGTTATGGTAGGGCTGTATAACTGCTGTCATGTTAAAGGTGATCGCTCAGGCGGTCACCGAACTCAATAATAAAACGGATCATCATCAACAGCCAGTTCTGGAACGACATACTCAATTTAAGGGTATCGTTGTTGAGTACCAGGTAAATGAGTTTTTTACTTGGTACAGTACAAGATAAGTAACCGTGGCAACTTGTCATTGACCGCCTCTGACCCACAATCAAGTCTGGGTCAAGTATTTATGCTGTAAGAAAAACAGCGTTTATGGGAATATTGAATAAAATAATTCACTGTTGTTCTTTCTGTAACGTCTTATGCAATTCCTGCCAAACGCCAATATATGACTCAGTCATCTTGCTTAGCGTAAACTCCGGTCGATTAACACTATTACGGAATATCTGCGCCTTCTGGTCTTTACGTAATTGCTCGACATCCGAAAGATAAGTAATAATTCGCTTTTGGATCGCGGCGATCGTCGGTTCGCAAGCATATTCCGGCTGCATATAACTATCCATACCTAATCCTGGCGTGGCGATTAATGCGCAGTTAGACAACAATGCTTCCAGACCAACAATACCGTAGCTTTCCTGCATACTTGGGAAAACGACGATATCAGTTTCCGCCAGCGCCCGTTTTTTCTCTTCCCCTTGCACAAAGGTTAAACCTTTAAAACCTTCTTTTTCCATATAATCGGGGATTTTTTCAGGCCCATAAACCCGGGCTTCTATGCGCTGCCGATAGGTTGGTGGAAGTGTATTGATGGCATCACGGAAAATCAGGAAATTCTTCACAATATCGGTAAAGCGACCAAAAAAGCTAATCACGACTTTACCTTCAGGATGGGGAATTTTATCCGCCGGATAATCTGCAAAATTCACACCGATCGGAAACAGGTGAGGAGGGACGATATCCGCCGAGACATGCTGAATAACAGAGCGATGGGCCCAATCGCTATGAAGAACCACCGCGCCACTTTGCCGCACGGCGATCCTTTGCTCCCAATAATGCTGCATTCCTTTTTGTGTCCGGGTCAGATAGTGTTGCATACCGATATAGCTGGAATGCAGCGTGAACTGAACGCGGTTTAGCTCAAAAAAGAACGGCAATAGCGGCGAGTTTTCATGTACCGAAATAATGTCAGGTTTGAACTCATTGAGGATCGGCTGAATTTTTTGCGCTGTACTCCAGGCCACGTTAAGACTGAGCGACTCCAGCGATGAATCGAGGGGTAAGGCCGGTTCTACTGCAATCTCATAATCAGCTAACTGAGAATGTGCTGTCTTTTGATTATTCAGATACAACACTTTAAAAGGATAATTACGCCGTTTTAATTCCGTCCAAAAGTGTTCATTAAAAAAACCAAGACCGCTAAACAGCACGTCCGGGGCTTCAGTTGTAACAATTAAAACTCGTGGTTGCATACCAAATCCTATTATCAAATGCAACGGATAGCCTGCCAGTCAATAAAAACCGACAGGCTTCCATTTAACAATGGCTCTCCACTAGAAACGATATTTAATTCCTAATATAACCAGAGTATCGCTATAGCCACTGTCACCCATTTGCTGCGTGACGTTACCCCAAAGATCCAGGCGACGAGATAACTGGCCTTCAAGTCCCACTTTTACTTCGCCAATATTTTTGGTTCCATCAATACTATTCTTATAGCCATTCATGGTTGCACCAAAATTATGAGTATTGTGGATCCAGTTGGCCTCGATAAATGGCTGGAATTTACGGTCTTTACCGTTATCAATAGCACTATGTCCGTTGGCATAAGTACGAATACCAAGACGACTTTGAATATTGCCATCACCATCAAAGGAAACTCGTGAACCACCACTACTTGAATGTTCAGTGTGGTCATTGGCGCGAACGTTCATCCAGGTCAGTTGTCCCTTAGGTTGCAAATAATATTTCACACCGTCAGAGATTCGTTCCCCCAGTTTGAAGGTATATCCAGCTTCAATTGATGCCGTAACACCCCGGGATTTATAGCTTTCCGTCGCCAGCTGATCACCTTTTACTTCGTTATCAAACCAGTTATATAAAGCCCAGGCATCAACATAACTGCCTGTTTTATCATGCTCATTGGCATACCATGTGCCATATAATCCCGCACTGTACCCCTCCACAGAACCTGTGGATTTATATCCTGAATATTTTGATTCCGTATTGCTGTTTTGCCTGGCGAATCCGGCCATTACGCCCAAATGCCAACGGTCGAAACCATTGCTACTCCATTGTGCAATATCGCCACCTATTTGAGAGACGTAACGATTCCCCTGATTTTTTAACTGACCACTGCTATCACGAGAACGGTTATGACCGCCAACCTGGCGCAGCCACAAACTGGTCGCCTTTTGCTCACCGGTCAGGGCATCAGTATATTGGGTTTCCCCCATACGATCGTGAAGGCGCATCAGGAACAGGCTATTGGCGGCCATATGGTTAAACATATAGCTACCCGGTTCGGGGCGATTGATATTTTCAGGTTCAGGCTTCGGTTCTGGAGTTGGAGTTGGCGTAGGCTCGGGGTCAGGATCAGGTTCCGGGTTCGGTATAACCGGATCTTCAGGCGTGACAATCGGAAGCTGTGAACGCAGATACCAGTCACCATCCTGGTTATTCACACTATTTTTATGCAAATAGTATTCATATGCACCGCCGACGACACGACCTTGCTGAATAAACTCACCGGAGGAATCACCGTTAACTTCAATAACTTTGATCCCTTCACTGGTTTTAGCCCCAGTTCCGCCAGAATTATTAATCAGCAGATAACTTTGTCCGGAGGTTGAGCCATTAATGATGACTCTGTCTGTAGGAGAACTGTCATCCCCAAGGTAAGTATCCAGCTCAACAGTGCCATTATTACCCACATAATCACCGTCGATAGTAAAACGATCGCCTACGACGTTATTAGCGAGAATTAAACGGCCCTGGTTTTTGAAGGTGGGCAAATTCTGCAACAGCGCGCTGTTTGCGCTGCCATCGGCATTAGCGGTCAGTATAATTTGACCGAGGTTATTTAACTCAGTCGTTCCGCCACCAAAATCACTGGTTGCCACAGAAGCAACCGTATCCCGGACACCATCCCGATCGGAATCTGACCACTGACGAATATTCCAGACGCCCGTTGTGTCATTCACGATCTTATCCTGACCGCTGGTTAATTGAATAACACCAGTCATCGTTCCGGCATTGGTGATGCTGGTAGCCGCCCCGGTGTATTGGTAGGTATTAATACCCGACGGATTATTCGTGTAGTTGAGATCATAATAATCATAGCCCGTTGCGCTAATCGCGACATCAGACAATGCCCCCAGCGTTGCACCTTCATCAATCGTGATACTGGAAGTTGCTCCACCGATGGTTTTAATCCCCGCACCTTCAGAGCCGCCATCAACTACACTACCTTCCTGTAAGTGAACATCAAACACACTCTGAGGATCGAGAATAATGTAGCCGCCGCTACTATAGGAATATTCAGGGCCGGTATCCTGTAAACGAATCGCATCTCCAACTTGAGAGCGAATAACGCCTGAGGTTGTCACCCGAGATTCCAGCGCCTGAGAATATATTGCGGCTGTATCTTTACTGGCACTCTGGTTAACAATTTGACTATCGGAATATTGCGTCATGGCCCCCAACGCTAATAGACCGCCGGATGCCCCCGCCAGATAAATACTGGCATGTTGGGTTCCACGGACGTTGGTTATATCAAAGATTATACCGCCGGAAGGCCCGGAGATGGGGGCCTTAGGTTCCTGCACATCAACATCAGCGGTGTTTCCGGTATAAATATTGCCAGAGGTGCTCACTTCAATTTCAGTGTTGCTACGACCTAATGCCTCTATACCCGTAGCGTCCGAATGAATGGTTGTGCCAGCCTCTAAATGGATAACTGATTTATCCGTAGTCATATAATCAGTTTCGTATTGATAGGCTGGGGTACTAGTAGGGTTATTTATGTCAGTATGAATATGGATATTTATTTTGTTATCAGCATAGACACAGCTCGTTTCAGGTCTGGTACTGACATAATCACAAGAATCTGCGGCATAGGCGGTATTGAAAGCCAGAAAGATAGCACCTGCAACCAGGGTTTTGTTAAAGGGATTTTGACCGGCGTGATAGTGTACATTCTGTAGCGCTATTTTAGGTTTTTCAATGTTCCCTTCTGAATAGCACCGATTGTATCTATTATCCATAATAGCTCATCCTGATGAAATTTATCCATTTAATAAAACCGACGAGAGCAATACCACACGCAACGCATTTGGTTTAGGTTAAGAGTCTATACGCCCCATTAATTTTGTAAATAAGAAATATTGAACTTTTGGTTAAAATATCATTCAGTGATAAAAATCAACATTTTCATACTCAAATAAATACACGTTCGGGATCAGAAAACGATAGTTATTATACAAATTTCAACTAGTTAAAGTGAAAATGGTTTAACAAACGGAATGAGCGATTAATAAAATTGTTAGCGATATAAAATAAGGATTTTTATAAACAACACCAGGAAATTTCCATGATTAATGCGGACAAATCACTCGTCTCTTTTGATTATTCAAAAAGTTAAAGAAGAAGATCTGTATCCTGAACAATGGCCAGAAAGGCCTCGAGAGGTCTAACTCTTTATCGTCAACGAAAGTTTTTAATATTTGTTATTATTATTACGTAATAATGGTGCAAGCACAGCATTCATAACAAGTATAAAAGCCATTGCTGTATATATCATTGAAAAACCGAATTGTTGTGCAAAAAAACCTATTGGTGCTGGCGCCATTAATGTACCTAAATAACCGATGCTTGTAACAATACTGATTCCAGTACCTACAGCAATTCCGGGCTGATGGCCTGCGGATGAAAAGATGACAGGAACAATATTGGCAATACCACCGCCAGCCAGAGAAAAAGCCAGAATTGCCTGCCACGGCGACGGTGACAGGGCTGCTGTTAGCATACCGGCTGCTGCCAGAATACTGGATACACGAAGAGTTTTCACCGGCCCATAACGATCACGTATCACATCACCAACGAATCGAACCATTGACATGGTGCATGCAAAAAAAGAAAAAGCAAGGCTGGCTATTTCTATATTAGCATTAAGGTTTTTCATTAGATAACGTGATGACCAGTCGACAACCGCACACTCTGGTATCATTCCCAGAAGAGCCATTATTCCTATAATATAGATTTTAGCCTGGCGGGGTAAACTCGATGATGATTTATTTTTCTGATTCTCTTGTGGATGATCATTAGTGATAAAATGAAGTGCTGTCAAAACCAGAAAAAAAGCGATCCCAGAAATTATAAAAATATGACCAAGGTATCCATAGTTTTTAACTGCATAACCACCTATAAAACCCGATGCAAATAAACCAATGCTCCATGAACAGTGGCACATTGATAGTATTGCTTTAGCTAATTTTCTTTCAACGATAACAGCATTTGCGTTCATGGCTACATTCATCGAACCAATCATCGCACCTAAGAGAAATAAAAAGAATACTAATGAAGAAATATTTTTTACAATGCCTACGGGTATTAACGAAACAGATGCTAACACGGCAAATAATCGAACAACTTTTTGTGAGCCAAACCTTGAGATTAACATACCGGATAGAGGCATCATAAATAAAGCCCCCAAACCGAATGTCAAAATAAGTCGACCAATGGTTATATCATCGGCGCCAAAACGAGGGGCAAGCTGTGCTATCTGCACAGCCCATCCTCCTTGTATAAATCCGTTGACAAAAAACAGTACAGTAACGGCCCATCGGGATTTTTGTAGCCGTTCCATGAACATTACTCCTGCTGTGTTAGCCGTTTATTACTATCATGATTAATTACTATTTAATAAAATAGAGTGGCCAGTGCATAATTTAAGCATATAGCTATCTTCACTGTTTCTGATTAATTGTACATTTTGAAAATCAGGAATAATGACTTTTGCGCCTAATGGCATGAGATCTTCATCGCCTACGCCAACGCAATAACAACCCGCTGCGACTGCCGATGCAACGCCGCTTTTAGCATCCTCGAAGACAACTGCCTGATTTGCAGGAATACCCAGACGTTGTGTAGCAAGAAGATAGGGATCAGGGTGAGGTTTGCCACGGGTAACATCATCACGTTCTACAATAACGGAAATGTAAGGCTCTGCATGAAGTAACTCTATGACTCTGTTAATTTTTTTTCGCCATCCGCTGGTTACAATACCAACAGAAATACCTGCTTCTCCCAAAGAAGCAATGAGGCTGGCAACGCCTGGTATAAGTTCACAGTCAGTCGTATTCTCAACATGAATAATATGTGCCTGAACTTTTTGCTGGTCGGATTCCGGGAGATCGCCAAATAATGTCCGGATGGTATAGGGTCCAGGATGTCCGTGAATATGCTTCTGTATATCTTCGTCGGTGAGATGACGTTCATACATCAGAGCCGCTTCACGCCATCCATTTTCAATAACAGTCCGGGAATCAATCAGCACTCCGTCCATATCAAATAAAACAGCTGAAAATTTTTCTCCGTTTTTATTCACTCTATTCTCCTTCAATGATAATAAATATCTATATTTTCATATCGTTCGCTGCTACGACGACCTGTCCCAGCGATATGCATCCATCATTACCAGGTACCAGCTTATGGCAATATGGCTTCAAACCTCTTGATTCAAGTTCATCAAGAGTGTTAACCAGCAAGAATTCATTACAAAAAAACGCCTCCGCTCAATACAATCTGGTCAGTTCCATAACGTTCAGAAAGGAGAGAGCACACGGTTGCTATAATATGCACAATGGTTGAGTGAAAACGTCGGCTAAGATCTTCCTGGTTGATATTATTGGCCAGTATGGAGTGAACTAATTCTTTTACTAACGGGCGATAATCAACACTTATATCACCATTGTGAATTTCATCGATTATATAGGTAAATGGTTCAACCATATGAAAATCTTTTTTTAGAAGCGCTTCCATTTCAATGGCAGCCTGTGCTTCATACTCAATCTCTGAACAAATACCAATAAGCGCTGAAACACCATCGAAAAGACGCCCCATACTGGTAGTCATCGTTGTGTTAATTTTCCTTGCTACCATCCTGGTAAAGACTTCACGGCGATTTTCAGATAAATCGAGAATTGCTGGTAAGGTGATATAACTCTCAACATTTTCACCATATGTTTCGACCAGCAATGATATTGCCATTCGAATAGGTTCTTTAACCGCTTTATCTCCCCCTGGTAATAACATTGGGCGTAAATGAGCAACACGCTCCACACTTTCGAAGTCACCAAATAAAAATTCGCCGCCCCATATTGTTCCGTCAGAACCATAGCCTGTACCATCGAAAATCACGCCAATGGTTTTACCTGAAAGACCATTTTCTGCCATACATGCGGCCATATGCGCATGATGATGTTGAACCTGAATGACTCTGATTTCAGCATTCTCGAGAGCACTGCGGGTTGAACGAAAGGCCGGGTGTAAATCACAGGCCAGAATATCGGCTTTTTCTATGGCCAGTAATCCTTGCAGATGTTTTATACAGTCGAGATGAGATTTAAATGTTGTATCATTTTTTAAATCTCCAATATGTTGACTAATAAACACTTGTTTACCTTTCCCAATACTTATTGTGGTTTTCAGTTCGGCACCAAACGCCACAACATTGCCAACTGAATAAGGAAGGTGAACAGGGTAGGGAGCATAACCTCGTGAGCGACGCAAAAATGATATTTGTGCATCGGGGGTGTTTTTTCGCTTAATAACGCGAACAACGGAGTCATCTACTCGTGTACGAATATCGCGATTATTAAGTACAAAGTAGTCTGCAATTTTTCCTAATTGTTCAATTGCATCATTATTATCAATGACAATAGGCTGTCCGGAAATATTTCCGCTGGTCATTATAACGACCGGGAGTTCAGGATCAGCAAGCAACATATGTTGTACAGGCGTAGAGGGCAACATTACACCCAAATTGGGGTTTTTGGGTGCCACCACTTCTGGCAACGTCTGAGAGCGTTTGCGCAAAAGAACGATAGGGCGAGGCCCGCTCTCAAGTAAAGAGATATCGTCAGGGGTAACAACCGCCCACCGGGCCGCGCTTTCACTGTCTGCAACCATAACAGCGAACGGTTTAGCATCACGTCGTTTACGCCGACGTAACTCTCGCACAGCGTCGACATTGGATGCATCCACGACCAGATGAAAGCCGCCAAGACTCTTAATGGCAACAATAGCGCCTTCTTTTAGCCTGTCGATGGTAAAACGTATAATGTCATTAGCTGATATTGATACGCCGTCTTTATCAGTTAGCTGTAGTTGTGGTCCGCAAACAGGACACGCATTGGGTTGCGCATGATAACGGCGATCTTCAATGTCATGATATTCCTTATTACATTGTGGACACATTATAAAAGATTGCATGGTCGTTTGTGCACGATCATAAGGCATTCCACAGATAATAGAATAACGCGGACCACAATTGGTACAATTTATAAAGGCATAACGATAACGATGATTTGACGGATCGTTCATTTCCCTCAGACAGTCTTTACATACATTGGAATCCGGGGGAACAATTGTATCCATATTGGATAAACTATTGCTTTTTCTGATATCAAAGCCTGAATAATATGGCGCTGGTTTTTCCAGCTCGACCTTATATATATCAGTGATCCGTGCCAGAGGCGGTGGCTGAGAGATCAGTTCATCAATTATGTTATTTATGGTCTGTGAAGATGCCTGCAGTTCCAGCAAAACACCTTCGGAATCATTAAGAACCCAACCGGTTGCACCATGCGTTCTGGCTAATCGATGAACAAAAGGTCTGAATCCTACTCCCTGGACAATGCCGCAAACTCGAAACCGGCAAGTGTCTTTTTTTTCAGAATCAACAGAGTCTTGGTAGTTCTGCACCGTAAAGTTCCTCAATAATAGTATGCGTTCCGTCAGATTCGACCATGCAGACTTCCGGCTGCGAGCCTGATTTAACTTCTCCAATAATCGCTGCATTTTTACCAAATGGATGAGCGCGGAGTAATTCCAGAACATGCTCTGCCACATCTGGCTCAACAAACAGGCAAAGACATCCCTCATTGGCCAGATTGATGACATCAACACCTAACATATCAGCAGCCATAGCTGCCTCTGGCTGAACAGGCAACGCATCCTTATTAAAAACAATAGGGCATGAAGTGGCTCTGGCGTATTCGTGCAATACTGCAGAAAGACCACCACGAGTAACGTCCCGCATGGAAGCTATCTTTCCTGTAGGAGTATTAAGCAAAATGTTTTCAATCATATGATTCAGTGGTGCGCAGTCACTTAATATATTACGTTCAAACCCTAAACCTTCCCGAATCGATAAAAGATGAATAGAGTGATTCCCGATATAGCCACTCAGGATTATTTTCTGACCCGGCCTGACATGAGTTATCGAAACAGGAGGCCGCTCCAGCACGCCTATTCCGGCAGTATTGATAAAAAGCTGGTCAGCCTCGCCTTTTCCAACAACCTTGGTATCACCGGCAACAATTTTCACACCGGCTAAACGCGCAGTTTCACGAACGGATGCGATAATTTTTAATAAATCTGAGACAGGCATCCCGTCTTCAATGATCAGACTCAGCGTGAGATAAAGCGGGCGGGCTCCACTTACCGCCAGATCATTAACTGTTCCACACACGGCTATCTTACCAATATCGCCGTTGCCAAAGATAAGAGGCGTTACAACGAAAGAGTCGGTAGTGAAAGCAATTTTATTCGTTGGTAATTCTAATAGAGCGCTGTCCTCCATCTCTCCCAGATAAGTTTCTTTCAATGTTTCTGAGATACGCTCAACCAGCTCTCTGCTTAATTTTGCACCTGTACCATGATCCAATATGATTGTTTCATTCAATGGCGCAAATAAATTCTCGCCAAGTTCGTTATCAGGCGTTGCTTCAGTCATTTTCATGCTGTTGTCCTTTCACCACGTTCAGGTAAATCACCTGTTTTCTCCAGTAACGACAGTATTTCAGTGGATGGTGCGACGGTCGCACAATATCCAGCAAGCCATTGAAGCGCTCTGTCGGTATCATCTGATGAGGGGGCAAAAACGCAGTCATCAGGAACCCAGACGTTATAACCACGGAAGAAGGCGTCTGCTGCTGTCGTCTGGACACATACGTGAGTTTGCAATCCGGTAACAATCACTGTTTTGACCCCAAGTTCCTGGAGTTTTTGATCTAATTGAGTTTCAAAGAAGCCACTATCCCTGCCTTTGACCACAATAAAATCTGATGGATGGTAAACGGTATTAATGATTTGATTGCCTGGTGTGCCCGCTATTGCTGGTATTCCGGCCGCGCGATTTCGGTATCGACGCTGAACAGCCGGGTCATCAGGATCATGAATAAGTTGCAGATGTATAACGGCTTGCCCCTGGTTTCTTACACCATCAAGAAATTTATTAAATGCTTTCAGTTTTTTATCAAGTTCTTGCGGGTCATTTGTTATTTTATAAGTAAATTCATATTGTAAATCATTTGTCAGAACAGCGATATTTGGCATCTTTATATCCTTATTAAATAATTTTAAAGGTTAATAATTCATTCAGACATAAATGAAGCACCCTGAAACTATCTGTACAGGGCTATACCAGAAGATTAAAAATAAAAGGATGTTCATCAAATATAAAAACAATAGATTTTTATTCTCAGATAAAAACCTTGTATAACAATATGAACCATGCAGGTATAGTATGTATAATTCCTTTTTTTCAAAAATTGATAAGCAACGGGAATGGATATGAAGCTGCTACGCGCCTTTGTAACACTTGCCAGGTTAGGGAGCTATCATGATGCAGCTGAGGCCATGTACATCACTCAGCCAGCACTAACAAAGAAAATACAGTCTTTGGAAAAAATAACGGGAATTGCCCTTTTTCAACGGGGCCGCCAGGGAGCAAAACTGACAGAACCAGGAAAACAGCTTCTTTCCCGGGCGCAGAACTTGTTGAAACATTATGAAGAGTTTTCAGAATATGCACAAAATTTGCAAAAAGGAAGTTCAGGTAAACTGACTCTTGGATTTGGGATATCCTCGTTTCAGCTAGCACCCAGATGTGTAAGCCTCTTTCGGGAAAAATATCCTGACGTCGAGGTATTACTTGATGATGTACCTTCTAAAGTTCAATGGGATATGTTACTGGAAGGGAAACTTCTGGCTGGATTTACCCGTGAACCGTTAACAGATAAACTTAACTTCAGTCCGCTAATTACAGAAAGTCTGGTTTTGGCTATTCCTGCGGGAATTACACTTAAGTCGCAAAAGATTCAATCAATACTGAACCAATATCAACTGTTGCAAATGAACCCAGACAGAGGTCGGGGACTGGTTGAACAAACAGAAAAATTTCTGCAAGAAAATAATTACAAAGGTAAGCCTTCTTCTGCTGCAAATGATATCCATACTTTATTGGCTTTAGTTGCTACGGGGAACGGTGTAGCTTTACTACCCGCAGGAACCAACTATTTTTTACCTAAGGGCGTATCACTTATTAGGCCAGAGGGTAATTATACCAAATGGAATATAGGTATTACCTGGAATCCGCAAATAGATGATGTTGCCAGGGATAATTTTTTACAAATAGTGAATAATATAAAATTGAATGGATGTTATTCAATTTAACATTGAGTTTGAATAGCGAAAGTTAGCCATCTTCCGGTATCCAGGGAATTAAAGGTTTTGACATTTCCATACTTGGATGATTAATGTGACAGAGTTGTTTTATAACTCTGTCACATTCAATAAATTAAACCACAAAATGATAATTTATAAACATAAATTTAGATTAAAACAAAAATCATTTCAACTTAATGACAATCCCATTTTTAAATGAAACATTTAAGTCATTAAGAATATCAACAGGTTTCCCATCTACGTACACAATTTTTAAATCATTTAACGCCATTACGTCAAAAATATTTTGAAGAGTTTTTCCAACTAATGTTAGAGTTGCTTTTGAACCAGATTTAAAGTTAATCATTCCTGGCCAGCATTTTCCTGTTGGTTTCTGTAACTCTACCACAGGATTAATCGGAATAATATTATTCAATGGATTAATTGTTACTGTTGCATTACCTGATAATTGAATAATCTTACCTGTCCCATTCTCCTGTGAAAATTGAGTGGTATGAATATCCACTGTCGAGTTATCAAAAGCATCTATCGCAACATAATCACCAAAATAATTGTCAGGCATGTAATTATAGATAGACGTTGCATAAATATATCCATGAGATGAATCACAAAAGGACAAACTACTGAAAAGTTCTAATTTTGATTCAATATCTTGAGCTAACCTAACATTTAGTAAGAGTGATGAATTATTATTAAATAGCAATCCGCCAGTAGGGTCACTTGTTGAAACTACATTGGCTTGTACATCAAGCATGCTATACCCGGATAGCATGGCGTTATAAAATAAATCAATATATTTTGCTACAATGGAAAAATTTGAATTCTGAACCCCAGAAAATTCCGGGCTTGTCATTGTTTCCAGCCTTGACATTGCGAGATAAACACAATCTAGATTTTCCAGCATAACACGACTATCGTCAATCAAATTGAAAGTAATTGCATAAGTACCGTGATGTCCCGAGGCATCAGTTAACGTTATATCGTTTGATTTTCGGTTACCTAAAATACGAAAATCAGCCTTTTCCCAAAATTGGAACCTGGAATTTCCAGCCACCGTAGATGGTACAGCCCAGTTAATCTCGTTAGATTTTGTACTATCCGGGAGAAGAATAAGAGGGCCAGATTGAGTACCATCTAGAGCTATACCGTAAACATCAAGCCCGCAACCTTGTATTTTATTAAATGTTTCCGCAGATCCACTCAAAATGGTTTCATCGTAATACCTAAAAGTCTGCTGATTATTAGGATCCCAACTAAACGTAGCGTCTTTATTTTGCATAATAACCTCTGTTCAAGTAGTAATTCGCAGCCTAAAAATCATTAGGTTGCTGATGAACTACCTGTTTTGTACAGGTAGTGGAATAAAGTGTTAATTCATTAATCCTAAACATAAAACAATATTGTGGCATTATTTAGCAGAATACGATTACAACTCTACATCACTTTGCTGTTACCAATATCCCCATTATTACTGATAACCTTAAAGCAGCCGTAACTTCATTCAAAGATAAATTCTTATTGCCTATATTCACAAATGTTTTATTTCAAAGAAAAATAACACCATCGATATTAGAGGAATTAAACAAGCGTTGTTGTTATTTGTGGCTTATATATCTGTTTGATGTTGGTTATTTTAAAATAACAAAACATTATAAAAAATTAGGAATATATCTATGATACTATTGGAGATTTTAAATTGCATTCATAATTACATTATCTATCTAACTGCATGTTTACTGACCATTTTAGCCAATAGAGTAAAGTAATTTACTCAGATAAATTTATGTATTTCCTCTGATATAGAGGCTCCGCCACAGATAATTTTACCCGTTAAATACTTCAGGCGGCGTAGATATGAAAAAAAATAACCCGCCATTAAGGCGGGTTATTTTTTTTCATCTGATTAATACTGCAATTCTGTCTACTCGGGCTTATGCCGTCTTCGTTATCGCAGATATGCTGATTATCAGGATAATTAGCTCAACGCGACAACATTCGCAGCGGCTGGGCCTTTAGCGCCATTCTCAATCGAGAACTCAACTTTCTGACCTTCATCCAGGGTGCGGAAATCGTTGCTCTGGATCGCAGAAAAGTGTACGAACACGTCTTTGCTACCATCGGCAGGGGTGATAAAGCCAAAACCTTTATCTGCGTTAAACCATTTTACTAAACCAGTCATTTTGTTAGACATAAATATTACCTTCTAAATTTGTGAGCCACACAACGCGGCAAGAATGTGATCTGTATGAAGATTTTGACTTACTAAGGCACTAAAGGAGGAGACTCACGAAGAAGGGTAATCAGAAGATAACACTGAACTGAGACTGCTTTACTAAAACTGCTTTCATAAGGTCTGTCTTGCAAACCAACGATGCTATTAACGCATATTCATTATGATTATGCAACTTTTATTTTCCATTCATGTGTTCTATTTGTTGTGCGGCATTAACAATGACAATGCCAGCAGACGTGGATCCACCTGTTATCCGTTCTGTCAGTGACGGGGCTTTTCACCGCGTTTATCAACGATCATCACAGGGGCGTAAGGGGAACACGATGACTGGTAATTCCAGCTTTGTACGCTTAGCCGCCCAATGACCAGAGCATACTTGCCCTGGGACTATCACCATACACAGCTATGCGTAACATTGACTATATCGTTACGCCGGTCGGAAATTTCGGCGTTTCTGGCATAGACTCTCTATGATATCTTTCTGGACAAAAGACACTCCAAAATAGAGTTATAGCCGGGCATATATTATGATCCGGCTATTTATTGATGGCTGCTTAACACCTTCAGCGCAGCCTATCTGCATTTTAACTCTGTTTATTACTCAAAAGAATGGGAGATCTGAGTACTCAAAAACAACCACCCCATTAATAAGATGATCTGCAGGTTTTAAATTATAGATCCTGGCAGCGGAACTACTCACCTTTTCACCATTAATGAAAAAATTGTATTTATTTTCTGATTCAACAACAAAAGTACACATTTTATTGATATCTACAGTGAGATAAGGCTGCTTATCCTCATTGATATTAATGCCATTGCTATAAACAGTAAGGTTTGTATTAGCATAGTCCTGAATCGCAAGAATGATATGGCACTTCCCTTCTGGAGGCTGAGGGAAAGCTTCACGATTCATATAGGTAAAATCAGTCAACTCCATACCAACTTCACTCTCAGGGTCTATTTTAAAAGTGAACGCGCCAATGATATATTGGGCATCTACCCCACCGAGAAAGGCTATTTCAAGTTCACTTTCTGGCGCCATTGTTGATTTATCGACATCCACCCCGCCAGGGGCATTTATCATATAGACATACCTGTTCCTGGGGCCTTTATCGAAAGCATCAACGGTACTGTCCTGTGCTGCAAAAAGAGTGCTGCAGGCAAATGAATACGTCGTACTTTCTGTGCAGAAATAATGTACTGCCTGATGAAGGAAAGGATCACCATCAATTTCTGGAGGAGTAAGTCCTTGTTGCTTAATTTCTGCAATTGGGCGTCCCTCTTCATTACCATGAAAAAGAAAAAAGTCATCATTTCTCCACTTTAAATCCCATAAAGGAATTTGTGGCGGGTTTGGTTGTCCACCGCGATAATCGCGACACTTCCTCAGGTCAGGGTAAAGTGTTGTCGTCGTTGATAACCATTGTTTGAAAAAATCAGCATTTTCTAACTTGTCTCGCTCTGCAGCAGACATTTCGTTAATCCACAGAGGATATTTAGGATGAGTAAGATCATGTGATGGTACATATTGTATATCCGGAACGAAAACTGGCAGAGCAGGACTGTCTTGTGGATATATTTCATACTCCCCCTCCTTATGCTGAATGACAGTTTTCACTATGAACTTTCTTCCTGGTATAACGTATGATGTAATATCTACGATTAGTGTATCTTTTTTTATATTATCTATAATACATGTATCAGTTGTTGCATCATACACCTGATAACACACAATTTTATCATAAATATTTCTGTCATAGGTTTGACTGTCAAACTCTGCACTTTGCCAGGTCAAATGATACTTAATACCTTGTGATGTTCTGTTTTTCAATATTCTGACAAAAAAAACACCAAATGATGAGTCTTGTATCTTCATGAATTCTCTATCTATTTTATGACGCAGTAGAAATATTGATTATTAAGTGCATAAAAAACATCAAGCAACTATAGATTGTCCGTAAAACGCCACAGCCTGCGCATACAGAGTCATCGTATCATCCCAGAGATCTCTTGAGTTATGGGAGCGTACTTCTGATATATATATTTCGTTATTTTCTTCCGAGAAAATTGCTGATTCATGATTACCAATTGCACCATGCAAAGGATTAGTCCACCCACTAAATAATAAGAATCCCCATTCCTGAAAAAGCCCAGAATTCACTTCACGTTTTATATCATGATATGATTCAATTTCCATTTCATTGTAAGGGACATTGTTGATATCACGGCGGGCAGGGAAAGTCCCTTTTTCATCTTCAACCCAACGCCAGGCGCTATTGAATCCATCCCAGGTTTCGATATGTGGCTTAAAGAAGCGAAGAGGTTTAATCACATAAGCTGAAATATATTTCCCTGTGGCTTTTTCCTTAGCAAAAATAACAAATGTTTTACCAATGCAACTTTCATCAATATCTTTTGAAAATGACACTACACCATCCTGATTGACAGCAACAGTGTTATCTCCTGCATTGGAGGAAACACTCCAGTCTACCGTATTATTATAGACAACATCATTATCAACCATCATCTGAAATGTTGCCCCAGGGAATAATGTTTTCGGAAAAGACCCATTGGTCATATTTTTTTTCATATCGAAATCATAGTAATTCACCCGAACACCGGTAACTTTTGGCATAAAAAACTCCTTAATTGTTGAATTGAAATGGGGTTAATAAACATAACCAGCATAAAGATATTATTATTTTTATACAGATAAATGCTGTCATTTATTTGTTATAATATTATCAGTAGTGAGTATTAATTTGGTCTGAAATATAAACTACGAATAATTTTGTCGTTATAACATCTTGTGTGAGCGGACTTTATGCACCTGCCGGATGGCATCTGGGTTTGGCTGTTTCGTCGCAGTTTCTATGGGGAGGGGTTGTTTCGGATCAGGGGAACCATCATTGCTTCTACTTATTAAAATGTACCTTTGAAAAAGTAGATTTTCCGAATGGTGCTTGTGTGGCACACTATGGTTAACTTTTTACGTAGCGCATCTGACGTTTTTCGCTGTTGTGAGGTCCTCTATGACCCATCTGTCCGACATTGATCCTGAGATGAATGACTTTCAACCTCTCGTTCCCTCAGAGATCGAGTTATGGCCAACATCTGTAGAAAGTGGCAATCCCCTTAATCCGGCAAGAGCATATTTACTCTCTCTAAATTCGCCACGCAGTCGGCAAACCATGGCATCTTTTTTGGGAATAGTTGCCAGAATGCTCGGAGCCGCCAATGCAGAAACTTGCCCGTGGGGAAGTTTACGTCGCCACCACATCATGGCGGTGGCTGAATTGCTACGGGATACGGGGCGGGCGACGGCGACAATCAATACCTATTTGTCTGCACTTAAAGGCGTAGCGAAAGAGGCCTGGATGTTGAAGCTGATGGATGTTGAAAGCTTCCAGCACATTCTTGCAGTACGTAATTTTCGTGGTAGTAAACTTCAGCGAGGACGCGCGTTGCATCGAGAGGAGATCCGGCAGTTATTTCAGGTCTGCGAAACCGATCGTAGCTGTCGTGGTCCGAGAGACGCCGCGATGTTGGGGGTGTTATTAGGCTGTGGATTGCGTCGTTCCGAGGCGGTAGGGCTTGATTTAAGTGACATTGTCACTTATGAACGCGCATTGCGTGTCTTAGGAAAAGGGAATAAAGAACGGCTGGCTTACATGCCGGAAGGGACATGGGTAAGATTACAGACCTGGATTGAGCAGGTAAGGGGAGAAGCACCGGGACCGTTGTTTACGCGCATCCGCCGTTTTGATGATGTGACCTGCGCAAGACTCACTGACCAGGCGGTTTATCACATTTTGCAGGTAAGACAACGTGAAGCGGGAATTGAAAAATGCGCTCCTCATGATTTGAGAAGAACGTTTGCTACTGCGTTGCTTGAAAACGGCGAAGACTTAATCACGGTAAAAGATGCGATGGGCCATGCCAGTGTCACAACAACGCAAAAATACGATCGCCGTGGCGAGCAACGGCTTCGTCGCGCCCGCGACAAACTGAATTTTGATTAGCGAGGCCCCCGTTTTCTGACAACGTGCGTTTTGCTCATGCCGGATGCGGCATAAACGCCTTATCCGGCCTACAAAGTCGCGCAAATTCAATATATTGCATTTATATGTAGGCCTGATAAGCGTAGCGCATCAGGCAATGTTAGCGCCAACTGTACTTAACCCCCAACATTCCCTGAGTGTCGCTATAGCCTTTGTCACCTGTTTGTACACCAACGTTGCCCCAGATGCTCAGATTAGTATTCACTTTGCCTTCCACCCCGGTGCGAATTTCGCCCAGATTACGCACGCCGTCACGACTGATGCTTACGCCATCCATCTTCACGCCAAAGGTTTCGGTATTGTGGATCCAGTTCACTTCCACGAATGGCTGGAACTCACGCTGCTTACTCTCATCCATTTTGTGATGACTGTTCAGGTAAGTTCTCACACCCAGGCGCGTCTGGATGTTACCGGCGCCCTGGGTTTCAATACGGGTCCCGTCGTTTCGGTTGTGCGCATTGTCCTTCACGCCCATCCAGGTAACCTGTGCCTGCGGCTGGATATACCAGGTGTTCAGCGTGCTCCGACTGGCGGAAAACTCTCCGGATTTCAGGGTATAACCCGCTTCCAGTGAGGCAGTCAGTCCTTTCGAACTGTAACTGTCGCTGGCGCGGTTATCTGCTGCCACACTGTTATTAAACCAGTTGAACAACATCCAGCTATCGACATATGCCCCGGTTTTATCCGCCTCATTCTGGTTCCAGGTGCCGTACAGCCCGGCGCTGTAACCGTTGATACGCCCGTCAGAGCCGTGAACCGGCGCGGTCGCTGCGGGTATTGCTGCGCGCCGTTTGCATAACCTCCCATCACCCCCAAATGCCAGCGGTCGGTGCCGTCGGTACTCAACTGTGTGATATCACCCCCCAGTTGCAGCACATAACGGTTGCTCTGCGTTTTCAACTGACCGTCACCGGCAACAGAGCGTTCATGACCGCCGACATGGCGCATCCACATGCTGGCTGCCAGTCCGTCCTCTTTTAGCGTGTCGGTGTAGTGCGGCTCACCAAGACGATCGTGCAGACGGTGGTTAAACAGCGTGTTGGCGGTTGCAATATTGCTGATATAACTACCCGCTTCCGGACGTAGCGCATCTGGTGCCGTCGGATCCACTACCGGTGGTTTGACCGGAGCCTCCGGTACAACGGGTCGAACAGGTAAAACGGGACCTTTCCACTTACTGGTGAGATACCAGTTTTGCGCCGCACTGTCAGTGCCTTTCGCCAATGTATAGACATAAGCGCCAGCTTCCACAGTGCCAGTGGTCAGGGCGAAGTGACCGGTAGAGCTGCCGTCAACATGAACCAGTTCAATACCGTTGTCAGTCTGTTTACCCACTCCGCCGACATTATGCACCGCAACCCTGGTGTTACCGGCCGTATCGCCGTGAACGATGAGTTTGTCGGTTTGAGAATCGTCGCCCCCCAGTTCCGTATTCATCACAATCAGACCGTCGTTGCCAGTGTAGTTGCCTGCCACGGTCAGGGTTTTGAAATCATTATCGGTCGGTGTGGAAATCGCGATCGTCCCGGCACTGCTCAGATGGTCAACCAAAGAATCTGCAGTCATACTCCAGCGGCTGACAGCATCAATGTCGACATTCGCCGGGTCGATCCATCCGGTCAGTTGTGCGCCGTTTTGTAGAGTCAGTCGGCTGCCGTTATTACCAATAATATTGCTGGTCAGTTGTGCGCCACCGTTGGCACCATCAAGGACAAGCTCACCCGCGTTCAGTTCAGTATCTGTAGTCCAGGCCGTCTGTCCCGCCAGCGTCAGGCTGCCATCACCGTTCTTGATGAAGCGGCCGTCAGCCACATTGCCATCGATGATGTCACCGTCAAAATGCGAATTATCACTGTCCGTGGCGTTAACGGCGGTCAGCGATGCGCCGTTGAGCATCAGAATGCCACCGCTGCCGCTCAGGCGGTTAGCCTGCTGATTGTTGCCGTTCAGATCGAGTACACCACCGTTGACGATAATATCGCTGCTGCTGTTCAGTGTGTCGGCGATATCGGTCCGCAGTGTGCCTTCATTAACAGTAGTGCTACCGGTATAGCCGTTGATGGCGGAGAATATCAGCGTACCGCCACCGGTTTTGCTGAGGCTTTTGCCGTCCCAGCCGAAACCATACGCGGTGGAGTTCAGATTATCTTGCAGCGCGTCTCCCAGGGTAAAACTGTGACTGTCCGTTACGTTGAACGTACCGTGTGCACTGGAGTCTTCGGTGTTAAGCCAGACCAGACCAAACTGCGCAATAACATTTTTGCTGTCGTTATCTTTCTTTGCCCATCCGATCAGAAAATGGTCTGTATCGACATAATCCTGTAAAGCCTGTCCTGCGACGGTATAGCTGAAATCACCGCTGATCCCGTTGTGGGTGCGGATAAGGGTATATTGATTCTCATCAGAAACAGGGGCATAGCCGGAGATATCCAGCGTATTGTTCCCGGTAAGCTGGAGAGTATCGGCGCTCAGAGCCGGGTCACTGGCAATATCAACCTGCGCAGTTACACCGCTGCCAAAATTTGCGTCCGCAGCGACAGTCAGCGTTTCACCGGCATCAACTTTCAGCGTACCGCCAGACATATCCAACCGGTTAGCGCCTACGGAATTAGCAATCTGCAGCTCTCCACTGCCTGATTTGTTCAGCGTCTGGACGTTTTCCAGCGTACCGGCAATCATGGCGCGATCGGTGATCGACAGGTTTGCGCCGCTGTTGCCCATCGTCATCAACGCGTCATGCTGGATATCCAGCGAACTGAAACTCTGCGCCATGTTCTGCGCGTCCAGTGTCCCTTCTTTGACATTGAATCCACCTGTGTTGAGGAACTGATTGGCGTTAGCCGTAGATAAGGTTCCCGTGCCGATCTTTTCCAGCTTACCAGGGCCGGACAGGACTCCGCCGAGTGTCAGTTGATCGGCTCCGTCGGTTTCAATCGCTACCGTGTCACCTGCTGCAGTACCAATCAGCCGACTACCGGCATTCAGATTCAATTTGCTGTCGCCATTGCTCTTAATCAGCGAACCATCGGCAAAATTCATGGTGCCGGATGAAAGCACATTCACGGTATTCGCCGCCGTACTGGTTGACAATAAAGTGGCACCGTCCCGCAATGTAAACCGCGTGCTGCTGGTGTTTATGCCATACTGAGCATTATCTTTAAGCTCCAGTACGCCGCCATAAACGGTGGTATTGGCATAAATCCGCGATTGCGTATTTTGAGAACCAGGCGTGAAATCTTCGCCACTAAAAGTCACTTTCCCATCGGTAGCATCGCTGCCGTTGGTGGTATTAATTCCAACAATGACATTTATTGCCACGCCAGTGGAGTTGAAACTGGTTATCGGATCACGAAACAGAATCTGACGCCCAGCGTCAGCAGCAATATTCAGCACGCCATTCGGCTGACGGATATTAATCGCATTGGCAACCGCATATGTCATATTGGGCGTTAAGAGATTTCCGACCCCGGTGAAATTATTATAGAACTGAATATCGCTCTTTTTCGCATGTAGCAGACTCGTGCCGGTAAAATTCGCGCTGTTGCCGATAAGAATAGCGCCTGCATACTGGCCATTGGAATAGTTTCCATGCACTTTCATGCCATCAATACCGTTCGTCTCCATCACCAGTCCGGTCTGTGCAACGATAGCCCCCGCAGTATCTCTGACAGCCCGGTTGCCATAGATATCAGCATTACCATAAAGCTGCACACTTCCGTCAGAAAATAGCCCACCACCCGAACTTATTGCACTGTTATTACCGATAATGACGGTTGCGTCCGTACCACTGAAAATCAAATTGCCCGAGTCATGTAACCGAATGACGCCGCCGGCAATAGCGTGATTAACATTATTGGTCAGCGTTACATTGCCCTCAAATATAATATCGGCATTAGTGGTATCTATCGCGGGGTCATAGGAGTAGGCGCTGTTATTGTCAAAAACAACAGTACCGTTCGCCCCACGAAAAAGCACATCTGAATTTGAGATGATAAGGCTACGATAGCCATTATTGGCATGGTTATCGACAAAACGGAGCTGACTGCCATTGCCGAGTTCATACACAATTCCCGAAGCAGTCCCGGAATTATAAACAGCTCCCCCCGTGGAGTTGCTTATTGTTATATCAATACCGTCCAGCAGTTTAATCACTGCTCTTCGGGTCCCACTCAGGTTAATTAAATTAACAGCATTGCCTGTGGCATTAAACAACCAACTGTCAGACCCCAGTACCGTATGGCGGTCAACAATAAGCGTTGCCGGAGAAGAGCTCGTACCATTAAAAATAAGATCAGCTAAACGCGTTGTCTGATTTGCGCCTGTGCCATAGATTTGTGACAGATAGACGCTCTCTCCCGGCTGGATCGACACCGTTGCGGCGAGCGACGAAGTAACACAGTTTAGTGTTAATACGAAAACAACCAGCGTCATCGCAGAGCCGGCCAGCATACGACGTCCGGTTCGTTTTCCCCGACTCTTTGCAAACTCCGATACCGCGACCCAGGCGCCAGTAGATTCGTTCCGGACAACACGGAATACGTTGTTCATGTTATTCATCCCTTAATGATATGAACATCTCCATCTGGTACATTATTTCTATAGCATTTTACTTAAGGACTACAGGTTTATTTTATAAATAAAAGAGGTAATATTCCTATTTTCGGAGATAAATATCTTAAAAAACCAACCACAAAAGTTAGTAAATGGAATAGCACAAGATCGAGCAGACAAGAAACTGATGTTTAAATTAATCAGTGCCAGCGCAATTATAAAAACATAATCTCTTTATAAGTGCCAATTTTAATAAAGGCGCGGCATTAATTATCTGCGCCATTGATGGCGTCGCAACGGTAAGCTGGAACAGACGGAGTGCAGCTATTATTTTATAGCATCGCACCTGGTATGAGTAATATATAAAATACAGGATAAAAAAATGTCACTTGATATAATTAATACCACATACCAAAAGATAGAGAAAGATGGGCTGATAATGACTATCAGTCAACGGAAAGGTCCCTGCTGTGCTTCCATCTATTCAACTGACGGAAGCAATCTTGAAAACAACCACATTTATTATCTGATTAAAACTTTTGATAATGAAAACAATCCAGTAAAAAACGCCCCCTTTAAATACCATGTTGATGTAATCACCAAAAATGGCTGGACTACACTTGGTACTAACCCAATACTAAAAACCTCCTATGAGGGTGACGCAAAAAAATTACAACTTGATAATTATGGTTTTTATAATGCAAAAACAGATCAGAATGGAGAATTTTTATTTGGTATTTTGCCCTATCTAACACCGAATAATGTAACACCGCTAATAGAAAAAGCAACTGCACCTTATGTACAAAGTATAACCCTTACCGTTTATCTTGGTAATATAAGTACAGATCTTATTATTGACATTCCATTTTACGAGGATTTATGTTCACATGATGAAGTAGATATGGTTATCAATAACACAGGTGATTTCCATGATTTAACTGATACAGTTACATTAATTCCTGGCAGAAACAAATCTTGTGGACACAATGTATGTTTTTGTTTTAGTGGGGAGTTGGAATTAGAAATAGAAAACTCTGCAGAGGGTGCAGTTATTATAGATGTAGACAACAATAACCAGGCAACAATGCCATTTACAGAAGAGGAAATTGCCAATCGAGAGGTTTGGGCATATACAACGTTTGCGTGGTGTCTGATATCGCCACTGCGTATCCGCGAAGCTAATTCATCCCGGCAACTGCATGTCAGCCCGGAAAACAACTGTAATATCTTTCCGGGGCAGACGCTTTATGCCACGTTTCAGTATCAACTGAAAGCCGGTGAAAGTTTTTCCGGAAAAGGATGTCCGTTTAAATTAAATAAAGGAAATTTTTATCCTCCTGAGATCTCCTGGTGGCAGGACGGCAATACTTTGTATGGCTGCTGCTTCCTGACCGTGGATGACAGCCTGATGAAAGGTGACCGGCTGTCGTGGACGGTTTCCTGCTGTCTGGATAACAGCGGCATCCCGGTTGTCTCTGAAACCGTGACCTGGAATGTGGCCTGGGATGCCGACACCGACGTTGAGGTCACTTTTGTCGCGGATACGCCTGCATTAATTGATTACAGCAATGACAACACGCGACCGTTATCCTCACGTCCGGCCATGACCTGGCGGCTGACCGTGCCGGGACTGAGTAACACCCAGGCCTGTTTTTATCCCCTCATTACCCGCATTACCGAAGATGCCATTATCAGTGACGAATCGTTTTGTGAAATTACCCCCTGTGCGGCAGACAGAACCAGCGGAGATTATTTCTACGTCATGCTGGATGACCAGGGGAGCGCCGTCATTAATGTACAGCCCCGGGAAAACCGCACGCTGCTCACCGCGTTCAGCGCCGGGATTTATGGTATCGGGACGATGATTAGCACCGCGAACTTTTTTATCAACAGTGCCTGGGAAACCGCGAGTGTTCCTGCTGTCAGCGTGACGGAAGGACAGAACCCTCAGGCGCGCCCCGGTGATGACAGCTATGCTCTGGCGACATTTCCGCTGCTTTCTAACTGGGAGGCGGTGACGGCGCACGATCTGCTGGGCGGTGCAGTCTATCTGTTTGCCGGAAAAGAGATACAGAAAAAGAACCACTACACCCCGTTGATGTTACTGGGAAAAACGCAGATCCCGCTTAAAGCCGATGGTGGCGCGCCCGATATCGCCCTGTATTTTACCGAGTCTAATTTCGAGGCCGGAAAGACCTATTACATCCACGCCTGTCTTGTCGAAAATGCTTATCTGCACAAGGGGGTGAATTACCTTCGTCTGCAGGATATCAAATTTGAAATTCCACAGGAGCAGCCCGCCGTGCCGGAAGGGGTGAAGCGGACATATCGGGCGCCGGAATTTGTCTGTAAAGACGGCGCGGTGATTGATGAAGATGATGTCCTGCTCGGGCGCAATGAAATCGGTTATCAGGGGCTGGAATACCGTATTCCGTTATCCGGCGGGCAAAAACACCTGGTGGCGGGCGACCAGATAATGGCCACGGCATATCTGCACGCGTGGAATAAACAGACGCAGGAAATGGAAAACAGTAACCCGCCGTTGAAATTAAATCAGCTCTACACAGTGACAGAGGCTGATATAAAACTGGGGTATCTGACGGATATTATTTCCGCAGATGATCTGGCGGGCTGTGACACGCCGCCGCAGGGCGTGGATCAGAGCACGCTGAGAGTGGAGTACTATTGTCAGAATAAGCAGGAATACTCTTATCTGCGCGAAGTGTTCATTGATATGTATCCGTAGTCATCGGAAATACCCAGCCTTTCTGGCTGGGTATTATCACGTGTGACATTAGCATAAACCATTACACAATATATCAAGATCCAGGTTCAGATATTTGTTTCCACAATTTCATCATCACTGATTAGCGTAGCGTTTTTTGCCAGTACTCCCACTTTGCATTTTTTCTTTAGCCGGTAGTTTTCTCTTTTGATGTTAAGTGTGGTGGACAGTCCACAGAAATATATATCTGCACGCTTTTGTTCTGTTTTATTTTTTTTCGATAAAATAATCAGGACTGTTAACACACTAAACGTTAAGTGTTTTCTTTATACGTTAGCTGTACATGTTGAAAATTCGAGTAGCATTGTAAGTCATTACGTTATAATCGCTAACCGACAAATAATCCAGAAAATTTAATTTATATACCAGGAGTAAACAAGTCGTTCATTTCAAAAATATGTTTGTAAAAGCGTATGGTATTCTGATTGCCGAAGTTTAACTGTACACAGGAGAAAATTTAGCAGATGAGAAAACTGGGGTACTTTTGTCAACATTAATTGTTCGAAATAATGATGAAATAGCGATACTAACATCATCAAAGCCTCTTAATTTCGCGCTGTTAAAATAGAACGTTCTTGCCGTAATGGTTATAGAAATCCATCCATCCCCGCAATCATCCAACATTCCCATACCGCATGGTTCACAAAATGTATTTTTCGCATATTTTCATTACAGAAACCAGTTTTTAAATGTAACTCAGTGACCTCGTTTTATACGTGCTAAACTTATGCCATGTAATTGTAACTTTCTTTACATTAGCAATTATAATGCAACTTTTGGTACATACAACCCAGATACTCCTTCTTCACCGTATTATCTCCTGATGACTCCTTTCCTTCCACACGCTCCAGTAAATTGTGATCATGTCTTCAGTTTCTTCCCGAAACACATAAATTTGTGAACGCAATAAGCTGCGTGATATTTCCGATGACTTTAATTGTTTCGAATGAGATATGCGACCTCCTGATTTAAAATCACTATACCGAAGAGATTATCAGTTTCTTTTCACAAATGGGTACTTTTTTTTGTGTTTTTTTGAGACATTTTGAATGCCTGGAGTGCAGCTGGAAGTTAACAGTTCGAAAAGCAGGTCAGATGGGAACGGGAGAGTCATATGAGGATATTTTCTAATGCTACATAAAAGTAACTTTTTTGACAATGGGTATTGGTATTATTGTGAGTTGATAAGTACTGTTTTGTCATTTAAGTTATACATATATCTAGTGCCACTTTTTCGAGAAAAATGACCCTATGATTTTTGTGCATAGTGCCACTTTTAAAAAAAGTGACCCTATATCGTGATTACATAGGGTCACTTTTCATCAATAAGTGACCCTATGCGAGGTGCACATAGGGTCATTTTTAAGGAAAAAGTGACCCTATGTCGTAGTCATCCTAAGCAATCAGAGAAATAATCATGCAAAGACGTTTTTTCGCGAAAGTTTCTCGGCATATCGCAGATACTGATTGCAGTATTGCGTTTTTTTAAGCAGTAAAATTTTCGTTAGCAGGCTCAGGGGTTTTGAGAAAACCCTGGAGACTTTGGTTAAAAAGTGATACAAGTAAGGACAATAGTTTAATGGATGGTTTAGAAGCTTAAATCGATAGTTCAAAATTTATAAAAGTTACTTTTCCATCTCCAAAACCGATCTTTTAATTCGAGTAGAAAATTATTGCAATTGTATTTATGCAAGGGCAATGTGCTTATATAAGAATCTGATAGTTTAACGCATAACTTACTCTGTAAAATATAACGAACCGATATTTCCATTATTCGTACCTACCGTGCACATCTAATGTCATTACCTCTTCATATTAGGCCTGAAGAATATCAACAACACCATTATTTTATTGGGCACAATAAAAAAACACTTGGAACTAAAACGGGCTACTTGCTATTATCCATGGCTATTTTAAATGGTAGCTCCAGGGAACAGATTGTTGAGGAAATAATAGACATCAATCATATATTTTTAATATCAAAAAAAATATAACCACCAACTAAAACACTTACAATGCCATTCACCATCCACTAATAAAGTAAATATTTTCCTTTCAGCGTAAATAATTCCGATAATATTAATAGAATTTAAAATGGCAAAATAATTATTTATAGAACATATAATTACCATATGTTAAATTCTCTCGCCAGCCAGTATCTGGATAGTTATTATCAAATTACATTCTCAGTTTAAATTGAGAGTTGTTTGGTATACTGGATGTAAAAGATCATGCCCAACGATTGTTCGGTTGTTTTCGTTAATAATAAAAGGGATATAACGGAGTGCTGCCTGGGTTATTATATTAAACCACCTTTCTTTTATCTTGATTAGAACTGGTTGTATCATTTGAGATATTGTCGGACAAACAGAGTCTGATAATTGGTGAGGCTGCCCTTTTTATGATTTACAATCAATGATAAACCACTCCTTTCTATAGATACGCGGTCAGTACTGTATGGGCAATGGAAAGTAAATCAAACAACGTCGATATAGCTGAACAACTCAACAGGTTCCATTGACTGATGCAGGTTGGTAGCGTTCGACATACATACACTTCATTGCAACCTCTGCTGAATGTTATTAGCAAAAAAGTTGCATCCATGATGTACAGTGATTATAGTTGTAAGCGTCTAGCATACAGGGGGACGCGTTGGTTACATCATATTTAATGAGGCTAACCAGCCTAGCGCCCGAATGGAGAGAGTGAAATTCGATTTCACTCTCTCTTTTTTCATCTAAACCTTTATTGTCAAATGGTTATACGCATTTATTTGTATTAGTCACGAATGCATCTGATACATTGACTTGTTACTCATTGCTAAAATGAGTAGCGAAGTTCATATCCAGTCATTAAACAGATTAAGAAAACGATAACTAAATAGTGGAGTTGACTCCTTGAACAGAGAAGATGTCCATCAACTGGCTACGCAATTGTTTGAAGGTAACGAAAGTGCGGCCCAAAAGTGGTGCCATGAACCCAACCGAGCGTTACGGTGGCAACCCCCTGAAGAACTTATGGGGAGCGAATCAGGAATCCAAACGGTAATAGCGTTAATAACACGACTAGAGCAAGGCGTGTATTCTTAGACCTTCTGCCCAGAGCCGTTCTGTAGTTTTATCATCGCATCAAGCAAATCGTTTTCATCCCGTGAATGCTGAGACTTGTTCCGGGTCACATCGGGGCTATTCACCGATGGAAGAGCTTTAAAACGACGGTTATCCCTTTGTTCCTGTACCAGCTTCGCCACATACAATACTTGGCCCAAATTCTGGGGTTAACAACTTACCCAGCCGAGGAAAACATCTGCAGTCCTCAAATAGACATTAGCATTGAGCCCCTACACTCGCACCAGTTGATAGTTCACTGCTTGTATGTGCTATAGCGTAAAGAGATACCGAAAGTATCCGCGTCAGCACCTGAAGAATTTAAGAGCCTGGAAGGAGGAAGGTTGCCAAAGGATGACGATGGATGCATGGGCAGTAATGCCGTGTTTGGTGTGATCACTCACATCATCAATGATGCCAGGAGTGGGAAATTTGACGATTACCCAGTGATTTAAGGCGCAAAGAAGTGGTATTTTGTGTCATTAAAACCCATGATTGTATACACATAACGAGTACACGAGGTTTTTATGCAATCCATCAACTTACGTACCGCACGCGGCAACCTTACTGAAGTGCTCAAAAATGTTGAAGCCGGGGAAAAGGTTGAAATCACCCGCAGAGGCCGCGAGCCAGCTGTAATTGTCAACAAGGTTACTTTCGAAGCCTACAAAAAAGCGACGCTGGATGCCGAATTTGCATCCCTGTTTGACACACTGGATTCCACCAACAAGGAACTGGTTAACCGATAATTAGGCATATATCACCGGAAGAGCTTATTGCGCTTACTACGGCCTGCCGGATCCGGGTAGGGCAGAAACCATTATCGGGAGAGCCCAGCCCAGAGTTGTATATGAAGAGATCATCGACCTTTTTGAAGTCTCCGCAACCTACCTGGTGGCTACTGCGAGATGGCGTATCTTCAATTATGCAAATAAGCGCACCGCGCTAAACAGTGCGCTGTTATTTCTGCGCCGTAACGGTGTGCAGGTCTATGATTCTCCCGTGCTGGTAGACCTTACCGTGGGGCGGCCACTGGTGAGATCCCCGTATTTTCAGTAGCCGAAAAGCTACGTGAGTTATATGGGACCAACACTTAAGAAGTGGAGTTATTGATCGGCATAGGGGGCAGCACAAGGCTGCGCCCCTGCCACACCACCCGGCATGCGGGTCCGCACCGGGCGGTTCGAGAAGTTGAGGTTATGCGAGTCGAGGGAAGCCTAAAGCATCAAAGTAGTCGACTGTAAGTATACGGTTCAGCCCAGCTTCGCTGTGTCTCCACCAGTGCCCGGCGCCTCCTGCCATAAGTGCGGCCTGCTCATGGGTAGCCCCGAGACTGCGGAGGCGATTATAGACAGTCGTTCCCGTGCGCCAGTGCTTCAGCTGGATAGCCCGGAGTCGGTGACGTATCCACGAATCCAGATCTTTGAATATCTTCGGGGTTTGTGCCAGCCGGAAGTAGGACTTCCAGCCTCGAAGGTATATCCGCATCTGTTCGGCAATCTGGGCCATGCCCTGGCCTCCAACGCGTCTGGTGATGAGCCGGATACGCCGTTTGAACGTGTCGAGCGCCTTCGGAGCAACAGCAATCTTGACGGTGTTTCCTGACCAGCGCCGAAGGCAATAGCCGAGGAACTTACGCCCGAATACCGGACCCACTTCGGTTTTCTTCTCGTTCACGCGCAGATGCAACTGCTCATACATCTTGCGCATCCAACGCAGTACTCGTTCGCCCGCCTTCTGACTGCAAACGTACACGTTGCAGTCGTCGGCGTACCGGGCGAAGCGATGACCGCGCTGTTGCAGCGCCCGATCTACTTCGTCCAACAACACATTGGCCAACAGCGGAGACAGTGGACCGCCTTGCGGCGTCCCCTCGTCACGCGCCATTACCACACCATCCGCCATGATCCCAGCTTGCAGGTAGCGCCGAATCAGCCGTAGCACGGTTTTGTCGGCGATTCGCCTGGCAAGTCGGTCCATCAGAATGTCGTGGTTGACCCGATCAAAGAATTTCTCAAGGTCAACATCAACTACCACCCGGAATCCATCCTGCGCGTACCGCTGTGCTTGTAGCACTGCGTCGTGCGCGCTCCGGCCCGGCCGGAAGCCATAGCTGAACTCCGAGAATGTCGGGTCGATCAACGGTTGCAGGACTTGTAGCAACGCTTGCTGAATGAGCCTATCAGTAACTGTCGGAATGCCCAATTCCCGAGTGCCACCAGTCGGTTTCGGAATCTCCACGCGACGCACAGGCTGAGGCCGATATGTCCCGTTGAGAAGCGCTTCCCGAATGTATGGCCAGCGAGTCTTGAGGTGTTCAACAGTCTGCTCGATGGTCAATCCATCAGCACCTGCACTTCCCTTGTTGGCTTTGACGCGTTTCCACGCCTCGACCATGTTCTCGCGCGAGAGCACCTGTTGAAGCAGGTCCGCTCGCCCCAAGCCTTCCGGGTCATAGCTCGCCGACAGTGCTTCGTCACGCGACGAGACCGCGCGGGCTTCACCCTCGCTGCCCACGATGCGCCCGGGCTTCCCCGGCTTCTGACGCAATGTCCTGTCAAGAGTCATATCTTCTGGCTTTCCTTCTCGTTCGGCCCTTCGTCGGAGTCCTGACTACTACGGCCTCTGCTGACTTCTCGCTCCGTCTTACGACGTTGCCCTTTCAGGCATGAGGCGAGATCTCCCCAGGTAAGAACGCGATCCTTCCCCGCACAACCGCCGGATCTACGCGACTTCGACTTGACCACGAAAGCTTCGCAGTGATGTGCCTGCTCGCCTTGCTCCATCGCGCCTCATATCCGATTCTTGTTCATCGGCTCACGGGTTCATTCCGTGCTTCCTCCCCACGCCCGGTCGCCCTCACGCAGTTGCACTTCCTTTCGCTCGCTGTGGTCAGCTCGCGGGAGGACTTTCACCTCCAAGATCGCGCCCATGCTGGGCGCACACATCCTCCACGCCCTGAAGGCCGTGGATCCCTGCTACGTTCAGGCTGTCGCCTGAATCATTTCGGTGGGTTCCTGCTTCAACGGGCGGCCCTGACTGCACCATTCCTCCACAGGCAAGAACGGCGTGCCCCGCCGCTAAAATGTTACGAGCGCCATTTACATCGGCGTTCGCTGCATATCCACATGCCTGACACTCGAATTTACTTTGTGACGGGCGATTTTCTTTCGCTTTATGACCACAGCACGCGCAACGCTGGCTTGTGTACGCTGGCGGAACAGCCAGTATCTGACCGCCACGCCAGAGCTCTTTGTACTCAAGCTGGCGGCGCATTTCATACCAGCCCTGGTCCAGTATCGAACGGTTTAAACCTGATTTTGCCCGGACATTGCGCCCCGGCTGGCTGACCGTACCCGCGGCTGACTTTGACATGTTGCTGACCTTCAAATCCTCAATGACTATCATTGCGTGGTTTTTGCTGATTGTCGTTGTGACTTTGTGAAGGTAGTCCCTGCGGATATTTGTGATACGGGAATGCAGACACTGTATTTTGCGTTTCTGCTTCTGCCAGTTGTTGCTGAGTTTGACCTAGCGGCTTAACTGTCGCTGAAGTCTCGCCAGCTTTTTCTGGTTTTTCTGGAAACTGTTTACAGGCTCAAAGACTGTGCCATCTGACAGCGTGGCAAGTTTAGCCACGCCAGCATCCAGTCCGACCATTGATACTGAAGGGTGAACAGGAGTGGATACTTCACTTTCAGTCTGAATACTGATGTACCACTTACCGCAGGACTGGCTGACTGTGACATTTTTTACAACACCCGTGACCTGACGACTGTTCCGGTAGCGCATCCAGCCAAGCTTCGGCAGAAAAATACGGCTGTTTTCCTGATCGAGCTTAACGCCCTGCGGGTAGCGGAATGCATCATTCTGTCCCCGCTTTTTGAATCGGGGAAAAGCAGCCCGCTTCTGGAAGAAGTTTTTGTAAGCCCGCTCAAGGTCTTTCAGTGACTGTTGCAATGGCTGTGATGGGGCATCTTTAAGCCATTGTGTTTCAGTGGCATTTTTCCACTCAACCAACCAGGAAGCCATTTTCGCGTAAGGGATGTATTTATTACCGGCCTCATGATTCTCATTCTGAAGCGCCAGAGCACGATTGAAAACGAAACGACATGCGCCTGCGAAGCACCTCATTTCACGCTCCTGTTGACCACCGGGTCTTAACTGGAATTTGAATGCTTGTAGTCGTTTCATGGGCCAAATCATACTTTGGCCCATGAAAAAAGTGTAGTGGTCAACAAAAACTGGCCACAGCTTTAGAGTTTTTCCAGAACAATCGTTCTGATTCATTCGGCGTCAAACCACCATTATATTGATGAGGTCTGAGCTGGCTGTAATATCCTGTGATGTAATTCGTTATTGCCGTGCTGGCTTCGCTAAAATTCGCGTAGCCATTATCCGGTACCCACTCTGTTTTCAGGCTTCTGAAGAACCGTTCCATTGGGCTGTTATCCCAGCAATTTCCCCGGCGACTCAGGCTTTGCTTTATCTGATATCTCCACAGTAACTGTCTGAAATTCCTGCTGGTATAGTGACTGCCTTGATCCGAGTGATACAGTAAATTAGCCGGTTTCCCCCGTGCTTCCCAGGCCATCGACAGGGCTTTACCTGTCAGTGCGGAATCAGGGAAAAATGACATCGCCCAGCCAACCGGTTTACGGGAAAACAAATCGAGTACAACAGCCAGATAAGCCCAGCGTTTTCCCGTCCAGATATAAGTCACATCACCGCACCAAGCCTGATTAGGCTCGGTAACAGCAAACTGGCGATCCAGATAATTAGGGATCTCAATGTGTTCCTTAGACGCCTTCTTATAACGATGGCCAGGTTGCTGACAGCTGATAATATTGAGCGCTTTCATCAGCTTTGTTGCCCGCCAGCGGCTCAGTTTTATACCTTCCATTGCGGCAATGCTTCGCGCTCCTGCTGAACCGTTACTTTCGTGATAAACTTCACGCACAAGGCTCAGTAATGCCACTTTCGTGGCGTCAGGCTTCCTGGGCTGCCGCCAGTATTTATAACTGCTGCGATGAACCCCAAACACGTTGCACACAACGGCAACAGGAAACCGCGCCCTGAGTTTCTCAACTAATGAGAATTGTTCAGGGAGTCTGACATCAAGAGCGCGGTAGCCTTTTTTAATATATCCCTTTCCATTTCAACGCGTTGAAGTCTTTTCTTCAACTCACGTATTTCAATCTGCTCAGGTGTCATGGGTGAAGCTATGGGTGATTTTCCCGCTCGCTCTTCTTTCAGTTGTCGAACCCATTTATCCATCGTGGATTTGCCGACATTCATCGCAGTGGCAGCGGCGGCAACGGTGTAATGCTGATCGAGTACAAGCTGGGCAGCCTCGAGGCGAAACTCGGGGCTAAAATTGCGTCTGTTACGTCCGGTCATAATGTCACCTGTTTTGACTATGAGGTGATGATATCACCTCTATTCAGGTGGCCAAATTCACTATGCCACTACAAAGAAACCGATATCCGACGCGGAAGGCATTGTGTTTTCCTGAAGCATGTTCACCTGATCTTCGTTACTAAATACCGACGTCAGATTTTTGACTATGACGCGACAGAAAAACTACGCACTTACTTTTCAAATGTATGTGCTGATTTTGAAGCTGAACTGGTTGAAATGGATGGAGAACCAGATCACGTCCATTTGTTAATTACCTATCCTCCCAAACTGGCGATATCCAGTCTGGTAAACAGCCTCAAAGGCGTATCGGGTAGATTACTGCGGCGAGATCGACCAGATATTGCAGTCAGGTATTACTACAAAGGCGTTTTGTGGAGCCCCAGCTATTTTGCCAGTAGCTGCGGTGGTGCACCAATATCCATCATCCGCCAATACATTGAACAACAGCAAACACCTGGTTAGGTGAAAAACCGCGCCTTATATCCCCGCCCTGAATGAACTGACCCCATAAACCTGGACGGGGATATAAGCGCACTGGATAATAAAAAAGCTGGATATTTTCCAGGCTATAGCAAAATCATTAATAAAATACTGCGGTAAGAATTACTCTACGACCATAACTATTTTGCCTACCTGACCATTGGCCTCCATATAGCGCCGAGCCTCTGCAATCTCGTCGAGCGTGAACGGTTGCAACTGTCCTCACACCTTGGAAACCAGAATGCCACGGTTAAAAAGGCACTGGGCCAGCTTAAAGAGAGCGATTTTCTGGAATACTCCATAGACAAAGAAAACGTCGATTACGTGCTGAATATTCTGAAGAGAAACATGAAGCCATGATCGATGCCTGATAACGTAGTTGCCTGTGTTACCCGGTATAGTGGATATCCTTCTCCTCTCGCTTTGATTTACCTGGTATAGTGTATCTCCACTACACCGGGTGGCATCAGCCCCATTACCCCGATGCAGTCCATTTTCTTCTGCCTTTTCTGGGTGTCTTGTGTGTATTTTAGCCAAGAATGTGATCCTCACCCGGTATAGTGGATCACGTTATTGCCACCATACCTGATAGCATGACGGCACGGTTAGGAAACTTTACCTGGTACAGTGTATCGTGAATGATGATCGGCTCTGATAACGTGATGATACTGAAGTGAAAGCTGTACCCTGTGTAGTGGATCCAGTGAAAGTGCGCACCCGGTATAGTGTGCTTCATGGCTGAATCGGAGTTTGCCGCAGGTAGCCCTGCATCCATCATCATAACAGACACTGTCCGCAGGACTCGCGAGCCGTATGTGGGGTCGGTTTGGGAAATGGAAAATTTTGTACGTTAAGCGCATTATTTAACCACTCCTGATTTGTAATGGCCTGATTTAAAGTCAGTGGTCATCGCATTTAGGTTATCCGATTGAGTCAAGACCCCCTAAGAAATGCCGTATAGTTTTTTTTCACCGGAAACCTGGATTTTTCCGCGCCCAGTAACCACGGGCGCGGTTTCGTAAACGACCGGTTGAGAAACAACGATTTTGATGCTGAAACCTGCCACATAACCCGTAACTTATTCAATGTCATACAAATCAGATAGTTTTTAAAACGAAATACCCTCCATTACTTACAATGTTTTCCTATAAGTCCGCTTTCGGATTTTTATCACAACGCCATGTAACAAAAAATGTAACTGTTACAGTGACTTATCAGTGCAAAGGCACGCATCCGCACCAGACAGTCATCACACTCATTGCACTGATCTTAATCAATAAAAGGTCACATATGAAACATTCAACCACCAAGGCACCTACTTATAGTTAATCCCCCTGTAAATGACGACATAAGCAGTGAACAAAAAAACCTTTACCCCAATACTTAGAGATGCGCCCTGTTACATATCAGATTAAAATTCTTTATAAAATTCCAATCATAGATTTTTGATCTGCTAAGTTGATATTTTTTAGCAAAACGCTCTATCATCGCTTTGTAAAGATACCTCGTGGTAACTATCACCACTGCCCAACAAAGGGAATGATATGGCAGATTCCAGCTTCCAGAATGAAGTGCCAAAAGCACGCGTCAACATCCAGCTCGACCTGCACACGGGTTCTGCCCAAAAGAAAGTAGAGTTGCCCTTAAAACTTCTCGCGGTGGGAAATTTCAGCAACGGTAAAGAAACTCTCCCGCTTTCTGAACGCAGCAAGTTAACTATTTCAAAACACAACGTTAATAGCGTTCTATCCGAGCTTAACCCAGAGGTCAGTATTGATGTTGCTAACACCCTGAGAGGGTATGGACGTCAATCTGTCACTGGTATCTCAGATGCCGAAAGCAAAAGCATAAGGTGGGCGCAGAGATGAAAATTTATCGTCCATTGTGGAACGAGGGGGCTTTACTGTCCCCTCAGCAGTTCCAGCAGCAGGCAGAATGGGAGTCTTTTCGCAGCGCCGGTGCAACCGCACTGGCATCTGCATTCCCCTGGGGTGTGGAAAAGATTGAGTTTAACGACAGTCTTCTTTCATCGGGTCTGATCCAGATTACGCAGTTACGTCTCTGGCTGGAAGATGGAACGCTGATTGATGCGCAAAGAAGCGATCTGCCTCCGGCGCCACGTGAGTTAGATGCCAGTCAGCTGGCAGGTCTTGATGCGGTAACTGTCGTTATCGCACTGCCTCATATGCAGCCGGGCGTTGCCAACGTTGAGCAGGAAGGCATCTTCCCGGATCGACCGCTTCGCTATCGAGAAGAATGGGTGACGTTGCCGGATGCATTTGGGCCTGAAGAAGAATCAATGGCAGTTGCCCGGTTCAATTTCTCCATCCGGTTTGCCCATGAAAGTAATGATTCCTGGAAAGTCTGCCCTGTAGCAAGGCTAATCCGGGACGGACATAATGCGTGGCTACTGGACCCGTCTTTCATTCCTCCCGTTGCGTCATTTTCGGCAAGCCCGGTTCTTCGCGAACGTCTGGTGCTGCTAAATCGCCAGTTACGTTCCCGACGCCAGCGTTTGATGACAATGCGTCGTGAGAGCAACGAGAGACTTGCCGATTTTGCCGTCGCCGACGTTTCCCTTTTCTGGTTGCTGAATGCGCTAAATTCCCACGCCAGGGTGCTGACGGAATACGAACGTTTTCCTTCCCGTCCGCCTGAACAGGTGTGGGCAGAGCTTGCACGCCTGGCAGGAAGCATGCTGACCTTTTCCCTGGACCATGATCTCGACGCCATTCCGGGATATGACCACGAGGAACCCGCCAATACGTTTCCTCCGCTGTTTGACCTGATCTCGGGGTTACTTGAGGCAAGTCTGCCATCCAGGGTCATTGTTCTGGAAATGTCCCGTCCGGACGGCCAAACCTGGAAAGCAAACCTTCACGATATTCGTCTGCGCGAAGAGGCGGACCTCTACCTCTCTGTTCGCTCAGACATACCGGCCTGGCAGGTTGCCGATAAATTCCCGGCACTTTGTCAGGCGGGTTCACCTGATGACGTCAATGAGATCTATGGTGTTGCACTCAAGGGGATCCCTCTGATCCCTGTCAGCAGGGTCCCGGCAGCTTTGCCTGTACGCATGGAAAACCAGTACTTCGCGCTTGATATGGAAAGCCCCGCTGCGCATGAAATGCAGGCGCAGGGCGTGTGTATGTTCTATGTGCCTGAAATGCTTGGTGCACTGGAACTTGAACTGTTTGCGGTATTGCGCTCATGAAACAGGATATCGATATCGACCAGCTGATGACAGAGACCTGGCTCACCGTCACCATGCTGAAGAAAGGCGCCGTCACGCTCAATGGTAGTGCGCTTTACGACAAGTGCGTTAAACAGGTTGAAAGTGTGCGGGAAGCGCTGGGGCGTGCCGGTTATGACGAGGCCAGTATCGGGCATATTTCCTACGCACAATGTGCCTTGCTGGACGAGGCGGTGATGAGCCGTAAGCCTGAAAAGTGCGAGGAAGGAGAAGAGCCGAAAGTTGATGAGGGCCAGGTGGCATGGCGTAAAGTCCCGCTTCAGGCACGATTTTTCGGATCACTTCGAGCAGGTGAGGCTCTGTGGGATAGCATTGCAGAGGTCCTGCGTCAGCCCTCACCGAACCCGGCCGTTTTGACGTGTTATCACCGGGTAATTGCACTGGGTTTTCAGGGGGTGTACGGACTGAAGGCGGTCAGTCAGTCGCAGCGGGATGAAGTCGTCAAAGCCCTGTCTGAGCGATGCTCTCCGCCTGATGCAGGCCTGTCTCTGATTGTTTACCGGATGGGGAAACATCGCTGGAGTCTGATGCGTTCAGTCTGGTTCTGGATAGCGCTTGCCATCATCCTTACCGGTGTTATCTGGTGGGGCGGTCATCTGTGGCTCCAGGCACTCTTGTCAGCACAAATACCGGAGCTACGTAACTAATGCGTAGATCAGTCATTATTCCGGTTGCCCTGCACACCTTTGCAGCTGTTGCCACATTGCTGTGGTTGCTCTGGTATTTCATCCCAACAGGGAACGTGTTTAAAGGCCTGACCACGGTGCTGATCCTCCTGCTGGCAGGCTGGTATGTTTTTAAGAACTACCGCCGGGAGCAGTCGGTATCCGACACCTCCGTTTCAGCTGCTGACCTGCCACTACTCGACACCCAGGGCCCCGTTGTACTGGTATGCGGTGACGGGCTGGGTGCGCTGTTTCAGGGGGGGCCTCTGCGTAAAACAGCTCAGGGTTGGTGGCTCCGGGCCGATGACGTCAGCCGGTTAACGGATGTTGTCCGCAGCATACAGACGCAGTTCCCACGCCAGGTCGGTCAGCTTTCGGTTATGTACCGTTGCCTGCCAGACCATCATCAGGATGAAGCGGTTCTGCGCTCCACATTAAAGACGCTCCGCCAGCAGAGTAAACAAATCAAAACTCTGACGGGTTTCACACTACCGGTTGTGGTGAGTGCCGAATTCTCCGGACCTGAGACTCCGTGGATAATCGTTCGTGGTGACAAGCCGATTGTATGTCCGGTAAATGATTCGCCGCAGGCTTTCATCGACTGGCAGCAGGCTAATGACAATATTACGGCGCTACCCACGATCAGTCAGGCATTTTCATTTATCCGTAAAATCCTGACTGATGAACTTGAGAAACCTGATCGATTAACCCCTCCTGAACGAGCGTTTTCCGTGGCACTCCGCCTCGGTACCGTCCTTCCCGAACCCCAGTCAGTCTGGGCCGACTGGCTATATTCCCGCACCTGTTTGCAGTTTTCCCGAAAGCCTGGGCAGACAGATCCGGTAAGTTTATTTCCGGATGCAGTTCTGCCGCTGCTGGCACCTTTTGCATCACCGGTGCAGGGGGGGCACCGTACCCGTCGCCTGGTCCTGCTGATGTGGGTGTGTGCTCTGACCGCATTGGGTATTTCTGCGCTCAATAACCGTGACCTGATCTGTCAGGTGAGCACCGATTTGCAGCGCTGGAATGCAATCCCGATGAACCACTATCGCCCTAAAGCAGAAGCACTGGTCGCCCTGAAGCTGGATGCGCTCCTGCTTGAACGCTGGCAGCGTCAGGGAGAGCCTTTGCGTTACAGCCTGGGCTATTACCCGGGGCTACGCCTGTGGCTGGCCGTGCAACAGGCTATCGATACCTGGACTCCACCAATACATAAACCAGTACCTAACCAAAAACCAGTACCGAAAATTGTTCGTCTCGACGGCATGTCGCTGTTTGATTCCGGCAAATCGGCACTCAAAGACGGCTCTACCAAAATACTCGTCAATGCACTGGCGGGGGTCAAAGCCAGACCAGGCTGGCTCATCGTGGTCAGTGGCCACACAGACAATACCGGCAGCGTTCAGCTCAACCAGACCCTGTCTTTACAACGAGCGGAAGCCGTTCGTAACTGGATGCGTGATACCTGGGACGTACCGGAAAGTTGCATTGACGTGCAGGGTTACGGTGACAGCCGACCGGTTGCATCAAACGACACGCCTGATGGCCGTGCGCATAACCGCCGTGTCGAGATCAGTCTGGTACCGCAGGTTGACGCCTGTCGTCAGCCAGGCGCACAACACGCGTCACAGGATGTACGTGACTAAGACTCTGGCGGGCAGATCCTTTCTGTCCGCTTTTTTTACTCCGCACAGCGCCTGTCAGACGGACGCTTTGCAGAGCAGTCTCACAATTTATCGGCATGAACCTTATGGGCATCGGTTGACGGCCAGGGGCGGTAGCGTGCCTGAACAAGAGGGAACGACATGGAACATCATTCAGCAGTCCTGCTACGACGACTTACCCCTTATTGCACCAGAGTACTGGAGGGGGCGGCTTTTTTATGTCAGTCCCATGCGCATACAGAAATCACGCCTGAGCACTGGCTGCTGAAACTGCTGGAGCAGGCAGAAGGAGAGCCGTCATGAGCAGTTCCCTCTCCAACAAGGCTACCAGCCTGGTACATCAGCTTTTAGGGCAATCACGGTACCAGGTTGAAGTGCATGAATGCGACCATTTCCTGGATGTGTTACGTTACAACGCCGTTGAATCACTCAGCCAGCCCTGGCGCTATAATGTGGCGGTCACCTGCTCTTCTGCGGATATTGCTTGTGACTCGTTACTGCTGAAGCCCGCTTCATTCACTTTCCAGACCCCCGTGTTTGACGGAACTCCGGCCCTGCCGGTCAGGACGGTATTTGGCGTAGTTGAGTCGTTTCGCCGCGTGTCTACCTCGAATGATGAGACCCATTACGCGCTGACGATCGTTCCCCGTATTGCCCTTCTGGGCTATACGAAAGGGAGCGAGATCTACCTCAATCAGTCAGTCACTGAAGTGGTTGAACAGGTACTGCGTAAACACGGTCTGGAAGGGCCTGATTTTGAGTTCCGGCTCTCCCGCGAATACCCCTCCCGGGAGCTCATCACCCAGTGGCGGGAAACAGACCTTGAGTTTATCCAGCGTCTGCTGGCAGAAGTGGGCATTTACTGGCGCTATGAAATGGACAGCCGTCTTGAACAGGACGTGGTGATTTTCCAGGACAGCCAGCAGCAGTATGAATTTGGTGTCACGCTACCGTTACGCAACCAGGCCGGGATGAGAGACAACGGGCAGGAGAGCATCTGGGATATTCAGACCGCATATAACGTGGTGAGCGGAAGTGTGGCCACCCGGGACTACAACTACCGTGAAGCGCTACAACCTCAGGACAGTATCGAGAGCATTTTCAGCAAAGAAGGGATCACCACCGGAGAAACGTACCATTATGCTGAACCTTTCCTGACAGCAGGTGACGCTGAAAGCCCGGAGACCGGGGCATACTTCGCACGCCTGCATCATGAACGCATTCTGAACGCGCAGTATCGCGTCAGCGGGCATTCCTCCAGCCCTCATCTGGCTCCGGGTCAGGTACTGGAAACTGACGGAGCGCTTCCCGACACCGTGAAAGAAGGCATTGTCATCACCACGGTGCGCACCAGCGGCTCACGCAAAAGTAGCTTTACGCTGACCTTTGAAGGCATCCCGTATAGCGAAACCGTCTGTTATCGTCCGGCGCTGCTCAATCGCCCGGTGATATCCGGCTCGCTTCCGGCCCGGGTGGAAAGCACACAGAAAGGTGACACCTGTTCCTGGCTCGACCCGGACGGGCGCTACCGGGTAAAACTGGACTTTGACCGCAACAGTACTGAACAGGGTTATGCCTGTTTGTGGCTGCGGCTGGCCAGGCCCTATGCCGGTGATACGTACGGCTTCCACTCACCGCTTATCGACGGAACGGAAGTGGCCGTCGTATTTGACGGCGGAGACCCAGATCGTCCCTACATCGCCTATGCCCTGCACGACTCAGAACATCCGGACCCTGTCACCAGTGACAATCATACGCGGAACGTCTGGCGCACGCCGGCGAACAATAAGCTGCGGATGGAGGATAAGCGCCAGGAAGAGCATATCAAGCTCGCGACGGAATATGGCAAAACACAGCTGAACATGGGACACCTGGTCAACAGCCAGCGTGAAAATCGCGGAGCCGGTTTCGAACTGCGAACGGATGAGCATGGTGCTGTACGTGCGGCAAAAGGGCTGTTCCTGACGGCTGATGCCCAGGCCAAAGCCCAAGGACCGGTACTGGAAATGGCCCCTGTGATAAGTCAGATTAACCAGGCCAACAGCCAGATGCAGGCGCTGAACAGCGCCGCTGAAGCCGCCGGAGCCCTGGTCTCTGACATCAATACCCAGATTAGTTTTGTGACCGACAAAATCAGGGACCTCCAGTCTGCGGTCCTGCTGGGTAGCGCTCCGCAGGGGGTGGCGTTTACCTCAGGTGAACATCTTCAGCTCAGCAGTACCCGCAATACCATGATCAATGCCGGTCAACATCTTGATATCGGTGCGATGAAAAATCTGTCGGTTACGGTGGAAAAAGCCCTGGGTCTGTTTGTGCATAAAGACGGGGCGAAGCTGGTTGCCAACCAGGGAGACATCGAGATTCAGGCTCAGCACAACACGATGGCCCTGTTTTCTGAAAAACAGCTGACGGTGACCAGTAGTAAAGACGAAATTATTATCAGCACCCCGGAAACGCTTACGCTGAACGGTGGCGGGTCTTACCTGAGACTGAGTAAGAACGGGATTGAGCATGGCTCCAAAGGGAATATGGTGATGAAGGTAGCGAGCTATCTGGTGCCCGGAAATGGCAGCAGCCTGCCACTGGAAACACCGGACTTTAAAATGACAGACGTTACGGTCACGGCTAAAAATTCCGCCAAATGGAGCAGTGAATAGCATGGAAGGGGATTTATGACAGCAAAGTTACCCAAAATCAGTTACCCCGTACCGTCAAACAAAAATGGCCATGCCTTTTCCTCTGTGGAAGCGTTGTTATCGATGATCGGAGGGGAAAGATCAGGACTGTATCTGGTGGGAAGCCAGGGAATGTGGCATGGCGGTATTCATATTACTGATGCCACCATTCCCTGGTGCGCCCTGAGTACTGACAGTGAAGCTGAGAATGAATATTGTCGTGAGCTTTATAAAGGGGAGCAATTTATTCGTTGTATGGCCGATGGTGAAATCGTTGCCTGGCGGGTATGCAAGGATTACGAGAGTGCCGCGATTGAATGGCGAGGTGAAAAGTTGTTCATTTCGACCTCTTTTGTGCTGGTGAAACATTATATCCAGCCGGCTGATAACGCAGAAAGTGGACTGACGTTTTTTACGCTGTACATGAATCTGGCGCCCTATGCTGCTTATGAACAACAGGGTAGCCAGGCGGACAGAAAAGTGGCAGGCGTCCAGCGCTATTACACCAGTGCGGAAGATGTGCAGACATGCCGCGCAGCCGGAAAACTGAATAAAGACACGGTAGTCACGTTGAGTGACGCTATTGTGACCCGCACCAGCGACCTGCGTCAGTTTACCGAAGTGACCATTATCAGAGAGACGAAAAATGCAGCGGGAGACACGCTTGCAGCGGAAACAAAAGTCTGGACGGTATCAGACAGGGGGGCTCTGAAGGCTGTTAAATCAGCGCCAGTTCCGTCCTGGTGGGAAAAATGTACTCCTGCTTACACTAATGAGTCAGAAGGCGTGGTGAACTGCACTTCGCGTACAGACTGGGCATACTATCTGAGCAGTGACGATGTGCTGCACGATAAAAAGGCAGGCAGACTGACAGCCGATTTCCCGCTTTCATACGAGCCCGGTAATACCGCACAGCAGATCATCCGTCCGGGTAAGGATCCAGGCGATGCAGCAAGAACATTCAGTCTGGTCACTCTGGGCCGGGATAAGGATAAGTTGAAAAAGGACGACCGGGTTTGGGTAGTATCAGACGGCGACAGTCTGACGCCGGTTGCACCAGCAGCATCCGGTAGTGGATCCGTTTTTAATGATGTGTATGTGCCTTCAGCGCCTGTACCGGTCAATGCCGGAGACAGTCTTGGGCATATGGGTTTTTATCAGCTACCGGAAGAAAACGGCAAACGCTCGCGTTACCAGGTGCATATAGAGTGCCTGAGCATGGATGATATGGAAAATTTCATCACCAATTCCGGAAATGCAGGAGAAGATGCACCGGTTTATCTGACCTGGCAAACCAACGCACCCTTATTTGATAAAGGTGAGCGGAGTATGGTTGCGGGAAGTCGAAAAACAAGGGCCCCGGGGATTCTGACGCTGGCAAAAGTCCCTGCCGTTGATGCCAGGGGGAATACACTGACCAGTAACCAGGATGCTGCGTATTATCAGATACGCCCGGAAGGTGGCTGGTTACCTGCTGCCAGTGTAAAAAAGGTATCGCAGTATGCGTTAGGCGAACTGGGGTTTGTGACGCTGAATAAAGCACCAGTGAGCTTTGACCTGATTGATGGGGTAAAACAACCGGATAACGTGGTGAAGGGGATTCTGGAGCAGTTGTATAAAGCGGCACAGGATGAAAGGCGTACCACTCATGCCCTGAACAAATATAACTACCAGCAACTGCTGGAGATGATAGACAGTAACCAGGACGGGTATTACTCGGAGCAGGAGTATCTTCAGGCGGTCCATAATATCTCTTACCGCGATCGCTTATACCGTGTAATTGCGAAACACGCCAGTGAATGGTACTACGGTAAGGATGACCCGTTGTGGAAAAACTATCTGGATACATTAACCGGGGATGCACCGTTATGGAAAACGTATCTGGAAGCATTTCTGGATAAAATGACGTGGATGAAGGCGGTGTGTGAAAAAGGTGTGGCACTGGGGGCAGAGCCCTGGCATATGCATCCGACTACATTTATGAACATGTTTAGAGGCGCGAAATGTGATTGCGAAGAACTCTATGCTGATAAATTTAAAGTTACTAGATATGGTAGTCAATACGGTCCGGTCTATTGGGGGAGTGTCTCTTTAAATAGCTATAGCCGCTGGGATGTTCTCATTGTTGAAAATAGAATTACGGCTGATGAAAAAACAATACTGATTGCTATGTCTGAGAATGAAGGGAATTTGGATGCAGTGCATTCATATGATAGTGAAGTCATTACAGCGGGAGCGATGCAGAAAACCGTGAAAAATGAACCTGGGCGAGAGGGAAAAGGTGAGCTATCAACCCAATTAGCGAAATTTAGAGATAGTCACCCTGATTTGTATGAAAAATATTCTGTGAGTTGTGGCTGGTCTGTAGAGGGAACAGGAACTTCTGCTATTATTTATTACAGCGATAATATTTTAACTCAGGGGAACAAAATAACATCTTCAGAATTAAAGGTTGTACTAAGGAGAGGATGTTTCGAAAGTAATTTCGGAACAATCGTACATAACAAACCTCTGGCTGCGTTGGTCAAGATTCTGAAACTACCTGAGTATTTAGATATTCAAGTTTTAGATTTTATAGAAAGACTCCACGCAGTCGAAGAAAACACCGTAACTTCTGATGGCAAAAAAATAAAGGATTTCGTCAAGAGTAATTTGGGTAGGGCAGTAGTATTAGATCATTCAGTAAATCGTCCTGCTTATGTTGTTCCTGATTTTCAAAAAGCAATCGAAAACTTCCACGCCAATAATCCTGCTATAAGCTTAGACCCACAAACATGGGGCGTTGAGAGCGGAACAAATGAAAACAAACTACTGGATGAATATAAATTAACAAGAAGAATGACAAATTCTTCTGCTCGGTTTAATTCATTAAAGGCAAAGTTATGACAAGAACTTACTTTTTAAGTATTATTTTTTTGGCTATTTTTACTACGAATATAAGTTATGCTGATATAGAAATTAAATCTCCAGAAGGCGGGCGCTTAATTTTTTCTCAGGAGAAAAAAGGGGAGCACTATGATAATAATTCATGGGGGAAAATCGTTTTTTCTCGCAATGCATATTCGGCAGATCTCAGTCGCAGCGACAGATATTATATAGAAAATGGTTCATCAAAACCATCGCCATCTGGAAAATATCTTATCGTAACGAGTGTTTCTGGAGGGTATGTAGAGTTCGGTGATGGTGAAAAAAAATATACCGATAAGGCTTATTGTAGTGTCGTGGACATGACCAATGGTTGCATTGTTAGTGACTGGGATGGTGAGGCGTGTGGTTATAGTTGGGTGGGTAATAAAGATGTATTAGCCAGTTCAGGTGATGTAAATGCAGATAAATTTGACTTCCAGTCAATGCGCCCGATGATCAACAAAACAATAGATGATTTTTCTGGAATAGATGAAAGAGAGGTGGCTAATATGCTTCGGTGTGACTCTCCATCTAAGGAAAATATAAATGCATATCAAAGAATGGCAAAAGAAAACAAAAAAATGAAAAGGGTTGTTTTAGAATATATTTCTGGATACCTGAGCGGCATTACCGAAAAATCAACAGTAAAAACCAAGTCAAATTTATTTAGCTTGCCAAATGACAATAGCAAAACCAGTGCTTACCTTGTTCCCGGAGATAAGGTAAGGATTATTCAGATATCTCCAGATAATGAATGGGTGAATATTGGATATATCAATAAAAAAGGTTCACCTCTTATTTCTTGGGTCAAGGCTGAGATGCTTGAACAATAAATATTAATTTATTCCGCCCTGTAAACAATAAATTAATGGAGATAAAAATGTTGCAAATTATTCGAAAAGGCGACAAAACCACTCACGGCGGTTCAGTTATGACCTGTTCTGGCACCATGATATTTGGTGGGATTGGCGTGGCACGTAAAGGTGATATGGTTTTCTGCCCGATACCTCTACATGGTCCGACAACCATCATCGAAGGTAATCCTGATTATCTTGATAACGGGATCCCGGTCGCCTTTCACGGCCATAAATGTGGTTGTGGCTGTACATTGATCAGTTCTTTTGCTCCTGCAAAGGTTGCCTGAGTATGCCAGTCCTGCTGGATGCTATCCCTGAAAAGGCGGCGAAGGTTCCACGACCTGATACCCGCCGATGGCTGCTGTTCCTGGCATTTGTCATGTCAGGAGGAATTGCGTTACAGCTCTGGAACTGGACGGCAGAACGCACTGGCTTTATTTTCTGGTTTACTGCGCTGGGATTGCCTTTCTGTCTCTGGGGGCTTCTTTTCTCCCTGCGCAGGTTTGCATACAAAGTAGAGCAGGTGGGGGCTGAGTCCAGGAATGTGGAGCGCGAAGCGCTTATTGATAGCGAAACTTGTCGTGGTCAGCGCTGTGGCTGGATACTCGATACCTACGTTCAACACTTTTCAGGAAATAGTCCCGCTGCACTGGTTAAAGCAGTTAATCATACTGTTCCAGCTTCAGAGACCTCAACGCCACGTGGTTCCAAATCTGCTGTCAGGTATGCAGCCTTACCCAGTTTTCAGACAGCTCTGGATACAGAACTCATCTCTGTCACGTCAACACTCGTCGCCCATGTACAAAAAATTACCGACACCCTTTCGCAGGATATTTCTTGCTGCCTGATGCTGGACTGTGACGACGATATCCGCCCCAGACTGGAGGAGCACTTCAGAAATGAACTCACGACCAGAACCGGGAGGGTCTTCAGACTCCTTGCAGGCAAAGGTCTGGCGGGATTTGATGCCTGGCTGGACCAGTGCTGGAACACACCAGGCATTCTTGCAGAGGTGACGTTTTCATTGCCCGCGCAACCTGATGAAGGTGACGCCGATGCCATTACTCTTATGGTGTTCAGCAACCGTAAGGCTGCTGGCTATCCGGATGCAGTATGCCTTCATCGCCCAGAAAAGGGTAAGGAAGCCCAGCTTGTAAAAACGCTGGACAGGGCACTGTTATGGGCCGCAACAGCCTCTGAGGCACTAAAAACGGCCTGGTATACAGGTCCAGTCCTTTCAGGCGGAAGTGGATGGAATATGGCTTGTGAAGATAATGGGGTGACATTCAGTCTGTCAAAAGACAATCATGGAATTGATTCCGTTCTGGGATATGCCAGCCGCGCCGCCCCCTGGCTTGCTATTATTCTTGCATCAGTGGCATGCAGAGATAATGGCCCACAGGTTATCGCCGCCCAACCCACCGCTGACAAAGACGACGTCTGGATCGCCGTCATCACCAAAGAAGAAGTTCGCAAGGAATCGCCCAAGAATGTCTAAGGTAAAAGTAAAAACACTCATCGGCTCCGTTGTAACTGTCGCCTTTTTCCTGACAGCCATCGTGGCATTTTTGTTTTATGCCTTTCCGGAAAACGTAGCTTCGGCCACCGGCTTCGGACCGTATGACGGCCAACGGATACTCACATTCTGCGCCATACTGGTTGCTGCGATGTTTTTACTCGGCTGGCTGACAGAGAAGGCTTTCGACTTCGCCGGTAAATCTGGGTTGTATTTCCAGTGGGGACGGATAAAGGCTGAGAGCGACACTCCGGTAATGAACACCATTCCCGGTGAAGAAGACGATGATGAACCGGTCTTCAGCGAAGACGCCGTAGCCGAATACCTGCGCTTTCGCTATGGACGTCGCTGGAAGCGTAAAGTGCGACTCCTTCTGGTGATGGGCAACCGGGACGACGTTCACAAAGCTGCCCCGGGCCTGTGTAATGACCTCTGGCAGGAAGGCGACGGCAATGTGCTGATTTATGGCGGTGACGCGCAGTCACTCCCGGATGAGATCTTCCTTTCAAAACTGAAGCACCTGCGATCCGGGCAACCGGTTGATGGCATCATTCAGGTGATGAGTATTTCAGCTCTCCCGACGGATGGCGAACGGGATGCCCTCCTGCGTTACCGTCAGAAAGCCGACCATCAGTTGGGCTGGCAGGTGCCTGTCTGGCTGTGGCTGACTGACAACGCCACCGATGCTCAGCAGGGCGCGGAAACTGCTGCGACAGGGGTCATATTCGGGCCTGATGGCACCGTGAAAGGGGCGGGTGAAGGATTTTCTACACTGGCACTGCATCTGCAAAAAGCAGGTATGGCACAGATACTGAATAATCCGGCTGATTGCGGCCTGCTTCAGTTATCCCTCCGACTGCGGCAGGAGCTGAAAGCCAGTCTGGATGTTTTGCTCGGCGGGCTGATGCAGGGATCTGCGGCCTTTCGTTTACGAGGGGTCATGTTCAGTCCTGAAGTGGCCGTTGTCGGTTCGGTCCCAAACACACGCCCCGACACACTGACCTGGAAAGCCGTCATTGATGACTGTGATGCCGTCAGCGGCAGGAAGCTGGGCTTCGACTGGCTGAAGATGATGCGGTTAATTCTGCTTTCTCTGATTGTCCTGTGGGGGGCCGCTACACTGCTGTCTCTGATCGTTAACCGTACTCAGATTTATCAGGCGCAGGAAACGGCAAGACAGGCAGCGGATACTGCAAAACCACTGGCTGAACGTCTGCACAATCAGCTCGTACTCCAGCAGGCCATTGCCCGTCTGCAACATCGTGAGACGACCGGCACGCCGTGGTACACCCGCTTTGGTCTTAATCAGGACAGCGATACGCTGGCTGCACTCTGGCCCCTGTATGCGAAAAATAACGCACAGCTGATGAGGGATGCTACAGCAGACAGTCTCAGGCAGCAGCTGAATGCCTTTGTGCAACTCCCTCCTGCCAGTGATGCCCGTACGCAGGGCACACAGCATACATATGACATACTCAAAAGTTATCTGATGCTGGCGCGTCCGGACAAAGCGGACGCCGGCTGGCTGGCAAAAAACGCGCTGAAAGCCTTACCGAAACGCCAGAATGTGCCGGCTGGCACATGGCAGAACATCGCACCGAAACTGCTGGGTTTTTATGCGCAAAACCTTCCGGCTCATCCGGAATGGAAAATTAAGCCTGACACTGAATTAATCAGCACGGTCCGTCAAATTCTGCTTAAGCAAATAGGCCAGCGGAACGCTGAGTCCGGGTTATATCAGGAGATGCTTAAGCGCGTGGCCAGCAACTGGCCTGATTTAACGCTTGCGGATATGACCAGTGACACCGATGCCTCAACAGTATTCAGCACTGACGAAGTCGTCCCGGGAATGTTTACGCGTCAGGCCTGGGAAGAGCAGGTACAGGATGCGATTGACGAGGTCGTGAAAACCCGCCGCGATGAAATTGACTGGGTACTGTCGGACAAGACACATCAGACAGGGAGCGATATCTCCCCGGAGGCGCTGAAAGCCCGCCTGACTGAACGCTATTTCACCGACTTTGGTAACGCCTGGCTCAACATGGTCAACAGCATACAGTGGCAGGAAGCCACGTCACTGTCTGAGGCGATTGCCCAGCTCAGTCTGATCGGTGATGTCCGACAGTCCCCGCTAGTGGCACTGATGAACACGCTGGCCTGGCAGGGGAAAACGGGGCAGAAAGGTGAAGCTCTGGCTGATTCGATAGTGGACTCAGCGAAAAAGCTGATCGGTCAGAAAAAAAATGCCAGGCAGTTTATTGAACAGGCACAGGGCCCTAAAGGTCCGCTTGATGGCGTGTTTGGACCGCTGATGGGGCTTATGGAAGGTAAAGAGGGTACCGGTGCCAACGGTAACCTCAGTTTCCAGTCCTGGCTGGCCCGCGTAACTCAGGTGCGGCTGAAGCTTCAGCAAGTCACCAGCGCCCCGGATCCGCAGGCTATGTCGCAGATGCTGGCCCAGACAGTATTCCAGGGCAAAGCCATCGACCTGACCGATACCCGCGACTACGGCAGTCTGGTTGCGGCGAGTCTGGGGCAGGGGTGGAGTGGATTTGGCCAGTCGTTATTTGTGCAACCGCTTGATCTGGCCTGGCGGCAGGTAATTGCCCCGGCAGCGGGTAGCCTCAATGTCCGCTGGCAGACAACCATTGTCGATCAGTGGAATAAGGCCTTTGCGGGACGGTACCCGTTTAAAGCCACTGGCAGCGATGCCTCCCTGCCGCTACTGGCTCAGTTCCTGCGTAGCGACTCGGGTCGAATCACTACCTTCCTGAAAACTAATCTCGGCGGGATCCTCCGCCATGAAGGGAATCGCTGGGTCGTTGATCCTTCCGCAAGTCAGGGGATGGTTGTGAGTCCGGATTTTCTCCGGGCGATTAATCAGCTGGCGGAACTGTCAGATATCATGTTCTCTCAGGGCGATGCGAGTGTTCACTTCGAACTGATGGCGCGTCCTTCACGGGATGTTGCCAGAGTGCAGCTTACCCTCGATGAGCAGAACCTGGATTACTTCAATCAGATGGAAAGCTGGCAAAGCTTCACCTGGCCGGGGAATACTTACTATCCAGGTGTGTCGCTCATCTGGCGTAGTGTAAACAGCGGTATGCAACTCTTCGCCAGTAACCAGGGTAACTGGGGCTTCATTCGCCTGCTGGACAAAGCCCTGATCACTCCACTCGATGCCAGCCGTACACAACTGGTGTGGATCACCGCCGATGGCAATCCTCTGAAGTTCATCATACGCAGCGAGTTGGGCGACGGTCCGCTTGCCTTACTGAAGCTACAGGGATTTACGCTGCCAGCGTCCATTTTTAACGTTGCCGCTGGCACTGAAGGCGTTGAGTAAATATGAACACAGTGAATCTGATAAAGCCCGTTTGATGCCTGAGATGGATACGCCATTGCCCCGGCCCGCGCCATGGTGCTCTGTGGCTAATATTCTCTTTAATAATTTTCAGGAATGCCATGCATGGATGATTTAACCCTTCGTTATTATGAGGCTGAGATGCGCTATCTGCGTGAGGCGGGCAAAGAGTTCGCCCGTGCCCATCCGGATCGGGCAGCGATGCTTAATCTGGATAAACCCGGCGCCCGCGATCCTTATGTAGAGCGCCTGTTTGAAGGTTTTGCCTTCCTGATGGGCCGTTTGCGTCAGAAGCTGGATGATGACCTGCCGGAACTGACCGAAGGGCTGGTGAGTCTGCTGTGGCCACACTATATGCGAACCATCCCGTCGCTGGCCATCGTCGAATTCTCTCCTGACTGGCGTGGCCTTCGTCAGGCTGAACTTCTTGCCGAAGGTTTCTCCGTACAATCACGCCCTGTCGGGCCGCATAAAACCGCCTGCCAGTACCGGACAACTCGCGATGTTCCTCTGCAACCACTGCATCTTGCGGATGCCCACCTTCATACTGAAACTGATGGCCGCTCTGCTATCCGTTTGCGCTTCGAATGCCCTGAAAAAGTGGACTGGAGCAAAGCCGGGATCGACAAAATCGCCATATTCCTCGACGCAGAGAGTCCGATCAGTTCAGCACTCCACCTGGCATTGACCCGTCGCGTTCACGCCATGTACGCCCGCCATTCAGGGATATACACCGAACGTCATCAGTTTGATGGCTGGTGCAAACCCATGGGCTTTGACGACAATGACGGCCTGTGGAAGAAAGCCGATATTGCCTTCAGTGGTTACCAGCTGCTGCTGGAGTATTTTAGCTTCCGTCCGAAATTTATGTTTGTTGAACTGCGTGGCCTCGACACCATCGGGCTCACTGAAGCCAGCTCCTGGTTTGAAATCGACATCGTGCTCAGTGAAGCCTGGTCATCCGATCTGCCTTTTGAAACGGAAAACTTCCGGCTGCACTGTGCACCGGTCATCAACCTCTTCACTCTGGAAGCCGATCCGCTGACGCTTAACCCGCTGGATAACGAATACCTGCTCAGGCCGTTGCGTCTTCAGGATGGTCACACCGAGATTTACAGCGTCGATAATATCCATGGCGCGGTAAAGAATGGCAAACATCCCTATGTACCATTCACCAGCTTCCGGCACCGGGGAGGAATGATGCGCCACGATGCCCCTGAACGTTATTACCACACCCGCGTGAGACGCGGCCCCTCTGGCCTGTATGACACCTGGTTGATTCTCGGGGGGCGTTCGTTCGAGCTGGAGCAGCTGTCCGATAAACCAGAATCCCTTTCGATGCGAATAACCGGTACCAACGGGCAGCTTCCGCGCACAGCGCTGGAAAGTACGCTCCTGGACAGGGTGGCAAAAACCGGCAAAGTGCCCGTCAGGGTACTGAACGTCACCGCACCGACGATACCGCTGTACCCGCCCGCCAACGACCGTTTTCACTGGCGTGTGATGAGCCACCTCGGCTCAAACTTCCTCAGCATGATGGACAATCCGGAGGTCCTGCGGGGAACGCTGGCGCTGTACGACTGGACCGATGATGAAATGAACCGACGTCGGCTTGAAGCTATCGTCGCCGTGAAGCACACCCTGATCCGCCGTTTTGAGAAGGGCTTTATGCTCCGGGGCGTAGACATAGAGGTCACGCTAAACATGGATAATTTTGCAGGCGAGGGGGATGTGAATCTCTTCGGCGAAATGCTGCACCGGTTCTTCGCGCGCTATGCTGATATTCACCTCTTCAACCAGCTCACGCTGGTGCTGCAACCGACAGGAAAACGACTGAGATGGCACGAGAATCACAGCCAGTACGTACCGGGCTAACACTAGTCCTGAGCAAAGATATCTGGCGGGCCAATTTTTATCGTTTCTGCCAGCTGCTGGAGCAGGAAAATCCGGACGCGCCGAAACTGGGCGCCTCCAGCCATCCAGCCAACGATCCGGTCCGCTTCAGGCCCTGGCCTGGTATGGGTTTCCCGGTCAGTACCCTCAAAGCGGTGGAGACTGACGAAGACCACCCGGCATTACCCCCAACGGTCCGTACGACATTTTTGGGGATATATGGCGTGGACTCCCCTCTGCCGACGTCCTGGCTGGACGACATTGCGCAGCGCCGCGAAGGGCACGAGGCAGTTACCTCGTTTCTGGATATTTTCAGCCACCGCATCACCACCCAGTATTATCGGATCTGGCGGAAATACGCCTGGCCGGCCACCTTCGAGGCAGGTGGCCGCGATGCCACATCTCAGTGTCTGCTGGGGCTGGTCGGCCTTGGTATACCGGGCACCGCTGAACAGGTGGCAACGCCGGTTTCACGCTTTCTGGCCTTGCTGGGTACCATGCGATTACCCACCCGCAATGCAGAAGGCATTCGGGCCCTGGTGAGCCTGCTGGCACCGAATACCCAGGCAATTATCACCGAGCCCGATCCGGTTAAGGTCCATATCGATAACCGTAGCGGGTTGGGTACCGGGAACCGCATCTGTCTTTCTCAGCGAGCCACGCTGGGTAAAACGGCAAAGGAAGCATGCAGTCGGGTACTGGTGACGCTGGAGACAGAAGATCCGGAGGAAGCCGAAGGGTGGTTACCTGGTGGTTTTATCCATACCGATTTACTGGTCCTGCTGCGCGTTTATCTCGGCTACCGCAGTGACGCCCGACTGCGCCTCACCGTCCCCGTACGATTGCTGCCTGAGCCACGCCTTGGCAAAGGCAGACGTATCCAGCTGGGCCGCACCGGCTTGCTGGGCCTGAAAGCAGGCAAACTCAGCAATAGTCGGGGGAGTCTGACCGTCAGTCTGGGCTGCTATGAAGGGTTGCAATGTTCTGCGCTACCGTCCGCTAAAGACGGGCACTACCGCTTCGAATAATCACGTACTCCCACTCTCAATAAAGGAACTTTTGAATGGCAACAGTAACCCGTTGGTGGGCGCTGACGCTTATTGCCTGTAGCCTGCTCGCTGGCTGCGGTCTGACTCAGACTGTCACGGACGGTACGGTCAGCATCACGAAATCCATCTTCTACAAGAAAATCAAAACGCTGCATCTGGATTTTACCCCGCGCACGGCCATTAACGCTGATGGCGCACAGACACCGCTGGCGACGATGGTGAGAGTTTATCAGCTCAGGGATCGTAAAGCGGTTGATGCCGCCGATTACCAGACACTGCTGCGCAATGCCGATACGGTACTTAAAGACGACGTACTGGCGTCTAAAGAGCTGCTGGTGATGCCAAAAGGCAGCATGACACTCAATATGCCCATGGATGAAGACGCTCAGTTCGTGGCGGTGGTGGGATTATTTAACCGCCCGGATCAGAAGGACAACCGCTGGCGCCTGGTGCTGACCCGTGACGATCTGGACCCGGACAACCCCCGCACGATTGAACTGGGTGATGGCTGGCTCAGCCTCGTGCCGGTGAAGGAGTGACGTGATGGATAACTGGTTAGCGCTTTTTGACGGACAGACCCGATATTTTCTGGATATTTTTGACAGCTCAGTGAAGCCGGATGTTCTGCGCTTTTACGGCAGGGAAGCACTGAGCGAACCCTTCAGTTGGGACATCGAGTTCACAACGCTTCAGGCGAATATCCCCCCGGAAGAGGTGCTGATGAAATATGCCTCTTTCCGGATGCGGAGCGGTAAAAGTGTGCACGGCATGGTGACCCGCCTGGAATGGCTTTCCACCTCAAAGGACCAGTCTCACTACCGGCTTACGCTCAGTTCGCGCCTGGCGCTCCTGGGATATACCCGACAGTGCGCGGTCTATCAGAACCAGTCCGTTCCTGAGGTGGTTGAGCAGGTGCTGCGTAAACACGGTCTGGAAGGTCCCGATTTTGAATTCAGACTGGAGCGCACCTACCCACCGCGTGAAATTATCACTCAGTGGCGGGAAACGGATTTGCAGTTCATCCAGCGCATTCTGTCCGAGGTGGGGATTTACTGGCGCACGGAGATGGACGACGTGCGCGGTCTGGATACTTACATACTGGCCGACAGCCAGCTTAACTATCAGTTTGATGTGCACCTGCCCTACAGCGAGCCGTCGGAGTTGTTCGACGGCGCAGCAGAATCGGTCTGGGATGTGCGGACCTGGCACAACATTGCCACCGGCACTGTCACCACGCGTGATTACAACTACCGGACAGCCACCACGCCGATGGATGCTGCGGTCAGCGTGCGTAATGATGCGGTCACCACCGGGGAACATTACCGCTACGCAGTCCCTTATCGTGAAGCGGGAGACGACGCCAGCCCGGAGCCGAAAACCGAATCTGGCGCGTTTTACGCCCGACTTCACCACGAGCGGGAGCTCAACAGGTCGGCCCGTATTCACCTGTTCAGCAATGCGGCACACCTCACACCCGGGCAGGTGCTGGAGCCGCAGGGCAGCGTCATTACGGCCCTGCAAGAGGGCGTCATCCTCACGCTGGTGACCTTCAGGGGCGCCCGTGATTCCCGTCTGCATGTGTCGGTCTGGGGCCTGCCTTACACCGAACGTTACTGCTTCCGTCCGGCAGAGATCCCGCGTCCGCTCATCGCGGGTACGCTTCCGGCCCGGATCGAAAGTCGCGAAAAAAATGATACCTACCCACACCTGGACGAGCAGGGGCGCTATCGGGTGAAGCTGGACTTCGACCGGGAGGGGACAGAACCCGGTTACGGTTACCTGTGGCTGAGGATGGCGAAGCCTTATGCCGGTGAAACGCTGGGCTGGCATACGCCGCTCATCGATGGCACCGAAGTGGCGATTGCGTACAGCAATGGCGATATTGATCTGCCGTACATCGCCTTTGCGCTGCACGACTCCGAACATCCCGACCTCGTGAACCGGGACAATCACACCCGGAACATCCTCCGGACGCCTGCCAACTCAAAATTACGGATGGAAGACAAGCGCGGTGAGGAGCACATCAAACTCGCCACGGAATACGGCAAGACGCAGCTCAACAACGGGCACCTGGTGGACAGCAAGGGGCAACTTCGCGGTAAAGGCACAGAGCTGCGCACCGATGAGTGGGGAGTCCTGAGAGCAGGAAAAGGACTCTTTGTCGCTGCTGATGCCCAGGCGAAAGCCCAGGGTGATGCTCTGGACATGGATGCCGCGCTGAAGAAAATCGACAGGCTCAATCAGCAACTGCAACAGCTGGAAATGGCCGCTGAAAAGGCCCAGGCGCTGAAAGGGGATGTCGACAGCCAGATACAGATGTTTGAGCAACGGCTGAAACCGCTCAATGAAGCGGTGCTTTTCTCGGCGCCGGAAGGCATGGCTCTGACCAGCGGTGAAGATATGCAGCTGGCCGCGGGCCGGAACCTGGCGCTTAACGCCGGAGAAGACTTCAGTGCTGGAGTGATGGGCAATGCGACCGCTTTGACCGGGGAGAAGCTGGGGCTCTTTGCCCGCACCGGTCAACTGAGCCTGAAATCCGGGGAAGGGCCAATCGATGTCCAGGCGCAAAACGCCAGTATGCGGTTGTTCGCTGAGAAGAAGCTGACGCTGAGCTCAGCGAGTGACATCTCCTTTGCCGGAAAAAAACGTATCACGCTGATTGGTGGTGGCAGTTATCTGAAGCTTGAGGCCGGAAAGGTCGAGTATGGTACGACAGCGTCGTATACGCGCAAAGTGAAGCGGACGATGGCGGCATCAGCCAGTGCTAAACCTCCGGAGGCCGTATCCTTACCGCCTCCAGCGACCATGAGAGAATTCAATCCCGAAACGCTCACCCCGTGGGTGACGCCGGTTTATGCAAAATCCTGCCTGAAGGAGAAAGGCTGCACGGATGCCGGTACTGCCGAAGAGCCCGTTGATAACTTTGGACAGATGACAATTTTTGCCCAGCCTGTCGAGGACGACTGCTGCGGTTATGGCCATCAGCATGAGCATGCAGATGATGAAGTCGTTCAGCATGCCCAGTCAGCCAAAAAACGTAAGCCTGACACCGGGGGCGCAAATGCTCCTGCTCAGGCAACGGCTGCACCACTTGCTCTTGGGGCTGCTACGGGCGTGATGACCCAGGTCTGGGGAGAATGGTCCCTGACCGGCGTATTGGGCGCGGCCCGGGGAATTCCGTATGTAGGAGCGATGATGTCCGCACTCTACGTTCCATCTGCGGGCGAGGGGAGTGACAGGGTTCCTGGCCGGGATGAATTCTGGTACGAGGAAGAGCTGCGGCAGAAAGCCATCACCGGGGCAAAAGCGACAACCCGGGTGAGATTCTTCTGGCGCCAGGATGAACAGGGCAACATGTGGGTCTATGGCGTCCATACGGGTGAAGGTACCCCGTATGAAGGTGTCCGCACAGCAAACATGGTGTGGAATAGTGAGCATAATCAATATGAGTTCACTCCAGCTCACGGTGCCGATGGTCCGCTGATTACCTGGACGCCAGAGAGACCTGAGGGCAGTGACCTTCCCTCACATACCGGCAGCGACATCAAGCCAATAGACCAGGCTACAATACTCGTCACGCCAATTCCTGACGGCAAAGATGAATACACGACACCACCATTCCCGGTGCCTAAAGAACGTGATCTTAACGATTATATTCTGGTGTTCCCTGCGGATTCAGGGATTAAGCCGATTTATGTTTATTTGAAAGATGATGCTCGCAACGTACCTGGAGAAGCAACTGGGAATGGTGTAAAACTATCAGGAGATAAATCTTGGCTTGATATGTCTGTAACAAACTCAGGTGAAGGAGCTCCTATACCTTCTCAGATTGCAGACAAGCTTCGAGGTCAGAAATTCAACTCATTTGATGATTTCCGTGAAACAATTTGGAGCGAAATAGGAAGACATCCTGAATTAACTAAAGATTTTACAACAGTTAACAAAGATCGAATTGAAGATGGTCTTGCTCCTTGGGTACCTAAAGAAGGCCAGTACATAGGACCCAACTCTATTGTCAAGAAATTTGCAATACATCATGTTGTACCCATAAAAGATGGAGGAGGAGTTTATGCCATGGATAATTTACGTATAGTTACTCCTAAACTACATGACGAGATACATTACAGACGTTAGGTGAAATTATGAGCTCAATAGTTTTAAAGAACAAAATTGAAGAGTATACAGAGCAAGAGTTTTTAGCCATTCTTAAAGAATTTAGGAAAAGCACAAGGCAGGCTAAAGATTTAAAGGGAAGTAAGCTGGATGATTATCTTGATAAATTAATGGATAACTTTATTCAAGTAACGGCACACCCTAAAGGCAGCGACTTAATTGTTTACCCTGAAAAAGACGAAGACGGGGAACCTCATAGGGTAATTGAAATCGTCAAAGAATGGAGGAAATCTCAAGGCCTTCCTTTATTTAAAGACGCTCAGGTCAAACAAAATCATGAATAGAACAACAACAGGGCTACCGCACAGCGGTCTTAAGCTATAAATTAGCAAGTTAGTAATGTACATGAGGTTATTATGCCATTGCCAGTTAGATTAACCCCCTCTGAAATCCATCATGATAAAATGCAATCTATGACAGCAATTTCAGAAGAATTAACGAATCTCATAGATACTGGGTCCGACGAAACATCTGGCAAAGTGAATGCATTGATAGAAAAATGGAATGTCTTTGCTGTTACTAAGTTTGAATTTAGCGATTTTCGTGACTACCACTCATGGATTTCTACAGAAAACTTTGTTAAGACGGCCCTTTATCAAGCTAAATATCAAGCGGACTTGTCTTTCCATGAGGCGAAACAAATAATAGAATTTATAAGTACAGCTGAAGGTAATGAGGCCTTACAAGGTTATGCTCTTAGCCTGATAGAGTTGAATTTCTCAGAGCCACGTGCCTCAGACCTATTCTACTATCCTGAATACTGGTTCAAAAATGATTCAATGTCTGACGTCAATTTAACTAATGATGAGATTTTGGGGTATTTAATGAAAAAATCAGGCCGTTGGTTACCAGACGCACCCGAAATTGATTTGCCTTATCCATTACCAGCATAAAGTGTGGAAAAAAATCAATATGGACCGAAAACCATCACAATAAACCTATTGAGGAAGGGGGCGGAGTGTATGATATTGACAATTTGAGAATCACGACCCCTAAACAACATAAATTCATTCACTACGGTAAATAGGAGACACAAAATGATAAATGTAACTGAGATGAGAAAAAAACATTTCCGATTATACAGAGAGCGAATTTACCGAAATTGTAAGTGAATTCTATCCCGAGCAGGTATCAAAAAAATCATTAAGCAATACAGAATTAGAAAATTATTTGGACGAGCTTTTGGATAAAATCATTTACTTAGCTGGCTCAGTTACTGTGGGTGATTTTATATATTACCCTAACACCCCAGAAGAAAACATTACAGAATCCGTAATCAAGGAAATAAAAAATCAAGAAAAAATCATGGATTGGCGCTTTTTAAAGATTCATAAAACCACACGAAATGTATAGAAGGTAATTTATGGAACTTAAAGATTCATTTTCAGAATATACACAACAAGAACTCTTGCTTTTTTTTGAATGAATTTTTTAAAGATTTACGGAAAGTGAATTTAAAGGGGGAAGCACTTAGTGATTATTTGACAACGCTGTCGAATCACTTTGACAAAGTCACAGAGCATCCTGAAAAAAGCGATTTAATTTTTTACCCAGAAGATAATTCAAAATGTACTCCAGAAGGATTGCTTGAGACTGTTTTGAAATGGAGAAAGGCCCAAGGCCTTCCACTCTGTAAAGACTCTGAAACTGATTCCTGAGGTCAAAATGCCAGATAGAAAATCACCATCTTTATATGAAATTCTTACTGGCAACTTTACAGGGGATCTTCCCCTTGAAGTTGTAAACGAAGAAGACCAGGTCATTTTATCTGTACTGGATAACATCCAGCGAATTTTGAACGCCCGAGCCGGTGCCGTATCCCATCAACCAGATTATGGCTTGCCCGATATGACCAAAATTCTGCAAGGCATGCCCGGGACAACCCACGAGCTGATCGAAACGCTGGCCGGTGTCCTGCTCAAGTATGAACCCCGTTTGCAGTCACTCAATGTGACATTACTCGAACAGCAAGTGCCAGGTGAGTTGCGCTACGCCATCGATGCCGAGCTGAGAGGTATCGGGCTTGTACGGTATGGGACCGAGTTTATGCCTGAGGGTAAAGTGATGATCAGGCACTTGAAACAACAACAGCATCTTGGGATCACAACATAACAGTCCAGGAAAACATCCGCAGCCCCTGAGACGACAATAACGCTTTGTGCTGACATTTAATGTACATATAACAAAGATTATGTTAAATAACACATCTGTAAGCCCTCAGTATGCACATTTCAATCTCCCTTGCCCCCATTATTACGGCAGTCTGAGAAACAACGTTCTCTCCTGCGTTTGTGATGCTTTAAAACCATGATGCAGGTAAAAGCGTCGGGCAGTGTCGGTAAGCGCATGGACCATAATGGCTCGAACACCAATATTTTCAGCGACTCTGTAGCAGCGCAATACCGCATCATGAAGCAGATCGGCGCCCAGTCCTTTACCGTGGAACGAAAGATCGACCGCCAGACGAGCCAGGATAATCACCGGTATGGGGTCAGGCATATTACGGCGAATATTTCCCGTTGCTTCGACATGATTCACACTACCGGTTGCAAGTGAGTAATAACCAACTACACGTTTTGTCTCTTGCTTGCAGATAACAAACGTCCGCGCAGCCCCAAGCGCCTGATTCTTTAATCCCCGGTGTTTTAACCATTCATCCAGAACAGCCTCACCGCTAACAAATTCCGCAAGTTGATGTGAACTCGATAAAGGTTCAGGCTGAGTTACAAATCCCACTGTGGTTTCCTTGCCAGAAGTTTTTCTAATGCAGGATTAGATTCAACCGGTGCATCGATCATATCGATAAACTCGGCATACTGCTCCTCGTTCAGATTAAACACCCGGCGTTCAAGAATGACATTCTCTGCGGCCTGGCAAGCCATTTCGAGGATAAAATCCGTGCGCGACTTATGCAGAATTTCTGCTGCCGTATCTATCAGCGCCCGCTGGGATTCTCTGGCGCGAAGGTTGAGTTGGACATCTGATTTCATGGTAACACTCCGTATAGCATTTGCTATACAGCATAGCAGATTATTGCTGTGTAGCAATTGCTATACATAGCGGATAACTGAATTTTTCACCAGAGAGTTACTGACTAAAGGTACTTAATGTTGGCAAGACGGCTGCTGCAACGGATGGGTAAATTATCAGGATGTTGTAACTACGTAATTTTTATTTAAATTCGGGGGCGTTTACTGCCCCCGAAGACGCATTTAACCATCAGAAGCGGTACTCAATCCCTGCGCCAATGGCGTAGTTATAGTTTTGAATACCTGCAGCATCATTGTAATGTTCAGAGTCACCTGTGACTTTATCATGCACAGTTGAGTCCCCCCTGCCTTCAGAGAAACGCGTCCAGCTCAGTTCAGTGAAGACACGAGCCTGGGAAGTAATGTTATATCCCGCGTTGATAGTACCTGAGTAATAGTTTGAGTTACTGGCACTTTCGTTAAAACTCAGGTCACGCATGTAATGCTCATCGTGGTCGCGAGCTTCTACCCACGGACTGAATTTAAACTGTGCAGTGATATCAAAATCCTGGTAAACATATTTCCCCGTCAGCCCTAAGTAAGGCACCCGGTATTTCTGCTGGTAACCAATGGTATGACATTCGCGCCGAAGGGTATTTATCCGTTTATTTACTGGAGTTATTCTCTGTAAATAAAAGGTTCTGTTGTACCAATAGCCTGCGCAACATTTATTGCGCAGGCTTTTTTTTATCAAAAATACCCTGATGTTACTGATGTTTTTGGACTATTGACCTGATGAGTATTGCCTGAAAATAGTGCTATCAGAGTTCCATCAGGTTGAACGCAACGCAACAACGATATTATCCAGACAGACGCTTTATGTACGTCATCAGCACGACATAACTCGCCCTTCTGCCCCGCTCCGATCTGGCGAATAACGCCCAGAGACGCTCACTACTCAGCGGATAAGTGAGACGCTACCCGCTATTTTTACCTTATTGCATCTGAAATGTTTACTTTGCCACTTGTATGTAGCATTCTTGACGAAATTCATCATTTCAGCATAAAGGCAGAAAATCATGGATACGCCTGTCCATCTGTTAAAAGTTGCGCAACGTTCAGAGAAAATGCTGTTTTCTCTCACCGAACAAATTCAGTCACAGAAAGAAGAGTTGCAGGAAAACAAGTTTTATCAGGTCTATGCCAAGGCGGCGCTTGCCCGGCTGCCCCGTCTCACGCGCGCCAGCGTGGACTACGCCGTCAACGAGATGGAAGAAAGCGGCTATGTGTTTGATAAGCGCCCTGCAGGTAGTTCCACCAAGTATGCGATGTCGATTCAGAACATTATCGACATTTACCATCACCGTGGGGTTCCCAAATATCGCGACCGCTATCCATCGGCATTTGCCGTTTTCATCGGCAACCTGAAAGGTGGCGTATCAAAAACGGTCTCTACCGTTTCTCTGGCTCATGCGCTACGCACCCACCCTCACCTGCTTTATGAAGACTTACGCATCCTGGTGGTTGATCTCGATCCGCAGTCTTCAGCAACCATGTTCCTCAACCATACCCGGGCCATTGGCATGGTTGATGCCACCTCCGCACAGGCCATGCTGCAAAATGTGTCGCGCGAGGAGCTACTCTCAGAATTTATCGTGCCTTCCATTGTGCCGGGCGTAGACGTACTGCCAGCCTCAATTGAAGATGCGTTTATCGCCTCGCGCTGGGATGAGTTATGCGCCGAACACCTGCCGGGGCAAAATATTCACGCGGTGTTGAAAGAGAATGTGATTGATAAACTGCGCAAAGATTACGATTTCATCTTTATCGACAGCGGCCCACACCTTGATGCATTTCTCAAAAATGCCATCGCCTCAGCCGATCTGCTGTTAACGCCGGTTCCGCCTGCGCAGGTGGATTTTCACTCGACGTTGAAATATTTAACCAGACTCCCTGAACTGGTTGAAATTATTAATGAATCTGGCATGAAGTGTAATCTGCAAGGCAATATCGGCTTTATGTCAAAACTGTCGAATAAGGCCGACCATAAGCTTTGCCATAGCCTGGCGAAAGAAATTTTTGGCGGCGATATGCTCGATGTCGCGTTACCGCGACTGGATGGCTTTGAGCGTTGTGGCGAATCTTTCGACACCGTGGTCTCAGCAAACCCGGCCACCTATATTGGCAGCAGTGAGGCATTAAAAAATGCCCGCCATGCCGCTGAAGATTTCGCCCGGGCAGTCTTCGACCGCATTGAATTTATCAGAACCAATGGAGGTGTATGATGAGCGCCAAGAGAATAACCATAGGCCGAACCTTCAAAACCCCTGCACTGCACGAGGATGATGGCGGACCGTCTCAGGAGCAAATCTTTACCCTCTCTACCGGACGTCATGTTACTTTTTCGCTGCGCACCATCCCGGCCAACGAGGTTGAAAATGGGACCTATGTCATTCAGGAGATCAATGGCCGCGATCAAACTTCGCTGACCAGCGAGTCCCTGAAAGACATTACCCGCACCCTTCGCCTGCAACAGTTTTTCCCTTGCATCGGCATTGAGCGGGAAGACGGCGTGGAAATTATTGATGGTTCCCGCAGACGCGCGGCGGCCATTTTGTGTCATACCCCGCTGAAAGTACTGGTCACCACTTCAACGGTATCTGCCGATGAAGCCCGTAAACTGGCGGCAGATATTCAGACGGCGAAAGAACATAACCTGCGTGAAGTCGGGTTACGCTTGATGGCGCTTAAAGCGTCTGGTCTGAATCAGAAACAGATAGCCGCACAGGAAAAACTGTCACCGGCCAAAGTCTCCCGCGCCATGCAGGCGGCATCCGTTCCGCAGGAGCTGGTTTCACTGTTCCCGGTACAGTCAGAGCTTCATTTTTCCGATTACAAATTGCTGGCGGCAGTGGACGAAAGTCTCGCCGAGAAAAATGTCGAACTGAGCACGCTGATCGAACAAATTTCAGAAGATATTGATCTTATTCTGAGCGAAGGTGGCCTTGCGGAAGATGAGATTAAAAATAAGCTGCTGAAGCTTATTCAGAAAAAATCGTCTTTGCTGATCTCGCTGCCTAAAAAAGAGAAAGCGAAGGTGGTTTCGCTGTGGGCTTTTGATGACAAAGACCGATACGCGCGTAAACGCATTAATGGCCGAACAATCTCTTTTGAATTTAATCGTCTGACAAAAGAAGTTATGGACGAGCTGGAGCAGTCAATTAATGACGTGCTCGCCAGACATCTTGAGTAGGTGTTTTCGCGCGGACATCATGAATGTGCGGTAATGGCTATTTAGCCCGACGTAGTTTCTTGCCGGATGCGGCGTAAACGCCTTATCCGGCCTACAAACCCCTGTAAATTCAATATATTGCAGAAACATCCGCACTGTCGTCGCTTCTAGTGTCTGTCATGCCCACAGCGATATATCTTCCTCTGTATTTCCCGTGAAGTAACAAATTCCCCATTCATTAATAATTAGATGTCACCAATAATATTAAATTAATAATAGAAATTATAACAATCAAACAAACACATAATTAGTTTGTCATTTATTAACCATAAAAATAATAACATTATACATTCTTCTCTTCCAGAAAAAGTGCAAACTATACCTCGTACATTTAGTATCCCCGGAGTGGATAAAAATGTCAGTAACACTAATCGATAATTTTTAGAGGTGAATAATGAATATTATTACAGATGTTTTAGTCAACGGTCATATGTTTAACTGCATCGAGGATATGCAAGAAAATCGCTTCCCTACCACACTTTTCCCGGAAGCTTATTTTCAAATGGTAATTAATGGTGATGTTAAGAATAATCAAAACGTTATCTGGAGTTGTAGATCTGATTTACCCGGAAATCCTGTTTCTGTGGATCAGGACGGCGTCGTGAAATTTAACAATGCTAATGAAAGTTTTGCTGGAAAGACGTTTTATGTAGAAGCACGCGACAGAAAGACATCTCGTGTACAAGTCTATAGTTTTACTATTAAAAATTTTTTCAAACATAATACAGAGAAAACACTTAATGTTGAAGAAACCAAGTTATGGGTGGCAAGTGTAAACGGGCAACTTCCACACGTACTAGAACTCCAGGATAATGTAATGACCTATGCAGAACGTAAAATCAATGGAGGGCTTTTTAAGGAGTGGGGTAAACTGGTAGTTTACAGTTGGTTTAGCGATGATGGTGATAATGATATCGCGGCAATACACGGTTTCGATAATGGGAAAGCATATTTTTGCAATGGGGGTAGTTCTTGTTTTTCGGAAATAGGTAATTTATATTTAAATGCTTGCGCAGTTTTTAAGTAAAATATAATATTCTAATTTGTATCATTTCACATGACATAAAACATGTCAGACCAGACAATTAAATAAACGCATTATAAAGTACACTCTTATCCCAATAGATAAGACAATTTGATACCCCGTGATACTTTGAACGGGTCATGTCTGGTGAACATCAGACTATGCAACTCGCTGACGTGAAAGAAAATAAACCTTCACGTCAGCTATCTCCACAATCGAATCCCTGATAGTGATACGTAATTTCCAGTCATTACCTATATATTGTAATTGTGCCATAACAAAATTACTGCTGCCGTAAAAGCAAAAAAACCGATAACACTGAGTAAAAAACTTATCGATACCTGATGGCTAAACTTAACTTTTCGGTTGCTGATCGTAATTTCATATCCTTCCATCTTGCTTCTCCTTGTTTACTCTGGTTAACACCGGTTGTTTCTTTTACAGAACAACATTTATCTGTGGTACTTAAGTAGGGGAACATCTTTCCCTTATAACTTAAATAGCCTTTGATTTTCTGAGTAAGATTTTATATATGCACTATCACATACTGGCATTCAACGTAAAAGAAAACCATCAGGATTTAACCTTAGTTGTGAGGCCATAAAATAACAGAGAGAAATTAAGAATAGTGCAAAACAGATGTGGGTAGCAGGCAAAAATAAAGCCGGTGAACGACAGCATGTATTCACCGGCCCCTTCCAATGGATCGATATAAGACAGAAGGAAATAAACTGTTATATCAACTTGTCACTTTAATTACTTGAGTACCTTCACGGTATAACGGCCATCGGGCTGGCGATACGCACCATGAATATCGGTTTCAAAGCCCGGATAATGCGCGCCAATTTCACACAGCATCTGCAGGAACTCCAGTACCGGACGGCTTTCAGCGGTGATCATTTCGCCAGGCATCACCAGCGGTACACCCGGAGGATACGGCAGGATCATATTGGCGTTCACGCGACCGACCATGTCATCCAGATAAACTTCTTCCACTTCGCTATGCAGTTCTTTCTGGAATGCACGATACGGTGTTACCACCATTTCTGGCAGAACTTCGAACGCGCGATACATCAGATCTGGCAAATTATGGTGAGAAATCAGTTTATGAATATTCTGCGCCAACTCCTGAATACGCATGTCTTCATAGAATTCAGGATCTTCCAGATACAGTGACGGCAGCATGTTTTTCACACGCAGGTTTAAATCAAAGGCGCGTTTGAACTCGGTCAGGCCACGCAACAGGCTCAGAGCTTTGGTTTTATCGATACCAATGCTGAAGAGGAAGAGCAGGTTATAAGGACCGGTTTTCTCAACGATAATGCCATGCTCATCAAGGTATTTCGCCACAATGCTCGCCGGAATACCGAAATCGTCCATTGTGCCGTCTTTCGTCATACCCGGTGTCAGCAGAGTGACTTTGATCGGGTCCAGATACATATGCTCGTTGTCAATGTTCTGGAAACCATGCCAGCCGTTGTCAGAATTGAGCGGCCAGCATTCAACCTGGTCAATCTGCTCTGGCTGCCAGACATCAAAGAACCAACCGTCCGATTCGCCTTTTAAGCGTTTAATCTCTTTACGGAACCTGATTGCACGATTAATAGAGCCATCAATCAGACGCTTACCGGCATTTCCTTTCATCATTGCCGCAGCAGTTTCCATCGATGCGACAATACCGTAGTGCGGTGAAGTCGTGGTGTGCATCATATAGGCTTCGCTGAACGTCTCTTCGTTAACATCCCCTTTCACATGGATC
>NZ_CAWORF010000038.1:0-9439 GCF_963883545.1 Escherichia sp. E4702 | reverse complement strand
GATGCGACGTGGGCGTTATGCCAGAGCTGCGGCTGTCTGCGTGACACGCGGCGGACGGCTTCGCTTCCCAGCCGCTGACGGGCCTGGATCACGGCGCTGGGGGCAACGAAGGGACGATTGCCGGGTAACATGATATCCAGACGGTTAACGATCTGATGAAGCGGTTCTTTACGTTCAAGGGCCATGCCGACAATACACCAGACCATCATTCAAGAGGAAGGCGGCGCTTACGCAGGGTGACGGTGCCGGATTCGGCAAGGCAGCGGGAAATCAGTTCCGGGTCCAGATAGTCGCCCAGAGAAGTCAGTGGGTTACGCAGGGAATCGTAACGGGATACGAGATCAAGAGCCTGTCCAATGTGCATAAAAAAATCCGGAAACGGGTGAGCATTTCCGGATTCTTACACAGCCACTGGATCGGTCAACCGATCCTTAACTGATCGGTATTAGAGACGTTGCTCCGGTTTTTTATTATTCGTTAATCAATTACTTATTAACGAACTCTTCGCCCAGGGCGATATCTTTCTTCAGCGTATCCAGCATTCCTTCCAGCGCGTTCTGTTCAAATGCGCTCAGAGTACCGATGGATTTACGCTCTTCTACGCCATTTTTACCCAGCAGAAGCGGTTGAGAGAAGAAACGAGCATACTGGCCGTCACCTTCAACGTAGGCACATTCAACGACACCTTTTTCGCCTTGCAGCGCACGAACCAGAGACAGGCCGAAGCGTGCAGCTGCCTGGCCCATGGACAGGGTTGCAGACCCGCCACCGGCTTTCGCTTCAACCACTTCCGTACCCGCGTTCTGGATACGTTTGGTCAGATCAGCAACTTCCTGCTCGGTAAAGCTTACGCCAGGAACTTGAGACAGCAGCGGCAGAATGGTAACGCCAGAGTGACCGCCAATAACCGGAACTTCAACTTCGCCCGGCTGTTTGCCTTTCAGTTCAGCGACAAACGTATTAGAACGAATGATATCCAGCGTGGTGACGCCAAACAGTTTGTTCTTGTCATACACACCCGCTTTCTTCAGCACTTCCGCAGCGATTGCTACCGTGGTGTTTACCGGGTTTGTAATGATACCGATGCACGCTTTCGGGCAGGTTGTCGCAATTTGCTGTACCAGATTCTTCACGATACCGGCGTTAACGTTAAACAGGTCGGAACGATCCATCCCTGGTTTACGCGCTACACCTGCGGAGATTAGAACCACATCAGCGCCTTCCAGCGCAGGGGTCGCATCTTCACCAGAAAAACCTTTGATTTTCACAGCAGTAGGGATATGGCTCAGGTCGACGGCCACACCGGGAGTGACTGGAGCGATATCATACAGGGAGAGTTCTGAACCTGAAGGCAGTTGGGTTTTTAACAGTAATGCAAGCGCCTGGCCAATACCGCCAGCAGCGCCGAGGACTGCGACTTTCATCCTAAACTCCTTATTATATTGATAAACTAAGATATGTTGCTCCGCTGCCGCGACCTTAATCCACAAATTAACAGTTTACAATGACCACTTCTCAAGAATGTGTAGTCACGCAAATTTGGCGTTTATGCATTTAATTGACGTAATCAGGAACCTAACTTACGTAATTAACAGCCGCTTATGCATCAGAGCAACATTCCAACAGGTGGTGACAATATACCCTACCGTTCAGCCAAAACAACATCAATTTGATAACAATTAATTTACTTTTAAGCAGAATTTGCGCGCCGTGACGCAGGCATGTTTCTCAATCACGAAATTTGATAAAATCCCGCTCTTTCATAACATTATTTCAGCCTTCTCCAGGGCAGACTGTTTGCATAAAAATTCATCTGTATGCACAATAATGTTGTATCAACCACCATATCGGGTGACTTATGCGAAGCTCGTCTAAGCAAGAAGAATTAGTTAAAGCGTTTAAAGCGTTACTTAAAGAAGAGAAATTTAGCTCCCAGGGCGAAATCGTCGCCGCATTGCAGGAGCAAGGCTTTGACAACATTAATCAGTCTAAAGTCTCGCGGATGTTGACCAAATTTGGTGCTGTACGTACCCGCAATGCAAAGATGGAAATGGTTTACTGCCTGCCAGCTGAACTGGGCGTACCAACCACCTCCAGTCCGTTGAAGAATCTGGTGCTGGATATCGACTACAACGACGCTGTTGTTGTAATACATACCAGTCCTGGCGCGGCGCAGTTGATTGCGCGTCTGCTGGACTCTCTGGGCAAAGCAGAAGGTATTCTTGGCACCATCGCAGGTGATGACACCATCTTTACCACCCCTGCTAAAGGTTTCACCGTCAAAGACCTGTACGAAGCGATTTTAGAGCTGTTCGACCAGGAGCTTTAATCTCTGCCCCGTCGCTTCTGGCGGCGGGGAAAATAATGCATTCTCCATTCATCGCCCTGCTTTCCCCTGCCATTCATTTAACGAATAGTGCGTTTTATAGCGACAAAACATTCACACAACAAATACACAGAGCAAAAAACGCACATTTTGCAAAAACACATATCTTATTGAAATGAATGTTATTTCCACTAAACACCCGTATTTTTAATTCACTTTTGTTATAAAAATTAATCTTTTTAACAATTCTCCCTCAATAGAAACAGTTAGCGTGGTATTAATTAGCTCAATAATTAGTGTATACTTAATTTTGTGATATGGGTCACGAAACAAAGGCCCAGCTAAAAGATTATGTCGAGGTAAAAATCATGAAAATCAAAACCACTGTTGCTGCATTAAGTGTGCTCTCTGTTCTCTCTTTCGGTGCTTTCGCTGCCGATTCCATTGATGCTGCACAAGCTCAAAATCGTGAAGCCATCGGCACCGTGTCCGTCAGCGGTGTAGCATCTTCTCCAATGGATATGCGTGAAATGCTGAACAAAAAAGCGGAAGAGAAAGGCGCGACTGCTTACCAGATTACCGAAGCGCGTAGCGGCGATACCTGGCACGCCACAGCTGAACTGTACAAATAAACCCTCATCGTCTTGTCCGACGACATTGCCCCCGGTTTGGGGGCTTTTTTTTGCGCTAGTGACGAACATTAAAACGCAAATGCCCTTCCAGCTCTTCCTCCGCCTCATCAAACAGCAATATTAACGCGCCAAAACGCCGACGCGTTTTTTCTCCCAGATGAACAAATTCGATCTCCAGCGGTAGCGGCAGAACATCGTTCATTAATACATCCCACAGTGAGTCGAGATCGCGCACCTTATCTTTCGCCAGACCAAAGGTTTGGCGAAAGTCGCGATAAAAGTCCTCCTGACTCTCAATCTCATCAAAATCAAAGCTATAGATATTCATCTGTTGCCACCGTCACGTTTCGCGGCGAGTTCTGCCGTTCATCGCTAAGTATAGACATGAAAAAACCGACGCTTTTGGCATCGGTTTCTGATTACTGACAAAGTGCGCTTTGTTCATGCCGGATGCGGCGTGAACGCCTTATTCGGCCTACCAGGGGGTGCAAATTCAATATAGGCCTGATAAGCGTAGCGCATCAGACAATTTGGAGTATGTCAGCAATCTCAACCGACACCTTTTGGCGTCGGCTTTGACTTAATTATCGGTTAGCGCGTGCTGGTATTTATGCAGCATACCGGTAAGCCGATGCACCGGTTCCGTGACCTGCGGCGGCGCTTGCCAGATGCGTAGTTTTTCCTGGTAGATATCCAGTTCTTCCAGCAACTGACCGAAGTAACGACGGCGTTTGTCATCGCTGCGGGCAGAAATCACGTGGTCCGCTGTGCGGCGCATTTGTCGGTGAAATGCCGATAAATCATCGTTCACGGGTATCGGCGCATCACGCAATCGCTGGTGAGCGATAATCATCGTTAACGCCAGGCGAAACTTCGGCAAATCGCCGGGAAATTTATTCATCAGCAAAAACAACTGCTGATAAAGCGCTGGCAGATGGTTCTCTTTACGCCGGGCGACATTGGTGGTCATCGCGGAAACAGCGGCAGAAACAAACTGATTAAGCAGCACGCGTCCTGTCCTGTCGCGCGATTTATCCCGCACCAGTAGAATGACGATGAACGCCAGCACACAGCCCACGATTTGCCCCAGCGCGCTATCGAGAAACTGACTGAACTGAAAGGTCATCGGGTTATCCAACACGATAATATTAATCGTACTGGCCAGCGCGCCCATCGATCCCAACCGCCGTTTCTGCACTTCAATACCAAGGAAAAATCCCAGCACCGCCAGGCTAAGGCACAGCAGCAACATACTCTGTTGGGTATTGGGGATAATCACCAAAAAATAGAGCAGTCCTAACGGTAGCGCCGCTACCGTGCCGTAGATAAAGTCGATCGCCACCATGCGTGGATTAGGTAAACGCATTGCCAGCGACGTTACGACGGCAATCATCACCATTGCGCCACTGCCGGAGGTCCATCCGGTCCACAGCCAGAACAAAGTCCCCAGCATGCAGGACAGCGTGGTACGCCAGAAGTTGACCATTGCATGATGGCGCTCGGCGGATTCTACTTTTACTTCCGGCTCGCCTTGCAGGATCTCTTCTTCAGTGGCGTTAATTTTGGTGTTACTGATAACGCCTCGCTTGAGCAACTGATAACGCGTTGCCGCCGCAACCCAGCTATAAATAGTGATGGGTGTTTCACGTTCCCCGGTCCAGGCAATCACTCGCCGCAGGCGTTTTAGCTGCTTATGGACGTCCTGCGCAGTTTCTACCGGCGTGTCAAAAAATTCGCGGAAGGTATCAGTGATCAACTCCGGGCGCGAGTTCTGAATGAGATAAGTTTCGCAGGACTGGGTTACCAGCGTCAGCGACAACGTATTGATCGCTTTTAAACGCCGATTGGCACGCGCCCAGCGGGAAGATTCCATGTTCAGATTGCTACGCATCCCTTGCAGCGCCGTGGTGCGGCGAACCAGGTCGCCCCAGGCCTTATCAACAATCTCGCCATCATCATGTTTGATGCATAATTGCATTAGTTGATATTGCGCCACCAGCAAACTTTCCAGCTCTCGATCCACTTCTTGTTTGATCGATCGTGGAGAAAAGAGCAGATCCGCCACAATAGCACACACAATACCAATGACGATTTCACTACAACGTTCAACGGCAAACTGCGGCGTCAGCAGCGGTTCTGGCTGAATGGTAATCACAATGATCAGCGCTGTATAACCGGCAAGCCCCCACGCATAGGAGTTCTCTACTCGTACCAGCGAGGAGAGCCAGGTACAAAAACCGGCCCAGATACAGCACACCAGAATCATCAACAATGGTGCACGGATCATCGCAATAATGATCACCAGCCCGGCAATACAACCGATAAATGTACCGATGATGCGCAAAAAGCCGCGATAGCGGATGGCACCAGAGTACGGTTCGCCACCGGCGGCAAAGGCAGGACCGGCGGCAACAATCGCCGCAGTCAGAACAGCCCAGCGTGGTGTTTCAAGCTGAAAATGAAAGCCAACAAACAGCGCCAGCACAATGGCGGTCGCCAGTTTTACCGCGAAGCGAATATGTTGGTTAGCAATGGAGAAAATACCCATCGTGATTAACCAAACTCACGCAGGCGATGGGCCATTTTACGGAAGAACGAATCCTGACTTTCATCGCGATCTTGTTTACCCGTAACCACCACAGTAGCGGTAGTCCCCGCAGGCCAGATGTTATCTTGCTGGTTGTCGAGACGAATACGTACCGGGACACGTTGCGCCAGACGCACCCATTCAAGGTTGGAATCGATGGTCGCCATCCCTTTGTCGTCACGCGTACTGCTGGCGTTAGTGACCCCAGCGGCAACACTATCGACAGTCCCTTTCAGCACTTTATTGCTACCAAGCGGCGTAATTTCTGCGCGATACCCAGAACGTACCCCTTCCAGCTTGGTTTCTTCCATATAGGCCAGCACATAGAAGGAGTTCTGTTTCACCAGCGCTACAGCCGTTGAACCACGCGTAATAAATTCACCGGTATAGACGTTGAGGTTGGTCACCCAGCCATCTGCTGGCGCGCGGATCACGGTACGTTCAAGATCCAGTTTTGCCAGATCGCGGGTTGCCTGAGCTTTCGCTAACTGATGCAGGACCGTTTGCAGCACGTTATTGGCCTGGTCTATCTCTTCGCGAGACATCGCCTGTATGCCGAGACGGTTGCGACGTCCAGCTTCCTGGCGTTTTTCCTGCGCCAGTACCTGATAATAGGCAACATCAGCTTCCGCTTCTTCGAGGGCCTTTTGGTAGCGTGGCTGGTCGATGGTGAACAGTACCTGTCCTTTTTTCACCAGCTGGTTATCATGAACATTCACTTGGGTGATGAGTCCGGAGACATCCGGCGCAATCGCGACCACATCGGCGCTAAAGCGCGCGTCACGCGTCCACGGAGATTCGGTGTAATAGACCCAGGCATTAAAAATTGCGATGAAGGCCAGAATGACTAATACGACCGTGATGGCCGTACGGGAGAATTTTCTTATTAGTGTTTTCACTTCAACCTCAAACGAACAGTCGCGATATCAAATAAAACAAACAGCAATAGAGCGCGGTGTTGAACAGCGCCGGATGCCAGACGAAGTCGTAGATACCTGTTGGCACAAGGACCCGGCGCACCAGCCAGAAAATCGCCAGTGATAAAAGCAATTCGAAAAATATCGGTGGGAAGGACAGCCCAAACACCACGATAACGGGAAACAGACTCATGTTGACCTTGGTTGTATAGAGAGAGCAGGTGTTATTATTTTCAGCATCTGTCGCCGCAGAGAAGGGCATAGAAAGCCGGGCGAGAGCAACATTGCTGTAGATTGATATTTAATATATTAGCGTAACTGTTATGCTGTTATCTATATTATGTGATCTAAATCACTTTTAAGTCAGAGTGAATAATGGAACGACTAAAACGCATGTCGGTTTTCGCCAAAGTGGTTGAATTTGGTTCGTTTACCGCCGCCGCCAGACAGCTTCAAATGAGCGTTTCATCCATCAGTCAGACGGTGTCTAAACTGGAAGATGAGTTGCAGGTAAAGTTGTTAAACCGCAGCACACGCAGCATTGGCCTGACCGAAGCAGGTAGAATTTACTACCAGGGCTGCCGTCGGATGCTCCATGAAGTGCAGGATGTCCATGAGCAACTGTATGCCTTCAATAACACGCCTATCGGGACGCTGCGCATTGGCTGTTCTTCAACTATGGCTCAAAATGTTCTCGCTGGGCTGACGGCAAAAATGTTGAAAGAATACCCTGGTTTAAGCGTCAATCTGGTTACCGGAATTCCTGCACCCGACCTGATTGCCGACGGTCTGGATGTCGTGATCCGCGTCGGCGCGTTGCAGGATTCCAGCCTGTTTTCCCGCCGTCTGGGGGCGATGCCGATGGTGGTGTGCGCCGCTAAAAGCTATCTCACACAGTATGGCATACCGGAAAAACCCGCCGATCTAAGTAGCCATTCATGGCTTGAGTACAGCGTGCGTCCGGACAATGAATTTGAACTGATCGCGCCAGAAGGGATCTCGACTCGCCTCATCCCACAAGGACGGTTTGTCACTAACGATCCAATGACGCTGGTGCGCTGGTTAACGGCTGGCGCTGGGATCGCGTATGTGCCGCTGATGTGGGTGATCAATGAGATCAATCGTGGGGAGCTGGAGATCCTGCTGCCGCGTTATCAGTCGGATCCACGCCCGGTTTATGCACTGTATACCGAAAAAGATAAGCTGCCACTGAAGGTGCAGGTCGTGATCAACTCACTGACGGATTATTTTGTCGAGGTCGGTAAGTTGTTTCAGGAGATGCACGGGCGCGGGAAAAAGAAGTAATTCATGTGCGTGCCGGATAAGGCGTTTACGCCGCATCCGGCAACCAATGCCTGATGCGACGCTTACCGGCCTGGATAGATTACGCGGTACCGCCAACGGTCAGGTTGTCGACTTTAAGCGTCGGCTGGCCCACGCCAACTGGCAAGCTCTGCCCTTCTTTACCACAGACACCCACGCCGTTATCCAGTTTCAGGTCGTTGCCCACCATCGAAATTTGCTGCATGGTTTCGATACCGGAACCAATCAGCGTTGCGCCTTTCACCGGTTTCGTCACTTTGCCGTTTTCAATCAGATACGCTTCTGAGGTGGAGAAGACAAATTTGCCGGAGGTGATATCCACCTGACCGCCGCCGAAGTTCGGCGCATAGATGCCATACTCGACGGATTCAATGATTTCCTGCGGCGTCGATTTACCTGGCAGCATGTAGGTGTTGGTCATACGCGGCATGGGCAGGTGAGCATAGGATTCACGACGACCATTACCGGTCGGTGCCATACCCATTAAGCGAGCGTTGAGTTTATCCTGCATGTAACCTTTCAGGATCCCATTTTCAATCAGCACGTTGTACTGACCCGGCGTACCTTCGTCATCAATCGCCACCGAACCACGGCGATCAACCATCGTGCCATCATCCACTACCGTACACAGTTCAGATGCTACCAGCTCGCCGACCTGGCCACTAAAGACCGAAGTGCCACGGCGGTTGAAGTCGCCTTCCAGACCGTGACCTACCGCTTCATGTAACAGCACGCCCGGCCAACCTGCGCCAAGTACTACCGGCATGGTGCCCGCAGGCGCGGCAACGGCAGAAAGATTGACCAGCGCCATACGCACTGCTTCTTTCGCCCATGCATCCGCACGGACTTCACCGTCGAGATCGGCAAGGAAAAATTCATAACCAAAACGACCGCCGCCGCCGCTGGCACCGCGTTCGCGTTTACCATCTTCTTCGACCAGAACGCTTACTGAGAGGCGCACCAGTGGACGCACATCTGCCGCCAGGGTGCCGTCGGTGGCCGCAACCAGAATTAATTCATAGACGCCACTGAGGCTGGCAGTCACTTCCTGTACGCGTTTGTCGGCCTCACGGGCAACTTTATCGACGCGACGTAAAATATCCAGTTTCTCCTCGCGACTCATACTTTGCAGCGGATCAAGCGAGGTATACAGCGGGCTATGCTCTACCGCGCCCAACGTCTGTACTTTGCCATCGCCACTGTCACGGACAATGGTACGCGCCGCTTGTGCGCTCTGTTCCAGGGCCAGCAGGCTGATTTGGTCGGCGTAAGCAAAACCGGTTTTTTCACCGCTGACTGCACGCACGCCAACGCCCTGATCGATGTTGTAAGAACCATCTTTGATAATGCGATCTTCTAAAACCCAGGATTCGTGATAGCTCGACTGAAAATAGAGATCGCCGTAATCGAGGCGACGTTCGGCCAGTTGACCGAGAATCGCGAACAAATCCTGATGTTTCAGGCCGTTCGCCGCTAGCAATTGTTCACTTACCAGGTTCAGACTCATCGTTTTTGTTACTCGTTAGTTACTTCGGTAGAGGATTTTTTTACGGCTGCCGGATGCGGCGTGAACGCCTTATCCGACCTACGGTTATGTTCCGTTTGTAGGCCTGATAAGACGCACAGCGTCGCATCAGGCAACGGCTGTCGGATG
>NZ_CAWORF010000037.1:0-33886 GCF_963883545.1 Escherichia sp. E4702 | reverse complement strand
CCGTACGGTTATGTTCCGTTTGTAGGCCTGATAAGACGCACAGCGTCGCATCAGGCAACGGCTGCCGGATGCGGCGTAAACGCCTTATCCGGCCTGCGGTTATGTTCCGTTTGTAGGCCTGATAAGACGCACAGCGTCGCATCAGGCAACGGCTGCCGGATGCGGCGTAAACGCCTTATCCGACCTGCGGTTATGTTCCGGCTCGTTGGCCTTTGGCAACGATTATCTAATGAGATTGGGGCAATTACGCGCCATCGTCAAATCATTGCGCTTTTTCTTTACGCGGTTGGCGCAATACTTCGTTGATTTGCGGAGCGTCCAGCGGACCAGAAATGTGGTAGCGCAAAATGGAGACTTTGCTCCACAGCGGCCCCAGCACTTTACTGGCAGCAAACACCGCCGCACCGACAATGGGGTTAACCGCAAAGGCCGCAGCCACACCCACCGTCGCGGAAATTTCTGGTGCGACAACCGCCTCCATATTCAGATCGCGGCGTACCAGATTTACCGACCCTTTCATGGCGATATCCGCTTCCAGGCCATCCACCAGCGTGTCATCAGTGTGCATAACACCGTCTTTAATCCACGCCGTGCTGCGAATGGAGTCAAAATAGAAACCTTCGCCAAAGGTATCCCTGAAATCAAAGCGCAGCTTACGCATCAGAGCATCGACGCTCAATAAGCGCAGCAATTGCCCGGCATGTCCGGTGCTGATGTCGGTAATTTCACCTTTGCCCAGTTGAGTATGGATGATGCCATTCAACGTTGCCTCATCCGGCTGCCACGGCGCTTTCCGCCAGTGTAAATCGTAATCCACATTAAATGACGACTGGCGTATTGGCGTCGTGACACCAAAAAATTCAGCAGCGGCATCAATTTTCTGCCCGCGTAATTTTCCTTTCAGCGAGGTACGTTCATTCCCCGGATTGTTAACCCATTCACCCTCGGCAGTAAGCCGCGAGAAACCGGTATCAATCAGTCCATTAGCCAACGTTAACGTATCGCCAGAAATGGTGATATCGCTGTCGATGCGACCGAATTTTTGCCCCCAGAACCAGCACTCTGCGCAACGTATTTGCGCATCCGGCCAACCACGGAAGCTAATGCGCGCCGTAGTTGGGAAAGGTGACGACGGCGTGGAGTCACCACTGGTTTTCGCCACGCTGGGGTTGTAATAGAGATATTTAATCGTCGCCAGCCACGGCGCGTTATTGCGCATTGCCAGCGTAGCGTTGATTTCACGTCCTTGCGCCTCGACCTGAGTGCCATTTGCCATCGGTTGCGAAACAATACTCAGGTTATTCCATTGCTGATTTCCCAACGACAACGCTGGCGTACGCAACGTAATGTGCTGGGGAAAACTCACCGCACTACCGACTTTATCCGTCGCGCCTTTCTGGAAAAGCGCCAGCCACTCGGCACCATCCATCGGTGGCATATTTAACTCAACACCGCTTTGTTCCGGTAACGGCGGAAGCGTTTTACTGTCTGCCGCCCAAATAGCGCGATCGAGCGTCAGCTTTTGACCGAGCAACCAGCGGCTGTTGAAATGGTTATCCGCGCCGGCCTGTCCGGTTAATTCAAAGCTATTGAGATTGCCATCGACCTTGATGTTAACCGGCAGCGATTCGCCAGCGGGTTTGGCTAACGGCGAAGGTAAGTGACTACTCACATTCTTCAGATCACCGTTCAGTTCTACGTTATACGTTGCGCCAGCATGATAAGGCAGCTCAATGCCCACTTTACCATTCCACGCCACGCTGCCGCTTAACGCTTCATTCACCGCTTCAGGCAGAACGTCAGTTTTCGCTGGCTGCCAGTTACCGTTGAGATTCACCGCGACCTGGTAGCTTTCGCCCCTTCTTTGGTGGAAAAATCCACGTTCAGTGGCTGATTAAACCAGCTTGCTGTCAGTGGTTCGCTTTGCAGATCGCCATTGATAAAGCTGAATTTGCCGCTCAAATTTTTCAGTGTGCTATCAAGTGGTTTGATAAACAGACTGTTATTACGCAGCGTCACTTCGCCTTTCGCTGTAACCAGTTCGCCGTTCAGTGGGATATCGAGATGTAAGCGAGCATTCACATCGCCGTCGAGCTGGAGTTCTTGCAGGGTTGCTCCCAGAGAGTCTTTCAGCGGCGTCTCATCAAAGTAAGGACCAACAGCTTTGCCCGGACCTTTAATGTCAGCATCAATCAGCAATTTTTCTTTCGAGTAGTCAGGGATCACTGCGGTGAGATTACTCGCACGCACGCCGCCCAGATTGACGCCATCGGTTTTCATCCATAAACCGTCGTTTATGAAGTCCAGTTCAATATCGAGATTAGTTAATGCTGGCCAGTCCGGCTGGAAGGCAAACTTCGCGTTACGCAGCGGCACCAGCACCTCAAACTGACCTTCGTTGTGTTTATAGGGGAAGAGTTGCGGATTGCCGCCATAAACCAGCGTCGCGTTATCCGCTTCACCGCCCTGAATTGCGCCACTTAAGTAATCAACCAGATCTTTACCCATCAAGTTTTCCGGGAAATAGCGCCACGCTTGTGAACCATCATCGGTACTGATACCAGCCAGAATGCCCAGCCAGGGTTCATCATTAGTCGGTTGCAGGTAGCGGAAACCGCCGCGTGCATGGACGGCTTTGGCTTTAACATCTATGTTGCGGCCATCAAGCTGGAAACCTTTGTCGTTATTCAGCCAGCTTAGGGTCGCCTTACCGTCAGCAATTTCCAGCGGTGCGCGGAAAACTGTTTCGTAAGGCATTTTCGCCTGTTTCATGGACGCGGTCAGTAAACCATTTTCTACACTACCGGAAAGCGTCCCGGAGAAATGTTCCGCGCCCGGCAGTAATTTCCATTGCTTCCAGGCCAGATCGCTCCACGATGCCTGAAAGCGAGTTTTGTCTGCTGCCTGAAGCGGGATATCCAGCGCCAGGGTGTTGATCTTGCCGCTCGGTTGCGTAGACCGCCAGATATCGCCCAGCGCAGGTGAAAGTTTTGCTGCCAGCGGACGAATACCTTCCAGCCCCGCCAGTTCCAGATTGCTGGCGCGAATCCGCAGTTCGTCACTGCGTTTATTGTCTTTGCCGCCAACATCCTGTTCCGGTATCCAGGCCAGCGTCAATGCCCCACTCGGCCAGCGTTTGCCATCCATCGTGATCCGGGTATCGGGAATAGAAAACTGCCAGCCGGGATGTTCACGCGTAATGTGTGCGGTGAGATTATCTACCGCCAGTGAATGCGTTTGCTTCTCGCCCAACCAGCTGGCACCGCCCTGTTTCAGCCAGACGTCACCGCCGGTTACATCGCCTTTGTCGATCGTCATCCAGCCTTCGAGGGAGAACTGCGCCGTTTCCAGCGCAATGTTGTCCTGCATCCATTTACCCAGCCACGGCTTCAGGTCAATATCATCAGCCTGCAACCAGACGCGGCCGTTGCTTAACAGCCCTTCGTCATCACGCAGATCCATACGAACTTGCATCACGCCGTGCTGCCCGGTGAGGCTGGAGAGACTTACCTGACCTTCCGCACGGTGTCGGCGCGGATTGTTAAGCCAGGTGAGTTGCGGGATCGCCAGTTCGGCGCGCTGACCGGATGGCGTGAGGAAACTGACTTCGCTGTCGCGAAGATCGAAGTGATCAAACTGACGAAGAAACAGGTCGCTGATGTGGCTGGCTTCCAGACCATCATTACCACCACCGCTGGTGATAGGGGTATTGGTGCGGAAACGCAGTTGCCAGAAAGTCAGATCGCGAAACTGCCAGCGCATATGCAGCAGGCTCTGCCAGACATCCAGCGCCAGAGTGACGCGTTTGACAGAAAACTCACCGCCATCTTTCAGCTCCGCGCGAATGTCGCGCGCTTCAAGCGTGGGGCCAAAATTCTGCCAGCTGGCGGAAAGCTGGCTGGCTTCTACCGGCATACCGGTAGCGGATTCAATTTTATTGAGGATTTCTGGACGCCAGGCATCAAGATGCGGCAAAGCAATACGCAGGCCGCTGACCAGCAGCGCAGCGATCACAACGAGCGCGGCTCCAGTAAGCAGTAAAATCCCCGGCAATCGCCTCACCCGTCACTCCTTGTCTGCTAAAAATGTGACTCAAAAAACATTGCCGGATGGCGGCCCAGCATTTGTTTACATCATGACGACGTCAAACTGCTCCTGGTTGTAGAGCGGTTCGATTTGTACTTTAACCTGCTTACCCACAAAAATTTCCACTTCCGCCAGCGAGTGCGACTCTTCGCCTTTCAAGGCCTCGGCAACTGCCGGAGAAGCATAGACCAGAAAACGGTCAGAGTCGTAAGCATGGTGCACGCGAACAATCTCGCGCATGATTTCATAGCATACCGTTTCCACGGTTTTCACCGTTCCGCGACCGTGGCAAGTTGGGCATTCGTTACACAGTACGTGCTCAATGCTTTCGCGGGTGCGTTTACGCGTCATTTCCACCAGCCCCAGCGCCGAGAAGCCGTTAACGCTGGTTTTCACCCGGTCTTTGCTCAGCGCCTGTTCCAGCGAATGCAGTACGCGGCGACGGTGATCCTCATTATTCATGTCGATGAAATCAATGATGATAATTCCGCCCAGGTTACGCAACCGTAACTGGCGAGCAATGGCCTGCGTCGCTTCAATATTAGTATTGAAGATGGTGTCGTCCAGATTGCGATGACCGACAAACGCCCCGGTATTGATGTCCACGGTGGTCATCGCTTCGGTCTGGTCGATAATCAGATAACCGCCAGACTTCAACTCAACTTTGCGTTCCAGCGCCCGCTGAATCTCGTTTTCGACGTCAAAGAGATCGAAAATCGGCTGGCGCCCCGTGTAATGCTCCAGCTTGCTGGTCATTTCCGGAATGTACTCAGAAGTGAACTCAAGTAATGCTTCGTAAGTCAGCCGTGAATCAACGCGAATGCGGTCCAGCTCGGCATCGGCAAAATCACGCAGCACACGCTGCGCCAGCGCCAGTTCACCGTACAGTTGATAACGCGTCTGTGGGCGCTTTTTACGCTCCATGACTTTGGTCCAGACACGCTTCAGATAAGCGGCATCGGAGGCTAGTTCAGCTTCGCCTACACCTTCTGCCGCGGTACGGATGATAAATCCGCCCTGCTCGTCGCAATACTCGGCGACCACTTTTTTCAGGCGTTCACGTTCGGATTCACTTTCGATACGTTGGGAAACCCCAACATGAGACGCTCCTGGCATAAACACCAGATAGCGAGATGGCAGCGTGATATCCGTGGTCAGGCGCGCGCCTTTGGTACCAAGCGGATCTTTCACCACCTGTACCATCAGATCTTGCCCCTGACGGACCAGTTCCGAGATGTCACGCACCGTAAATTGTTTTTGTTCCTCACCAGCCACACATTCGGTGTGCGGCATGATGTCAGAAGCGTGTAGAAACGCAGCTTTATCCAGCCCAATATCTACAAAAGCCGCCTGCATACCCGGAAGTACGCGACTTACACGACCCTTGTAGATATTGCCTACTATTCCGCGTCGCGCCTCACGTTCAATATGAATTTCCTGCAGAATACCGCCATCAATATACGCCACTCGTGTTTCCGAAGGCGTTACGTTTACCAACAATTCAGCCGTCATGTTTATCCCTTTTCTCACGCAGTGCGTTAAAATTACTCAATAATTCACACGTTTCAACCAGCGGTAAGCCGACTACGGCGTGATAGCTGCCATTTATCTTCCTGACAAAACAACCACCAAGCCCCTGAATACCGTATGCACCTGCTTTATCTAACGGTTCACCGCTGGCGACATAGCCCGCGATATCTTCATCTGTTAACGTTCTGAAAGTCACATCGGTGACCACCAGGCAATCGAGAATGTGCTGACTGTCGGCCAACGCCACTGCCGTCATTACCTGATGAGTCTGTCCCGATAATTTGCGCAACATCTGCACCGCATGATCGGCATCACGCGGTTTCTCCAGTACTTCGCCGTTCAGAATCACAATGGTATCCGCACCCAACACAGGGAGATCCTGCGCCGTTTGCGCGACGCCCGCCTGAGCCTTCTCGCGCGCCAGACGCACAACGTATTGCTGCGCGCTCTCCTGCGGAAAGCGTTGCTCCTCAATGCCCGTAACGATACGTTCGAAGGAAACGCCAAGTTGCGCAAGTAACTCCTGCCGACGCGGAGAACCGGAAGCTAAATACAGAGAAGTCATAGAAACCTTTATTATTGCACCGCAAACTGCTGACGAATTTTGCGCATCAGCATGAAAATCCACGGCCAGAGCACGCCATTGACAACACTACTCCAGAACACTTCCGGTCTGAAAGAGACGTTGATCACTAAAAACTCTGCCCAGAAAACAATAATATCCACAACCAACGAAAGCAACATGACGACCAGCGCCTGCTGCCACAATGCCAGATTACGGAAAAGCTGGAATTTCAGCGCGACCAGATAAGCAATGATACTCATCGATAACGCCCGTACACCGAGCGTGGAGCCACTGATCAGATCCAGTATGGCACCCATCACAAAACCTGTGCCCACATTTACGCGATGGGGCAAGGCGAGGCTCCAATACAATAAGATGAGCAAAACCCAGTTAGGCCGGAAAACGATAAGATTATCCGGCCAGGGCATAATTTGCAGTAATAACGCAATGAGGAAAGAGAGCCAGATAACCCAGCGCCCCTGGCTACGATAGCTCGCCACTATTGCCCTCCTGGCGTACGCGCAGGTGGTTGAGTACCACTCTGCGGCGGCGTAGCCCTTTGTGGAGAGCGGTCAGCGGCAGTACCTGTTGCAGGTTGCTGCGGGCTTGGCTGGGTAATTCCCGTTGCCGGTTCAGGCAGTTTTGGCCCCATTGCATCTGGCGAAGGCAACACCTGCGGCATCATTTGCATCAGGCGTTCATTAGCAACGCGATGCACCTCTTCCGGCGTCATCGGGTTGGCCCCGTTACGATCCGCCCCCCACAACAGAAGCAGATAACGTAAACGTTGCAGTCCCGCAGTCGGACGCGCCTGAATCACGGTATATGCGCGCTGGGTATCGAGTTTCACGGAAGAGACAACCGCCACCGGATAACCTTCCGGGAAACGACCGCCCAGACCTGAAGTCACCAATACATCACCAACACGAATATCAGTATTCGCTGGCAGGTGCTCAAGCTGTAAATCATCAGTACAGCCATTACCCGCCGCGATAACGCGGATATCATTACGCAGCACCTGAATCGGCAGCGCATGGGTCGCGTCGCAGATCAGCAGTACGCGGCTGGTCAGTTTTGCGACCGCCACCACCTGGCCGACCACGCCTTTATCGCTAATGACTGGCTGGCCTTCGTAAACACCGTTGACACTGCCTTTGTCAATAACAACCTGATCGCTGTACGGATCGTTAACAGTAGAGATAACCTGGGTCACCATCTTCTGCTCGTCCTGACGCAATGGAGAACCCAGAAGCTCACGCAAGCGCGCGTTCTCCTGTTTATATTGTCCCAACATCAGCAGATCGCTGTTTTTCAGCAGCAACTCCTGACGTAACGCCCGGTTTTCAAGTTCTAGTTGGTCACGCGAGGCCAGCGTCTGCGATACGCCATCCAGCAATTCACGAGGAGCATTGGAAATAAAGTAGAAAGGACTGACAGCGGTATCCATATAGGTACGGATTTGACTGAAAGTCCCCAGGCGGCTGTCGGCAATAATAATGCCGAGCGCCACCAGCACCGCCAGAATAAGGCGAATCTGTAGCGACGGGCCACGGCTAAAAATTGGCTTCATAAGTTATGCGTATTCTCGTATCAGACCAGGCAGGATAAACAAACGCTTCCCCTGCCTGCATCCGATTACTCTTCGCTGAACAGGTCGCCGCCGTGCATGTCGATCATTTCCAGCGCCTTGCCGCCACCGCGCGCCACACAGGTCAGCGGATCTTCAGCAACAACGACTGGAATGCCGGTTTCTTCCATTAATAAACGGTCAAGGTTACGCAGCAATGCGCCACCGCCAGTGAGCACCATTCCGCGCTCAGAGATGTCGGAAGCCAGTTCCGGCGGACACTGTTCCAGCGCAACCATCACTGCGCTAACGATGCCGGTCAGCGGCTCTTGTAGCGCTTCGAGGATTTCGTTGGAGTTCAGCGTAAAGCCGCGCGGAACGCCTTCAGCCAGGTTACGACCACGAACTTCAATTTCACGCACTTCATCGCCCGGATAAGCCGAACCGATTTCGTGTTTAATACGCTCTGCTGTCGCTTCACCGATCAAGGAACCGTAGTTACGACGAACATAGTTGATAATGGCTTCGTCGAAGCGGTCACCGCCGATGCGTACAGAAGAGGAGTAAACCACGCCATTCAGCGAGATTACGGCAACTTCAGTAGTACCACCGCCGATATCAACCACCATGGAACCGGTCGCTTCAGAAACCGGCAGACCGGCGCCAATTGCTGCGGCCATCGGCTCTTCAATCAGGAACACTTCACGGGCGCCAGCGCCCTGCGCGGATTCACGAATTGCGCGGCGTTCAACCTGGGTTGCGCCAACCGGCACACAGACCAGAACGCGCGGGCTTGGGCGCATAAAGCTGTTGCTGTGCACTTGCTTAATGAAGTGCTGGAGCATTTTTTCAGTCACGAAGAAGTCAGCGATTACGCCATCTTTCATTGGGCGAATAGCAGCAATATTGCCCGGCGTACGGCCCAGCATCTGCTTCGCGTCATGACCAACTGCAGCCACGCTTTTTGGTGAACCGGCACGATCCTGACGAATGGCCACAACGGAAGGCTCATTCAATACGATGCCTTGTCCTTTTACATAAATGAGGGTATTCGCAGTACCCAAGTCAATGGACAAGTCATTGGAAAACATGCCACGAAATTTTTTCAACATACTAAGGGATAATCCTGAAAGCTGGGGCGGAAAAGAAAATCCGCTTACTTTACCAACCACACGCAGCAGCGACAAGGCGCAAAAATCATCTGCTACGGTGAAAATTAGTGCAGTTCGTTTCCTTTGTTACAAATCTCTGCCTGAGTCCAGATAAGGCTAAATGCGTCAACAGCATTCCTCGCCTGTTTGCAACTGCGTAAGGTCATTCATCTGCATATGTGCTGCAACAATCTGGCGAGCAGATAAGCACACTCCCACGAAACGCAGCGCGCGTTATTCTACGTGAAAACGGATCAAACGGCAGGTTAAACCGAGTATCTTTGTGAATATTTTTTCACGTTAGTATCAAGTGGCTGTGAGGACGCGAAAAAATCCCCCTGGCCACCCAAAACCCCGCGCTGAATCAGGGTCTGCCACTCGCTTCGCGAACGTACGCCAGTCGCGTAAACCTGGGTGTTGGTCCCGGAACAGGCTTCTACCATGCTCTGAACCAACAATTGGTTTTCCGTTCGCTTCTCAATATTTCTTACCAGCCCCGGATGAAGCTTGAGTAATTCGACATTAAGTTCTTTGATCCAACTGGTACTTACCAGCGTCAATCCAGCCTGGTTAACGGCAACTCGAACCCCTAAAGCATTCACCAAACGAATGACAGGTTGCAAGCGACCGATATGTTGACCAACATCAGCCTCTGCAAGTTCAATAATTATGCGTTTTCGTTGCGATTTTTCACACTGCATCAACGTATCGCGCAGCCAACGCTGGAAACGCGGGCGGATCAACGACTCAACGGTCACCTGAATCGCCAGATTTTCTTGCGGCCAATAGCGTAACAGCGGGATGAGACGACTGATTTGCAGGCGGTCATACTCTTCCGATAAACCAAACTGCAACACCATCGGCATATATTCCGCCGAGCTTACCTCTTCATTACCATCATAGATGCGGCACATAATTTCGCGATGATGAACCTGCCCCTCCCGGGTGACCGCAGGTTTTTGATAAAGCCTGGGCCCACCACGACTCAACATTTGTTCGATTAGCGTACGCCAGCGAACGTTGCCGCGCCCTTTTTCTGGTAATGAGTCATCGTAAATCGCCCAGCTATTACCACCCTGTAATCCCGCATTACGCGTGGCGGATTCGGCATGGTCCATCACTTGTTCTGTTTCCTGGCCGCTACGCCAGGCGCAGATGCCGATATGAATCATATCTTCACGATCGAGCATTTTATTGCTCGGTAAGGTATCAACCGCTTTGATCAACTGCCCGGCAATGCTCTCCGCCTCTTTTAAAGTCCGATGCGGCAACAGCGCGGCAAAATCGCTACGGTGATAGCGCGCCAGCAGTGCGCCTGGATAGCGCATCATAAATGTCGACAGCAGATTCGTCAGAGTGAAGAGCTGTTCTTCGGCCTGGCTGTGTCCCCACGTGTCGCTCAACATATTGAAATCAGGTAGGCGGATCATCATCACGATCCCGTGAGTCCCTACCTTCTCTTGATCTTCCAGTAATGTAGCCAACTGGTTGTCGAAAAAGAGACGGTTATTGAGGCCGGTTTTGATGTCCTGCGCGGCGTAAGAGCGAATCAGCGTATCAAGACGGCTGTGCTGTTCACGCGCATTCTGAATTTCTGAAAGCAGCATATCCAGCGCACTGCTGGTCCCTGGCGGCCATTCATAGATGGAGCCAAGCACATTCGGCCCACGCTCCCCGTTTAAGATACGCGCCGAGCGAGTTTCCAGTAGTTCTTGCCCGGCAAGTTGCCGCTGCAACCAGCGTACTGCAAGGAAGAGCATAATAATGATAAAACCAATTGCCCCAGTGAGCGGCGCGGTGGTCATCAGCGAGTGAAAATAGTTTCCCATCGGGTCCTGATAAACCAGATGTAACGACATTCCTGGATGTTTAACTAACGGAACGGTCAGTTCGCGAAACAGATCGCTGGTGCCAACAGGACGGTAACTCCCCTGGCGGGAAAGGGTATAAACCTGTTTGTTATTGTGTAACAGGTCCACGCGAACGATATCTGCTGACATCATCAGTTCACTGATTTGTGGCCTCAGCGAGCTGAAATCAGACGACACCAGATGCGTATCGATCGCCGTCGCCACCGCCTGAACGCGATGGCTAAACTTATACTGAATCGCGTTATAGAAACTTAACGAGCAGCCCATCAGAGTCACAAAGATCGTTAACCCGGTGAGCAGCGTGACAAAGGCCGAAAATTTCGTCGTTAATCTCATCCTTGTGTTAACTCCGATAGTGAGGAAGCGGGCATACTAGCAAATCAGATTTATCTCGCAATTTATTGCGCTTCATCGACTTTGCTTTTCAATTAGCGAGTATAGTCTTCAGAAATTATTTTCCAATCCATCATGCACATGAGGACTTCTTATGCAGGCGTTACTTTTAGAACAGCAGGACGGTAAAACCCTCGCATCTGTACAGACTCTGGACGCAAGTCGCCTGCCGGAAGGCGATGTGACGGTCGATGTCCACTGGTCGAGCCTGAATTATAAAGATGCGCTGGCAATAACCGGTAAAGGAAAAATAATCCGCAATTTTCCGATGATTCCTGGCATCGACTTTGCCGGAACCGTACGCGCCAGTGAAGATCCTCGTTTTCATACTGGTCAAGAAGTGTTACTCACGGGCTGGGGAGTTGGTGAAAATCATTGGGGCGGGCTGGCAGAACAAGCACGCGTGAAAGGCGACTGGTTGGTTGCCATGCCGCAAGGTCTGGACGCACGTAAAGCGATGATTATTGGTACTGCTGGGTTTACCGCCATGCTGTGCGTGCTGGCCCTGGAAGATGCCGGTATTCGTCCACAAGATGGCGAGATTGTGGTAACGGGCGCCAGCGGCGGCGTTGGTAGTACTGCCGTGGCGCTGTTGCATCAGTTAGGTTATCAGGTGGTTGCTGTTTCCGGTCGCGAAAGTACCCATGAATATCTGAAAAGTTTAGGTGCCAGCCGAATTCTGCCGCGTGATGAATTTGCTGAATCCCGTCCACTGGAAAAACAGCTTTGGGCCGGGGCGATTGACACTGTCGGAGACAAAGTGCTGGCGAAAGTGCTGGCGCAAATGAATTACGGCGGCTGCGTGGCGGCCTGTGGTCTGGCGGGTGGTTTTACTCTGCCAACCACGGTCATGCCATTTATTTTGCGTAATGTCCGTTTGCAAGGGGTGGATTCAGTGATGACGCCACCAGCACGCCGTGCGCAAGCCTGGCAGCGTCTGGTTGCCGATTTACCGGAATCATTCTATACCCAGGCGGCAAAAGAGATTTCACTGGCTGATGCACATAAATTTGCCGAGGCCATTATTAACAATCAGATCCAGGGCCGTACGCTGGTAAAAATCAGCAAATAAAATCAACACAGGATCCTTTGAGAGGGAACTCATTTTGAAATCGTTTTTCAACCGGTTAACAGGAAAAGCCGTTAGCAGGACGGCATTCGTTGAACATCTTGGTCATGAAGTGTTGAATCGCTATCCGCACTGGAAAGTCATGATTTCAACTAACCATAAATTGATGCGTATTGATACTGGCAACCAAACGCTGGAAATCACGCTTGACGAGGCCTATAAACGCTATCTGGCAGCACCCGATCCTCTCGAAAAGGTGGCGGAGGATATGCTCAAACAGCTTGTAGAAACATTACCGTCAGGACCATGCGTCATCCCGGTTATCAAAGAAAAAGCCTGGCTGGATACCGTTCGCCAACAGCTTAGCCAGTATGAGTCAGATCCAGAAATCCTCAACGCCTCTCTGGATTTTGCCTGGGAAGCATTTAATGATGAGTTAATTATCCTCTTTGCTGAAGATAGTAGCGAAACCATGCGCTTCCTGATGCGCCATGAAGTCACAATTGACCGCAGCGAAGCTATCAGTAATCTCATGCAAATACTGCCTGAAATTAGTGCTGAAATGCTGGATGAGGAAGCTATTGGCGGTAAGGTTGTGGCTCTCTCGGCTGGGGGAACCTATGAATCCAGCCTGCTGTTACTTGATGATCTTTGGGCACAAAACCCCGATCCTGCATGTGGCGAACTTTTGGTGACGATTCCTTCCCGCGGGAAGTTATTTTTTACCCATGCAGACGAGTCGTCGAATATCACTGCATTGCGTCAGATAACTGAACAACTCTATCGCGAAGATGAGCATTCTCTGACAACGCAGATATTTACTCGTCGGAACGGTCAATTCTTTCGCTGGGAAGAAACCTTGCATTAATGCCTGCCTCCACCATGCTTAAAAAAAGCTAGCTGGAGGATGCAATCATAAACCGCAAATACACCGACGCAGACATTACTGCCGAATCGGCTTTTTTTATGCAACGGCGCCAGATCCTGAAAGCATTAGGCATCAGCGCCGCCGCCCTCTCTTTACCAAATGCCGCCCACGCGGATTTGCTTGGCTGGTTCAAAGGGAACGATCGCCCGCCCGCGCCTGCCGGAAAACCCCTGGAGTTCAGCAAGCCTGCTGCCTGGCAAAATAACCTGCCACTGACACCGGAAGATAAAGTTTCCGGCTACAACAATTTCTATGAATTTGGGCTGGATAAAGCCGATCCCGCCGCGAATGCTGGCAGCCTGAAAACCGATCCGTGGACGTTGAAAATCAGTGGTGAAGTCAGTAAACCGTTAACCCTCGACCACGATGCGCTAACCCGTCGATTCCCGTTAGAAGAGCGGATTTACCGGATGCGCTGCGTGGAAGCGTGGTCGATGGTGGTGCCGTGGATTGGTTTTCCGCTGCATAAACTGCTGGCGCTGGCAGAGCCGACCAGCAACGCGAAGTACGTCGCTTTCGAAACAATTTATGCACCGGAACAAATGCCCGGCCAGCAGGACAGGTTTATCGGCGGCGGTCTGAAATATCCCTATGTAGAAGGATTACGTCTCGACGAAGCAATGCATCCGCTCACGCTGATGACCGTCGGCGTCTACGGCAAGGCGCTACCGCCGCAAAATGGCGCGCCGATACGCCTGATTGTGCCATGGAAATATGGCTTTAAAGGCATCAAGTCGATAGTGAGCATTAAGCTGACCCGAGAACGCCCACCAACCACCTGGAATCTTTCGGCCCCCAACGAATACGGCTTTTACGCCAACGTTAATCCGCATGTTGATCACCCTCGCTGGTCGCAGGCCACTGAGCGATTTATCGGTTCAGGCGGCATCCTGGATGTGCAACGCCAACCGACACTACTATTTAACGGCTACGCCGATGAAGTCGCGTCACTTTATCGCGGACTGGATCTACGGGAGAACTTCTAAGTGCGTTTGACTGCAAAACAGGTTACCTGGCTGAAATTTTGCCTGCATCTTGCCGGATTTTTGCCGTTTGTCTGGCTGGTTTGGGCAATCAATCATGGCGGACTAAGTGCCGACCCGGTGAAAGATATTCAGCATTTTACCGGTCGGACTGCGCTGAAATTTTTATTGGCGACGTTGTTAATTACCCCGCTGGCGCGCTACGCTAAGCAGCCATTATTGATACGCACCCGCCGCCTGTTAGGTTTATGGTGTTTCGCCTGGGCGACGCTGCACTTAACCAGTTATGCATTGCTGGAACTTGGCGTGAACAACCTGGCGTTATTCGGTCAGGAATTAATCACCCGACCTTATTTAACTCTGGGTATTATCAGTTGGTTGATTTTGCTTGCTTTAGCATTCACGTCTACACAAGCGATGCAGCGAAAACTAGGCAAACACTGGCAACAGTTACATAACTTCGTCTATCTTGTCGCGATCCTGGCCCCCATACATTATCTGTGGTCAGTGAAGGTTATCTCACCGCAGCCGATCATCTACGCCGGGCTGGCATTACTGCTTTTAGCCTTACGTTATAAGAAGTTCCGTCAATGGTGGCGCTAATTTCGTGAACTGTGCGGCTTATTGCAAATTACGCGACGTTGAAAGTTATTTACATGTTAGCTGTTGATTATCTTCCCTGATAAGACCAGTATTTAGCTGCCATTTGCTACGAAATCGTTATAATGTGCGACCTCGTTCTCCCTGAGGCAGCTTTTAAGCTGCTGAAAAGGTGACAATGGCGCAACGAAGGTATATTTTGTTTTTTGCCGGAGGATAGCAGCAGATCGCTGCACAATGTCCGTCAAGTCTCACATTGACACTCTGGGGCAAAATAGACCGGCGTCCCGGCCTGCTGGAATTTACCGCTATGCATACAGCTGTCGGGGCATACGCTTTACAGACGGCGGTGAAACGCCTGTCACAATCACACTAAACAAAGAGTACGGAACCCACTCATGGATATTCGTAAGATTAAAAAACTGATCGAGCTGGTTGAAGAATCAGGCATCTCTGAACTGGAAATTTCTGAAGGCGAAGAGTCAGTACGCATCAGCCGTGCAGCACCTGCCGCAAGTTTCCCGATGATGCAACAAGCTTACGCTGCACCAATGATGCAGCAGCCAGCTCAATCTAACGCAGCCGCTCCGGCGACCGTTCCTTCCATGGAAGCGCCAGCAGCAGCGGAAATCAGTGGTCACATCGTACGTTCCCCAATGGTTGGTACTTTCTACCGCACCCCAAGCCCGGACGCGAAAGCGTTCATCGAAGTGGGTCAGAAAGTGAACGTGGGCGATACCCTGTGCATCGTTGAAGCCATGAAAATGATGAACCAGATCGAAGCAGACAAATCCGGTACTGTGAAAGCAATTCTGGTCGAAAGTGGACAACCGGTAGAATTTGACGAGCCGCTGGTCGTCATCGAGTAACGAGGCGAACATGCTGGATAAAATTGTTATTGCCAACCGCGGCGAGATTGCATTGCGTATTCTTCGTGCCTGTAAAGAACTGGGCATCAAGACTGTCGCTGTGCACTCCAGCGCGGATCGCGATCTAAAACACGTATTACTGGCAGATGAAACGGTCTGTATCGGCCCTGCTCCGTCAGTAAAAAGTTATCTGAACATCCCGGCAATCATCAGCGCCGCTGAAATCACCGGCGCAGTAGCAATCCATCCGGGTTACGGCTTCCTCTCCGAGAACGCCAATTTTGCCGAGCAGGTTGAACGCTCCGGCTTTATCTTCATCGGCCCGAAAGCAGAAACCATTCGCCTGATGGGCGACAAAGTATCCGCAATCGCCGCGATGAAAAAAGCGGGCGTTCCTTGCGTACCAGGTTCTGACGGCCCGCTGGGCGATGATATGGATAAAAACCGCGCCATTGCTAAACGCATTGGTTATCCGGTAATAATCAAAGCCTCCGGCGGCGGCGGCGGTCGCGGTATGCGTGTAGTGCGCGGCGACGCTGAACTGGCACAATCTATCTCCATGACCCGTGCGGAAGCGAAAGCTGCTTTCAGCAACGATATGGTTTACATGGAGAAATACCTGGAAAATCCTCGCCACGTCGAGATTCAGGTGCTGGCTGACGGTCAGGGCAACGCTATCTATCTGGCGGAACGTGACTGCTCCATGCAGCGCCGCCACCAGAAAGTGGTCGAAGAAGCGCCAGCACCGGGCATTACCCCGGAACTGCGTCGCTACATCGGCGAACGTTGCGCTAAAGCGTGTGTTGATATCGGCTATCGCGGTGCAGGTACATTCGAGTTCCTGTTCGAAAACGGCGAGTTCTATTTCATCGAAATGAACACCCGTATTCAGGTAGAACACCCGGTTACCGAAATGATCACTGGCGTTGACCTGATCAAAGAACAGCTGCGTATCGCTGCCGGTCAACCGCTGTCGATCAAGCAAGAAGAAGTTCACGTTCGCGGCCATGCGGTAGAGTGCCGTATCAACGCCGAAGATCCGAACACCTTCCTGCCAAGCCCGGGCAAAATCACCCGTTTCCACGCGCCAGGCGGTTTTGGCGTGCGTTGGGAGTCTCATATCTACGCGGGCTACACCGTGCCGCCGTACTATGACTCAATGATCGGTAAGCTGATTTGCTACGGTGAAAACCGTGACGTGGCGATTGCCCGCATGAAGAATGCGCTGCAGGAACTGATCATCGACGGTATCAAAACCAACGTTGATTTGCAGATCCGCATCATGAACGACGAGAACTTCCAGCATGGTGGTACTAACATCCACTATCTGGAGAAAAAACTCGGTCTTCAGGAAAAATAAGACTGCAAAAGCGTCAAAAGGCCGGATTTTCCGGCCTTTTTTATTACTGGGGATCGACAATCCCCATAAGGTACAATCCCCGCTTTCTTCACCCATCAGGGACAAAAAATGGACACTCGTTTTGTTCAGGCCCATAAAGAGGCGCGCTGGGCGCTGGGGCTGACCCTTTTGTATCTGGCGGTATGGTTAGTAGCAGCTTACTTACCTGGCGTTGCCCCCGGTTTTACCGGCTTTCCGCGCTGGTTTGAGATGGCCTGCATCCTGACGCCGCTGCTGTTTATTGGACTGTGCTGGGCGATGGTGAAATTTATCTATCGCGATATCCCGTTGGAGGATGACGATGCAGCTTGAAGTGATTCTACCGCTGGTCGCCTATCTGGTGGTGGTGTTCGGTATCTCTGTTTATGCGATGCGTAAACGGAGCACCGGCACCTTCCTCAATGAGTATTTCCTCGGCAGCCGTTCCATGGGCGGTATTGTGCTGGCGATGACGCTCACCGCGACCTATATCAGTGCCAGTTCGTTTATCGGCGGGCCAGGCGCTGCTTATAAATACGGCCTGGGTTGGGTATTGCTGGCGATGATTCAGCTTCCTGCGGTCTGGCTTTCGCTCGGTATTCTCGGCAAGAAGTTCGCGATTCTTGCGCGCCGCTACAATGCGGTGACGCTGAACGATATGCTGTTTGCCCGCTACCAGAGTCGTCTTCTGGTGTGGTTGGCGAGTTTGAGTTTGCTGGTTGCGTTCGTTGGTGCGATGACCGTGCAATTTATCGGCGGTGCACGTCTGCTGGAAACCGCGGCGGGTATTCCTTATGAAACCGGGCTGCTGATTTTCGGTATCAGTATTGCGTTATATACCGCCTTTGGCGGCTTTCGCGCCAGTGTGCTGAACGACACCATGCAAGGTCTGGTGATGCTGGTTGGCACCATTGTGCTGCTGGTCGGCGTGGTACATGCCGCTGGCGGCTTAAGCAACGCGGTAGAGACGCTGCAAACCATCGATCCACAGCTGGTTACGCCACAAGGTGCTGACGATATTCTGTCACCTGCCTTTATGACGTCGTTCTGGGTACTGGTGTGCTTTGGCGTTATTGGCCTGCCGCATACTGCGGTGCGCTGTATCTCTTATAAAGACAGCAAAGCAGTGCATCGGGGGATTATCATCGGGACGATTGTAGTCGCAATCCTGATGTTCGGTATGCACCTGGCCGGAGCGTTAGGTCGTGCAGTGATCCCCGATCTCACCGTACCGGATCTGGTGATCCCGACGTTGATGGTAAAAGTGCTGCCACCGTTTGCTGCCGGGATCTTCCTTGCAGCACCGATGGCTGCGATCATGTCGACGATCAACGCCCAGTTGCTGCAAAGTTCCGCTACGATCATTAAAGATCTCTATCTGAATATCCGTCCGGATCAAATGCAAAACGAGACGCGTCTGAAGCGGATGTCGGCGGTAATTACGTTAGTTCTCGGTGCGTTACTGCTGCTTGCCGCCTGGAAGCCGCCAGAAATGATCATCTGGCTGAATTTGCTGGCCTTCGGTGGGCTGGAAGCCGTTTTCCTGTGGCCGCTGGTGCTGGGCCTTTACTGGGAACGCGCCAACGCTAAAGGCGCGCTAAGTGCGATGATCGTTGGCGGCGTGCTGTATGCCGTACTCGCGACGCTGAATATTCAGTACCTGGGCTTCCACCCTATCGTGCCCTCGTTACTACTAAGTTTGCTGGCTTTCCTGGTCGGAAACCGTTTCGGTACATCCGTCCCGCAAGCTACCGTTTTGACTACTGATAAATAAAGAGTTTTGCCATGCCTTGGATCCAACTGAAACTGAACACCACCGGCGCGAACGCTGAAGATCTTAGCGATGCGCTGATGGAAGCAGGTGCCGTATCTATTACTTTTCAGGATACCCACGATACGCCAGTATTTGAGCCGCTGCCGGGCGAAACGCGCCTGTGGGGCGACACCGATGTGATTGGTTTGTTTGATGCTGAAACCGACATGAATGAAGTCGTGGCGATTCTGGAGAATCATCCGCTGCTCGGCGCCGGCTTCGCGCACAAAATCGAACAACTGGAAGATAAAGACTGGGAGCGCGAATGGATGGACAATTTCCACCCAATGCGCTTTGGTGAACGTTTGTGGATCTGCCCAAGCTGGCGTGATGTGCCAGACGAAAACGCCGTCAACGTGATGTTAGACCCGGGCCTGGCGTTTGGTACTGGGACTCATCCAACCACCTCTCTGTGCCTGCAATGGCTCGACAGCCTCGATTTAACCGGTAAAACGGTCATCGATTTTGGCTGTGGCTCCGGCATTCTGGCAATCGCGGCACTGAAACTGGGCGCAGCAAAAGCCATTGGTATTGATATCGATCCGCAGGCCATTCAGGCCAGCCGCGACAACGCCGAACGTAATGGCGTTTCTGAGCGTCTGGAACTCTACTTACCCAAAGATCAGCCTGAAGCGATGAAAGCCGACGTGGTGGTCGCTAACATCCTCGCAGGCCCGTTACGTGAACTGTCACCGTTAATCAGCGTCCTGCCGGTTTCAGGCGGTTTGCTGGGCCTTTCCGGTATTCTGGCAAGCCAGGCGGAGAGCGTTTGTGAAGCTTATGCCGACAGCTTCGTTCTGGACCCGGTCGTGGAAAAAGAAGAGTGGTGTCGCATTACTGGTCGTAAGAATTAACCGCCAGAATGCGGCATAGTGATGTAGAGAGAAGTGCGAGCAACGTCACAAAAGGCACGTAATTTTGCTGATTATTTAGGCAAATTTGCGTGCCAAAATTTTCATTCATAAAGAAAAATTGAGAACTTACTCAAATTTCTTTGAGTGCGAATTTTAATCACTTATTTCTAATGTGATGATTTTTATGATTAATTATTCCGACGAGTTCATTTTAAATGCAATTCTTTGATCCATCTCAGAGGATTGGTCAAAGTTTGGCCTTTCATCTCGTGCAAAAAATGCGTAATATACGCCGCCTTGCAGTCACAGTATGGTCATTTCTTAACTCATGCGCATCGGACAATATCAGCTCAGAAATCGCCTGATCGCAGCGCCCATGGCTGGCATTACAGACAGACCTTTTCGGACGTTGTGCTACGAGATGGGAGCCGGATTGACAGTATCCGAGATGATGTCTTCTAACCCTCAGGTTTGGGAAAGCGACAAATCTCGTTTACGGATGGTGCACATTGATGAACCCGGTATTCGCACCGTGCAAATTGCCGGTAGCGATCCGAAAGAAATGGCAGATGCAGCACGTATTAACGTGGAAAGCGGTGCCCAGATTATTGATATCAATATGGGTTGCCCGGCTAAAAAAGTGAATCGCAAGCTTGCAGGTTCAGCCCTCTTGCAGTACCCGGATGTCGTTAAATCGATCCTTACCGAGGTCGTCAATGCAGTGGACGTTCCTGTTACCCTGAAGATTCGCACCGGCTGGGCGCCGGAACACCGTAACTGCGAAGAGATTGCCCAACTGGCTGAAGACTGTGGCATTCAGGCTCTGACCATTCATGGCCGTACACGCGCCTGTTTGTTCAATGGAGAAGCTGAATACGACAGTATTCGGGCAGTTAAGCAGAAAGTTTCCATTCCGGTTATCGCGAATGGCGACATTACTGACCCGCTTAAAGCCAGAGCTGTGCTCGACTATACAGGGGCGGATGCTCTGATGATAGGCCGCGCAGCTCAGGGAAGACCCTGGATCTTTCGGGAAATCCAGCATTATCTGGACACTGGGGAGTTGCTGCCCCCGCTGCCTTTGGCAGAGGTTAAGCGCTTGCTTTGCGCGCACGTTCGGGAACTGCATGACTTTTATGGTCCGGCAAAAGGGTACCGAATTGCACGTAAACACGTTTCCTGGTATCTCCAGGAACACGCTCCAAATGACCAGTTTCGGCGCACATTCAACGCCATTGAGGATGCCAGCGAACAGCTGGAGGCGTTGGAGGCATACTTCGAAAATTTTGCGTAAACAGAAATAAAGAGCTGACAGAACTATGTTCGAACAACGCGTAAATTCTGACGTACTGACCGTTTCTACCGTTAACTCTCAGGATCAGGTAACCCAAAAACCCCTGCGTGACTCGGTTAAACAGGCACTGAAGAACTATTTTGCTCAACTGAACGGTCAGGATGTTAATGACCTCTATGAGCTGGTACTGGCTGAAGTAGAACAGCCCCTGTTGGACATGGTGATGCAATACACCCGTGGTAACCAGACCCGTGCTGCGCTGATGATGGGCATCAACCGTGGTACGCTGCGTAAAAAATTGAAAAAGTACGGCATGAACTAATTCAGGTTAGCTAATTGCTTGATTAAAAGGCGCTACTCGGCATGGGGAAGCGCCTTTTTTATAGGTGTCGCAAAGGGAGTGACCATGAGAACAGGATGTGAACCCACCAGGTTTGGCGACAATGCAAAGACCATTATCCACGGTGATGCATTAGCTGAACTTAAAAAGATACCCGCAGAAAGTGTTGATCTAATCTTTGCTGACCCGCCTTATAACATCGGTAAAAATTTCGATGGCCTGATCGAAGCGTGGAAAGAAGATCTGTTTATTAACTGGCTATTTGAAGTGATTACAGAGTGCCACCGCGTTCTGAAAAAACAGGGCAGCATGTACATCATGAACAGCACGGAAAACATGCCCTTTATTGACCTCCAGTGCCGCCAGCTTTTTACCATCAAAAGTCGCATCGTCTGGTCGTATGACAGCTCCGGCGTTCAGGCCAAAAAATATTACGGCTCCATGTATGAACCCATCCTGATGATGGTGAAAGACGCAAAGAACTACACCTTTAACAGCGATGCTATTCTGGTAGAAGCCAAAACCGGAGCACAGCGTGCATTAATCGACTATCGCAAAAATCCCCCACAACCTTACAATCATCAAAAAGTGCCAGGTAACGTCTGGGATTTTCCACGCGTACGTTATTTGATGGATGAATATGAAAACCATCCGACGCAAAAGCCTGAAGCTTTACTGAAGCGCATTATTCTCGCCTCTTCTAACCCTGGCGATGTCGTTCTCGATCCGTTTGCTGGTAGCTTCACCACCGGTGCCGTCGCCATCGCGACCGGGCGAAAATTCATTGGTATTGAGATTAACAGCGAGTACATCAAGATGGGGCTACGCCGACTGGATGTCGCGTCACATTACTCCATGGAAGAGCTGGCGAAAGTGAAAAAAAGAAAGACCGGCAACCTGTCAAAACGAAGCCGGATCAGCGAAGTTGACCCCGATCTCATTGCAAAGTAAAGGAAGTGTAAGCCTGGTTTTCAGATTATTCATTTCGTGTATATTTCCTGCCAGACTTGGTTAAACATGCACAGGCTCAGGTAATGATTCGCAAGTATTGGTGGCTCGTCGTTTTCGCTGTCTTCGTTTTTCTGTTTGATACTTTACTGATGCAGTGGATTGAACTGCTGGCAACAGAAACAGACAAATGCCGCAATATGAACTCAGTTAATCCACTAAAACTGGTTAACTGTGACGAACTGAATTTTCACGACAGAATGTGAATTTATATGACACTTAATTCATTCGGTTGATGAATTAATTTCGTTATGTTTTCATCTGGCATGAACATTCTTAATACGTTATCGACCAGTGCGGGTGCTTGTTTATAAAGATCGTAACCCGCTATATTCATTAACCAGTTTTGAACAATACCGCTGAAGGCACCATCAATAATAATCATTACGACGTCTAAGTCGAGGCTTTTAGCTATATCCCCCTGTTGCTGACATGCTTGTAATACTTCACGCAGAATCTGTGGATTAAAGCCCATCTTTTCACGTATTACTGCCTCGGCCAGCATTTCATCACTAAATTCACACTTGTGATATAAGATTTGCAGTAACGCCTGCTGGCGGGGAATTTCGGCAATATATTGCAAGCCAACAATCAGTTTTTCACGCAATTGCAGGAAAGGATCATGTTCTAACCCTTCCGTTAAACGTTCCTGGATTAACTCACGCAATGAAGGCTGTTGCAGCCACATCTCGTTAAACAGTTGAGCCTTGTTTTCGAAGTGCCAGTAGATTGCGCCACGCGTGACGTTGGCGGCGTCGGCGATGTCATTGAGCGTCGTCTTGCTTACGCCATACTGCGCAAACTGGGCGATGGCGGTTTCAATCAGTTCTTGCCTGGTCTTCAGGGCTTCAGCTTTGGTTCTTTTTGCCATGATTAATCATTCAAGGAATAAATATATTCAACATAAGGGAAACAGCGAGAAGTAATGTATCACCTAATGTTTATTTATACGAGAAGCTAAATCCCATCTGCTACCAATCGTCAAATAAGTAAAATCTATTGTTTATCGATAATATATTTACTTAATAAATGTATATTTCACTTTGCGTTAAAATGCTTCCATTCTTTTCAACTCACATCAAATGAGAACATTAGAATATTAATCTCTTTTTGTGTTTACGTGCCTTGAATAGCGACTATTCATAACTATTCCTTACATCGCCGGACGATAATTTGTAGGATAGCGAACTGTATTTTTATTTCTGCGAGTTAACGCGTTGCCTTTTTCTGGCTAATAACGCGCTTTTGGTTTTTTGAGGAATAGTAATGACGAAACATGCCAGGTTTTTCCTCCTGCCCTCCTTTATCATGATCTCCGCAGCGTTAATTGCGGGTTGTAACGATAAGGGAGAAGAGAAAGCTCACGTCGGTGAACCGCAGGTTACCGTTCATGTTGTGAATACTGCCCCGTTAGAAGTTAAAACTGAATTACCAGGCCGTACTAATGCTTTCCGTATTGCCGAGGTTCGCCCGCAGGTTAGCGGGATAGTGCTGAATCGTAATTTCACTGAAGGCAGCGATGTGCAAGCTGGCCAGTCCCTGTACCAGATCGATCCGGCCACTTATCAGGCAAGTTATGACAGCGCGAAAGGCGAACTGGCGAAATGCGAAGCTGCCGCGTCCATCGCGCATTTGACGGTAAAACGTTATGTTCCGCTTGTGGGTACGAAATACATCAGCCAGCAGGAGTACGATCAGGCGATTGCTGATGCTCGTCAGGCCGATGCTACCGTCATAGCCGCAAAAGCCACGGTCGAAAGCGCCCGCATCAATCTCGCTTATACCAAAGTGACTGCGCCAATTAGCGGGCGTATCGGCAAATCTTCGGTAACCGAAGGTGCTCTCGTCACTAACGGGCAAACGACCGAACTGGCGACTGTCCAGCAACTCGATCCTATCTATGTCGATGTGACCCAATCCAGCAACGACTTCATGAGACTGAAGCAATCCGTAGAGCAAGGGAATTTGCATAAGGAAAACGCCACCAGCAACGTAGAGCTGGTCATGGAAAACGGTCAAACCTATCCCCTGAAAGGCACGCTGCAATTCTCTGATGTAACCGTTGATGAAAGCACCGGCTCCATTACCCTGCGCGCGGTTTTCCCTAACCCGCAAAACACGCTTCTGCCAGGTATGTTTGTGCGCGCACGGATTGATGAAGGTGTACAACCTGACGCTATTCTTATCCCGCAACAGGGAGTTAGCCGCACGCCGCGTGGTGACGCTACCGTGCTGATTGTTAATGATAAAAGCCAGGTTGAGGCGCGTCCTGTTGTCGCCAGCCAGGCCATTGGCGATAAATGGCTGATTAGCGAAGGACTAAAAGCGGGTGATCAGGTCATTGTCAGCGGCCTGCAAAAAGCTCGCCCGGGAGAGCAGGTTAAAGCCACTACCGATACCCCCGCAGATACTGCGTCGAAGTAAGGCAATCTGATATGGCAAACTTTTTTATTCGACGACCAATATTTGCATGGGTGCTGGCCATTATTCTGATGATGGCGGGCGTACTGGCGATCCTACAATTGCCCGTCGCCCAGTATCCAACCATTGCCCCGCCTGCTGTTTCTGTGTCGGCAAACTATCCGGGCGCTGATGCGCAAACCGTGCAGGATACGGTGACACAGGTTATCGAACAGAATATGAACGGCATCGATAATCTGATGTATATGTCCTCCACCAGCGATTCAGCCGGTAGCGTGACAATTACTCTCACCTTCCAGTCCGGGACCGATCCAGACATCGCGCAAGTGCAGGTACAAAACAAACTTCAACTCGCCACACCGTTGCTGCCGCAGGAAGTCCAGCAACAGGGGATAAGTGTCGAGAAATCAAGTAGCAGCTTTTTGATGGTGGCTGGTTTTGTTTCTGATAACCCAAGTACCACGCAAGACGATATTTCCGACTACATCGCCTCTAACGTCAAAGATACCATTAGCCGTCTGAACGGCGTTGGCGACGTGCAACTGTTCGGTGCTCAGTACGCTATGCGTATCTGGCTCGATGCCGATCTGCTGAACAAATATAAACTCACATCGGTTGATGTCATTAACCAGTTGAAAGTACAGAACGACCAGATTGCGGCCGGTCAGTTAGGCGGCACGCCGGCATTACCAGGACAGCAGTTAAACGCGTCGATTATTGCCCAGACACGGTTAAAAGATCCGGAAGAGTTCGGCAAAGTCACCCTGCGCGTGAACAGCGACGGTTCGGTAGTGCGGCTGAAAGATGTCGCACGGATTGAACTCGGTGGTGAAAACTATAACGTTATCGCCCGTATCAACGGCAAACCCGCGGCTGGCCTCGGCATTAAACTGGCAACGGGAGCTAACGCACTTGATACCGCAAAAGCCATCAAGGCCAAACTGGCAGAATTACAGCCGTTCTTCCCACAGGGAATGAAGGTTCTTTACCCTTATGACACCACGCCTTTCGTCCAGCTTTCTATCCAGGAAGTGGTGAAAACGCTGTTTGAAGCCATTATCCTGGTATTCCTGGTGATGTATCTGTTCTTGCAGAACATGCGGGCGACATTGATACCCACCATTGCTGTACCTGTCGTGTTGTTAGGGACATTTGCCATACTCGCCGCTTTTGGTTACTCCATCAACACGCTAACGATGTTCGGGATGGTGCTTGCCATCGGGCTTCTTGTTGATGATGCGATAGTCGTTGTGGAGAACGTCGAGCGCGTAATGATGGAGGATAAACTTCCCCCCAGAGAAGCGACGGAAAAATCGATGTCGCAAATCCAGGGCGCGCTGGTAGGTATCGCGATGGTACTGTCGGCGGTATTTATTCCGATGGCATTCTTCGGTGGCTCAACAGGGGCAATTTATCGACAGTTCTCTATCACTATTGTTTCAGCAATGGCGCTTTCAGTACTGGTTGCACTGATTCTCACCCCCGCGTTATGTGCAACATTGCTGAAACCAGTCTCTGCCGAGCATCACGAAAATAAGGGGGGGTTCTTCGGCTGGTTTAACACCACTTTCGATCATAGTGTTAATCACTACACCAATAGCGTTGGCAAAATCCTCGGTTCCACAGGGCGATATTTACTGATCTATGCGTTGATTGTCGCCGGAATGGTAGTGCTGTTTTTACGCCTCCCTTCTTCTTTCTTGCCGGAAGAAGATCAGGGTGTCTTCCTGACCATGATCCAACTGCCCGCTGGCGCGACGCAAGAGCGGACACAAAAAGTACTGGATGAAGTGACGGATTACTATCTGAAGAACGAGAAGGCGAACGTTGAAAGTGTCTTTACAGTCAATGGATTTAGCTTCAGCGGTCAGGCGCAAAACGCCGGGATGGCCTTTGTCAGCCTTAAACCGTGGGAAGAGCGCAGTGGCGAAGAAAATAGCGCGGAAGCGGTAATCCAACGTGCCAAAATGGAACTGAGTAAAATCCGCGACGGTTTTGTCATTCCATTCAATATGCCAGCCATTGTTGAACTGGGTACGGCAACAGGTTTCGACTTTGAGTTAATCGATCAGGCGGGTCTTGGTCACGATGCCTTAACCCATGCCCGCAACCAGTTGCTTGGCATGGCGGCGCAACATCCTGAAAGCTTAGTCAGTGTGCGCCCCAATGGACTGGAAGATACTGCGCAGTTCAAACTTGAAGTTGACCAGGAAAAAGCACAGGCATTAGGCGTTTCGCTTTCTGACATTAATCAGACCATTTCTACAGCGTTAGGCGGGACGTATGTCAACGACTTCATCGACCGTGGCCGCGTGAAAAAAGTATATGTTCAGGCGGATGCCAAATTCCGTATGCTGCCAGAAGATGTCGATAAACTTTATGTCCGCAGCGCTAACGGCGAAATGGTGCCATTCTCCACCTTTACCACTTCACATTGGGTATATGGTTCTCCGCGTCTGGAACGCTACAACGGTCTACCCTCCATGGAGATTCAGGGGGAAGCTGCGCCAGGCACCAGTTCCGGCGATGCGATGTCTCTAATGGAAAGCCTCGCCTCACAACTACCTAACGGAATCGGTTATGACTGGACGGGGATGTCGTATCAGGAACGCTTGTCAGGTAACCAGGCCCCTGCTCTGGTAGCCATTTCATTCGTGGTCGTTTTCCTGTGCCTTGCGGCGCTCTATGAAAGCTGGTCAATTCCTGTCTCGGTTATGTTGGTCGTGCCGTTAGGGATTGTCGGCGTGCTGCTGGCAGCGACACTCTTTAATCAGAAAAATGACGTTTATTTTATGGTGGGCTTGTTAACGACAATTGGCTTATCGGCTAAAAACGCTATTTTGATTGTTGAGTTCGCCAAAGACCTTATGGAGAAAGAGGGGAAAGGTGTCATTGAAGCGACACTGATGGCTGTACGTATGCGTCTTCGTCCTATTCTGATGACATCACTCGCCTTTATTCTCGGCGTATTGCCGCTGGCTATCAGTAATGGTGCGGGAAGCGGCGCGCAGAACGCGGTAGGGATTGGAGTCATGGGTGGCATGATTTCCGCAACATTGCTGGCAATCTTCTTTGTCCCCGTGTTCTTTGTGGTGATCCGCCGTTGCTTTAAAGGGTAAATTTAAGACACAAAGGCGTCTTCGGACGCCTTTGTAATTTGCAGTTAAAACTATAAAAATTAATGAGTTAATGATTCATTAACTTTTGAATTGAGTACATTCATTCTTTCTCCCTTCATTATTTTTACAATTCACATAATTTGTCATTATTCATCTCGCAATAATTATAACTCCCGGTGATAAAATGGAATTCAGCACGTTAATAAGAAAGTTAGCTTATTAAGCGGTAGCGTTATTACTGAGGTAACACCATGAAAAGATTAATTCCTGTCGCATTGCTCACCGCATTGCTGGCGGGCTGCGCTCACGATTCACCCTGCGTTCCGGTTTATGACGATCAGGGCCGTCTGGTTCACACCAATACCTGTATGAAAGGTACGACTCAGGATAACTGGGAAACGGCTGGGGCTATTGCTGGCGGGGCAGCGGCTGTTGCTGGCCTGACGATGGGGATCATCGCTCTGTCGAAATAACTGAACAGAGCGCGGAGTTCCGCGCTCTGTTTAACGGTACAGAATCTCACCGTAAGATAAAATACAACTATATTCTGCTAGCTTATTCCCTTTTAATTTAGCATTTTATTTCGAACTATCGAAATAACACATCCATTAGTTTTTACCCTCATTTAAAACACATGCTCACGCTAACAATCATTATCCTGCTTAGTAAAATGCGAATAAATATTTTGCGCTAAAATGTGGCGTATGTTTCATTTTCGCACCATTGCGAGGCGATGTTTTTATTATTTCCTGTCTACACTCAGCTTATTGCGACGTGGAATCGTGCGCAAAAGCTGGCACTACTTTTGCTTATAAAAGGATGGCCACAGACAGGTAAAAGACGTTTCCCAAACGTCCTATAACGATAATTTTCGCCTCACAGGAAGCATTATGAAAAAGATGATGATAGCCACACTGGCTGCCGCCAGCGTGCTGCTTGCCGTTGCAAATCAGGCGCATGCTGGCGCGACACTTGATGCCGTAAAGAATAAAGGGTTTGTGCAATGCGGGATCAGTGACGGATTACCTGGGTTCTCTTATGCCGATGCAGACGGTAAGTTTTCAGGTATTGATGTAGATGTTTGTCGTGGTGTTGCCGCTGCTGTATTTGGTGACGACACGAAAGTGAAATATACCCCACTCACAGCAAAAGAACGCTTCACCGCTTTACAGTCAGGGGAAGTGGATTTGCTTTCCCGTAATACGACCTGGACTTCATCCCGCGACGCAGGAATGGGAATGGCATTTACTGGCGTCACTTATTACGACGGCATTGGCTTCCTGACGCACGATAAAGCGGGATTAAAAAGCGCGAAAGAACTGGATGGCGCAACAGTCTGTATTCAGGCGGGGACTGATACCGAACTCAACGTCGCCGATTACTTCAAGGCAAACAATATGAAGTACACGCCAGTAACCTTCGATCGCTCAGACGAATCAGCGAAGGCTCTGGAATCTGGCCGCTGCGATACGCTGGCCTCGGATCAGTCGCAACTGTATGCCCTGCGGATCAAATTAAGTAATCCTGCCGAATGGATTGTCCTGCCAGAAGTTATCTCTAAAGAACCGCTTGGTCCGGTCGTCCGTCGTGGCGATGATGAATGGTTCTCTATTGTGCGCTGGACGCTTTTCGCCATGCTGAATGCTGAAGAGATGGGCGTTAACTCGCAAAACGTTGATGAAAAAGCGGCTAATCCAGCTACGCCTGATATGGCGCATCTGCTGGGTAAAGAGGGCGATTACGGCAAGGATCTGAAGCTGGATAATAAATGGGCTTACAACATCATCAAACAGGTGGGTAACTACTCGGAAATTTTTGAGCGTAATGTAGGTTCAGAAAGCCCGCTGAAAATTAAACGTGGGCAAAATAATCTCTGGAATAACGGCGGTATTCAGTACGCGCCGCCCGTGCGTTAAGTCGGTGTGAGGTAACGGGCGTCGCTACGGCGGCGCTCTCTTCAGCGTTATGGTTTCCGAGGTTTATATGCCCCATCGCCGCTCAACCGTTAAAGGCTCACTCTCCTTTACCAACCCTACGGTTCGCGCCTGGTTATTCCAGATCCTCGCCGTTGTTGCCGTCGTCGGCATTGTTGGTTGGTTATTTCACAACACCGTGACGAATCTAAACAATCGCGGCATAACATCAGGATTTGCCTTTCTGGATCGCGGCGCAGGCTTCGGGATCGTCCAGCATTTGATCGATTACCAGCAGGGCGATACCTACGGACGCGTTTTTATTGTCGGCTTACTCAATACGCTACTGGTTTCAGCATTGTGTATCGTATTCGCATCTGTCCTGGGCTTCTTTATCGGTCTGGCGAGACTTTCGGACAACTGGCTGCTACGAAAGCTTTCCACAATTTATATTGAGATCTTCCGTAATATTCCCCCGCTGCTGCAAATCTTCTTCTGGTACTTTGCCGTGTTGCGCAATTTGCCCGGACCACGCCAGGCAGTGAGCGCGTTTGAGCTCGCCTTTTTGAGCAATCGTGGGCTCTATATTCCGTCGCCGCAGCTGGGAGATGGATTTATTGCGTTTATCCTGACTGTTGTTATTGCTATAGCCATTTCTGTTGGACTATTCCGTTTTAATAAAACGCACCAGATAAAGACCGGACAACTGCGCCGTACCTGGCCTTGCGCCGTTGTGTTGATCATTGGTTTACCTTTACTGGCGCAATGGCTTTTTGGCGCAGCACTACACTGGGATGTCCCAGCCCTTCGAGGCTTTAATTTCCGCGGCGGGATGGTTTTAATTCCTGAACTGGCAGCCTTAACGCTAGCACTTTCGGTTTATACCTCTGCATTTATCGCCGAGATTATCCGCGCCGGGATCCAGGCAGTGCCTTATGGTCAACATGAAGCGGCTCGCTCGCTGGGATTGCCCAACCCAGTTACGCTACGCCAGGTCATTATTCCCCAGGCACTGCGAGTGATTATTCCGCCGTTAACCAGCCAGTATCTCAACATCGTCAAAAACTCCTCTCTTGCCGCCGCTATTGGCTATCCCGATATGGTTTCGCTGTTTGCTGGCACCGTGCTGAACCAGACGGGGCAAGCCATCGAGACGATAGCCATGACCATGTCGGTCTATCTGATTATCAGCCTGACTATCTCGCTGCTGATGAATATCTATAACCGCCGCATCGCGATCGTTGAACGCTAAGGAGTCATGATGACAAAAGTATTGCTGTCTCATCCCCCGCGCCCGGCGAGCCATAACTCAAGCCGCGCTATGGTATGGGTGCGCAAAAACCTGTTCTCCAGCTGGGGCAATAGCCTGCTGACTATTGGCTGCATATGGTTGATGTGGGAACTGATCCCACCGTTGCTGAACTGGGCATTTTTGCAGGCTAACTGGGTTGGCTCAACGCGTGCCGACTGCACAAAAGCCGGTGCCTGTTGGGTCTTCATCCACGAACGATTTGGTCAGTTTATGTATGGGCTTTACCCACACGACCAACGCTGGCGAATTAACCTGGCATTACTGATTGGCCTTGTGTCTATCGCACCAATGTTCTGGAAAATACTCCCGCATCGCGGTCGCTATATTGCGGTCTGGGCGGTTATCTACCCACTGATTGTCTGGTGGCTGATGTATGGCGGTTTTTTTGGTCTTGAGCGGGTTGAAACCCGGCAATGGGGCGGGCTGACGCTAACTTTAATTATTGCATCAGTTGGGATTGCGTGGGCGCTACCGTGGGGGATCTTACTGGCGTTAGGTCGCCGCTCCCATATGCCGATTGTGCGTATCTTATCGGTCATTTTTATCGAGTTCTGGCGCGGCGTACCGCTGATTACCGTACTGTTTATGTCTTCAGTCATGCTGCCGCTCTTTATGGCGGAAGGCACCAGCATCGACAAACTGATTCGTGCGTTGGTCGGCGTGATCCTGTTTCAGTCAGCATACGTTGCGGAAGTCGTGCGAGGCGGATTACAGGCGCTGCCCAAAGGGCAATACGAAGCGGCAGAGTCGCTGGCGTTGGGTTACTGGAAAACTCAAGGGCTGGTTATTCTGCCCCAGGCACTGAAGCTGGTGATTCCAGGACTGGTAAATACCATCATCGCGCTATTCAAAGACACAAGTCTGGTGATCATCATCGGGTTGTTCGATCTTTTCAGTAGCGTTCAGCAGGCAACCGTTGACCCCGCCTGGCTGGGTATGTCCACAGAAGGGTATGTTTTCGCCGCACTGATCTACTGGATCTTCTGTTTCAGCATGTCGCGCTATAGCCAACATCTGGAAAAACGTTTTAACACCGGGCGTACACCGCATTGAGGACACTATGAGCCAAATTTTACTGCAACCTGCTAACGCGATGATTACGCTGGAAAACGTCAATAAATGGTATGGACAATTCCATGTTTTGAAAAATATAAATTTAACCGTGCAACCGGGCGAACGGATCGTTCTGTGTGGCCCTTCAGGTTCCGGTAAATCGACAACCATTCGTTGTATTAATCATCTGGAAGAACATCAACAGGGACGGATCGTGGTAGATGGCATCGAACTTAATGAAGATATCCGCAATATTGAGCGCGTCAGGCAGGAAGTGGGAATGGTCTTTCAGCATTTCAATCTCTTCCCTCATCTGACCGTTCTACAGAACTGTACCCTGGCACCGATTTGGGTGCGTAAGATGCCGAAGAAAGAGGCTGAAGCTCTGGCGATGCATTACCTTGAGCGGGTGAGAATTGCCGAACATGCACAGAAGTTTCCCGGGCAGATCTCCGGTGGTCAGCAGCAACGCGTTGCCATAGCACGGTCACTTTGTATGAAACCAAAGATCATGCTGTTTGATGAACCTACGTCAGCGCTCGATCCGGAGATGGTGAAAGAAGTGCTGGATACGATGATTGGGCTGGCGCAGTCGGGTATGACAATGTTGTGTGTAACACATGAAATGGGATTTGCGCGAACTGTCGCTGATCGAGTGATTTTTATGGATCGCGGAGAAATCGTGGAGCAAGCTGCACCGGATGAATTTTTTGCGCATCCTAAATCGGAGCGTACGAGGGCATTTTTATCGCAGGTTATCCATTAATTGAATGTTAGTTCGAAAAGCAAAAAGGCCATCCTTTCGGATGGCCTTTCGCTTGACTTGATGTCTGGCAGTTTATGGCGGGCGTCCTGCCGCCCCCCTCCGGGCCGTTGCTTCGCAACGTTCAAATCCGCTCCCGGCGGATTTGTCCTGGTCAGGAGAGCGTTCACCGACAAACAACAGATAAAACAAAAGGCCCAGTCTTCCGACTGAGCCTTTTGTTTTATTTGATGTCTGGCAGTTCCCTACTCTCGCATGGGGAGACCCCACACTACCATCGGCGCTACGGCGTTTCACTTCTGAGTTCGGCATGGGGTCAGGTGGGACCACCGCGCTACTGCCGCCAGACAAATTCTTTTCTAATCTGCCGAACTTTAACCTAAAAAGTGGTGCTGATACCCAGAGTCGAACTGGGGACCTCACCCTTACCAAGGGTGCGCTCTACCAACTGAGCCATATCAGCACGCTAAATTTGATGCCTGGCAGTTCCCTACTCTCGCATGGGGAAACCCCACACTACCATCGGCGCTACGGCGTTTCACTTCTGAGTTCGGCATGGGGTCAGGTGGGACCACCGCGCTAAGGCCGCCAGGCAAATTCTGTTTTATTAACCCGCTTATCGCCGGTTAATTTAATCTGTTATCAAGCTTACTTATCGATGTCTCATCCGCCAAAACATCTTCGGCGTTGTAAGGTTAAGCCTCACGGTTCATTAGTACCGGTTAGCTCAACGCATCGCTGCGCTTACACACCCGGCCTATCAACGTCGTCGTCTTCAACGTTCCTTCAGGAGACTTAAAGTCTCAGGGAGAACTCATCTCGGGGCAAGTTTCGTGCTTAGATGCTTTCAGCACTTATCTCTTCCGCATTTAGCTACCGGGCAGTGCCATTGGCATGACAACCCGAACACCAGTGATGCGTCCACTCCGGTCCTCTCGTACTAGGAGCAGCCCCCCTCACGTTCTCCAGCGCCCACGGCAGATAGGGACCGAACCTGTCTCACGAC